>DASUUR010000001.1:0-6176 GCA_036373975.1 Saccharimonadales bacterium (SeqCode)
TATAAGCCAGGCGAACCACGAGGCGACAGACGAAGAAATTATCGAAGGCACAAAAGAGGTTGTAGAATACGCAAAATTTACCGGTGCACTTGTTGAGAGCGAACCGCATTATTTTGGTGGTGGCTCGAATGTTTTCACCGAGGCGATTGATTATGAAGAGATTAAAAAAACCTTCAGCACGCCCGGCGGAGCTGCTGCTTTTGTAGAGGCTACTGGAATCGATACCTTTGCAGCCGCCGTTGGTAATCTGCACGGCAAATATCCTGTGCCCAAAGAGCTTGACCTAGAGTTGCTGCGGCTTATTCGCGAAGCCATTCCGTGTGCCATAAGTTTACATGGTGGTAGTGGAACGCCCCTTCACTATTTTGAAGAGGCGGCCAAGATTGGCGTTAGTAAAATTAATATTAATAGCGACATGCGTTACGTGTTTCGTAAAACGCTCGAGAAAGTATTGAATGATCACCCCGATGAATACGCCGTTGTTAAGCTAATGCCCGAAGTGTATCAGGCTGTGCAGGCAGTGGTTGAGGAAAAAATCGATGCGTTTGGCAGTGCTGGCCGGGCGGTGGTGTAGGGCTGTATATATGAGACACGATGAGATGAGAATGGTGGCCGTAGGAACGGCGACCCAGGATGTGTTCTTGGTGGGGGGTGAGGTATTTAAGCCAAAACATGAAGGCAACGCAGAATATGCCCATATTCCTATGGGTGAAAAGCTGGTTATGGATGATGTCGTCTTTACCTCTGGTGGAAATGCCATGAATGCAGCGGTGACTTTCGCCCGTCAAGGGCTCAATAGTGAGTTCATTGGTTTTGTTGGCAATGATCCTGCGGGATTGGCGCTGGCAAGCGAGCTCGATAATGAAGGGGTGAATACCCGCTCACTACACCAAGAGGATCATTTTAAGACAAGTTACTCATCGATTCTGCTTGCCCCCACAGGTGAGCGGACAATTTTGCGGTTTTATGGCTCAACGCGTAACTTGCAGGCTAAGGACTATGACCTCAGCGCCCTTGAGGGTGCGGCCTGGGTATATTTGTCATCGGTTGGATCAATGGAACTTCTAGAGCGGTGCGTTACAGAGGCAACCAAGCACAAGGTGCAGATTGCTTTTAATCCTGGAACAGCCGAGCTAAAATCGCCAGAGAAGATCCTTGCTTTACTTGAAGATATCGATGTATTACTGATGAATAAAGAAGAAGTACAAAAGCTTGTGCAGGGCAAGACACTCGATGAGTTAGTGCGTCATGCGCATCGGCTTGTGCCAACAGTGGTTATCTCTGATGGACCTCGTGGGGCGATTGCGACTGATGGTGAGACGGTGGTAAAGGCTGGCATGTACGAAGACGTCCCGGTTGTGGATAGAACCGGTGCTGGAGATGCTTTTGGCTCTGGGTTTGTAAGCTATTGGGCAAAGGGCGCACCGTTACATGAGGCTGTGCTATTTGCAAGCGCCAACTCAACCTCGGTGGTGCGACAGATTGGAGCCAAGGCCGGCATTCTGCATAAAGGCGTAGAGCTGCACGAGATGCCTATTGAGGAGACGCGCTTTTAGTGCCCTCATTGCGTAATTTTTGTGCTAATTTATAGGCGGTGTAGGCGCCAGACGCGATAACCGCAAGCGTACTTATGGTCTGGGCCCTGTCTCGTAACCGAGGATAGCGTTCACCAAGTGGCGAGGCGGCGGCAACATTTACAACCAGCCGTGTTGCAGTGCTGATCTTGCCTGATATGTTAGCTCCAATGTCTGCATTGCCTTCAGTCTTGTGGCTTACGGCGGCGCGCAGGGCGCTGATGCCAGCGTCACGCAAGAAACGAATGCCAACATGTGTAGCCTTCAGCTCCCCGCGCTGGGCCATCGCAATTTCGAGCCCTGTGTTAAAAACCTTGTCCGCCGCAGGGTCGGCGGCTTTGCCAAGTGGAGTGACACCCTCGGTCGAACGCGCAATATCACCATCTAGCTTATCGGTAAGTGCAGCTGCGGTATGGAGCCCGGTGTCTTTCCATGTCCAAGAGGTGTCTTTGTCTTTTAACAGCGCAGGAATAGAAGCCGCTGCACGGGCTGTAGTTAGAGCACCGGCGGTGAGCGCCCCAGCTTTCTGTTCGGCAGAGAATTCGGGCCATACTTCTTGAGTTTTTTCAAAGGCGCGACGCATATGAGCGATAGTACTGTAACTTTGCACTGCTTGGCAAGCATAACCGTGATATACTTATAGAAAACAGGGACAGAAATAATGGCGAAAATATTACGAGATCTTTTGGATGCCGAGGAGCCCCTTTTTAGCCTTGCGTTGCAGCAGCTTGAAAAAGCCAGTGGCCACAAAGGGATTGACGCACGGCTTATAGGGGAGATAACTCAAAAGACGCACGCGGCAATGCGTGAGTTAGGCCTAGATTGGCACGATACGACCGGACGGGAGTTCTACCAGGGGTTGATGGGTCGCATGCAGGCTGATAACGACCGAGTGACGCGGCTGATAGGTGGCAATGATGCTTCAAATGTGGCCGAGATGGTGCCTCTGATTGTTACAGCCGCCAAAAATATCGGTACCAATATGCAGTGTTGGGTCTTAAAACACTCGGTTGCAAAAGAGCTGTTACGGAAAATGCCACCCAAGAAGCTTATGGCTCATTTGGGGTACAGCTCCCTGGAAGCGATGTTTGAAGCCGAGGATCTTAATGAGATCTACACTGCCTTACGGTTTTCTGAGGGCGGAGAATGGCTAAACACCTACAATGAACTCTTTAAAACCGTAACGGCTAATGACTTCGAAACCCGTGATATTGAAATTGTTGTGATGGATCATGCAAAATATGTTGATCTTGCCGAAGGCTTTGTTAAAAAGAAGCTGCATAATATCACGCACACCAAGGAGCTTGGGGTGATTGTTGTGGTGCCTATGAAGCAGACACACATGAAGGGCATTACTCTAAAAAGTCTCCCTCTAATTTTCCACTACATCAATGAAATACGTTTATACTCCTCTTTCTTTAAGCTCAAGCAATCTACAAAGAACTTTGGTGCGACCGTTGTCGAGACATTAATTGCCGATACCGGTAATGCCAGCCAAATGGCCGGGCAGTATGTTCACTGGCGCGTTATACAGCGTTATTTTGGCAAGCTCAAAGACGAGAATCACCCCGAGGCTTTTCAGCCGCATGTTCACCCAGAGGATTTACACTGGCGACGCGCCGAAGAACTGCTCTATAAGCTAGATCCAGAAATGAAATTTTGGAAAGATAACGACTACGTCGGTCTGCTATTTGATGGTCGCCCAGTTACTGTTAACTTGGTTGATGTTAGCTTGAGCTACTCAAACGAAGAGGCTTATGAGAATCGCTACGTATATCATTTTAGAGAGAGCTTGTGGAATGAGATTTTTATGCGCTATATGGGCGAGAAGAACTTGGAGCAGCAGATTCTGCAGCAGCTAGATAATGACATGATAGCACCAGAAAAACTGAAGCAGTAAAGGAGAGCAATGAGTAAATTTCAGATATGTGTATCGGGAGCGGCATCAGGGAATACTGTCGTTTCCTCTCACCAATTGGCCTTTGAGATTGGAAAAGCAATTGCCGAGGCGGGGCACACCCTTGTGACCGGTGCAACTGTGGGCTTGCCGCATTATGCAGCTATGGGAGCAAAATCTGTTAATGGGCTATCTATTGGTTTTTCACCCGCAGCCACCTACCGTGAGCACATTCATTCTTACAAATTGCCCACCAAGGAGTTTGATTACATTAACTTTACCGGCATGGAATATGTTGGGCGAGATGTACATTTGGTGCGCTCTAGCGATGCGGTGATTACGGTCGGTGGACGCATGGGGAGCTTGCACGAATTCTCGACTGCCATCGAGAGTAACAAAGTGTGTGCCGTGTTGCTTGGCAGCGGTGGGCTGGCGGACTTTATCCCGAGCCTTACGCAGAATATTACGACCCCTCATGTTAAGTCTATTATTTACGATACTGATCCACTACGCCTTGTAAAACAGGTGATCGAGACTCTGAACGAGAAGTATGCCGACTTTAAAGAAGAGGTCGAAGACGACGGCAAGATCGTACGCCCGAGCAGGCGCGGATAGAGGAAAGGGCGCTCGTTCACAAAGGTATCGTGAACGAGCGCCCCAATCGGCTACCTCAGACAGCTGAAGTTTTGCTTGACCTTCGCCTTCCCAGCGGCCTTGGTCAGTTCACCGAACTTGACGTTCTGCAGGCTGGGCAGCTCCAGGTCACTGGCCTTGAGATTGTTGTCTTTGCCGCCGAACTTGTCGAGCTCGATGCTCCGGCTGCCGACGCTGCTCTGATCGAGTTCGTACGTGCATCGGCCGAGCGAACCCTTGGCAACCCAGTGCTTGCTCTCGTTGTCGTAGTCGATCGTCATCGAGGGGTGGCCGAGTGCTGCTACGGCCTTCTCGAAGTCGGATCGAGACATGACGTTGTTGCTTGTGTCGGTGGTAACAACCACCGGAGTGGTGGGCGTGGGCGCTGCATTGGTGTTGCCGCAGCCAGCCAACAGTACTGCCGCAGCGGCCAGAATGATCAAGCGCATTGCTGCACCTCTTAAACCTCGGGGGCAATTACAGAATAATTAAAACATGTTTGTTAAATTATTTCAATATATGAAGACGGCTCCTCGCACTGCTTGGGTGCGAGGAGCCGTTGTTGGCCTACTTCAGGGGCAGGCAACGATCCTTGAAGGAGCGTTCGATCTCCTTGGATACGAAAGCCTTCTTCAGCTCGTCTGCCGGCACATTCCTGATGCTTGCCAGTGTGCCCTGGAACTGATCGAGGGTCAGGTTGCGGTACCCGCCCAGGCTCGACAAGACGAACACTTTGGTCCGTGGGGAACTCTGCTCAACGCTGCCGATGCAGTTGCCGATCAGGATCCAGCCGTACCACTTGCCGTTGCGCTGCTCGGTTCCGAGCAACGCGACGGTCTCGTCAACGTTCTCCTTGTACCCCAGCTCGCTGAGCACCCCTCTCCACTGCGCTTCGCTCAGGATGTTGGTGGGTGTGTGGATGGAGGAGCTGGAAGCCGAAACGCCCAAGAGAATCAGCGCGGCGACAATCTCTTTCCTGTAACCCATGGTTTTCTCCTTTGGGGTCTTGGACCGTACTATTCAACACTATAATCCGTAAAAAAGCAATAGAAATGGTATAATAGAATGGTTTATGAATAAGCCTTTTTCGTTACAATCAAAGTATCAGCCTACCGGTGATCAGCCCACGGCTATCGCTCAGCTTTTGGGTGGCCTGGAAAAGAATGAAAAAGAGCAGACGCTGCTCGGTGTAACCGGATCGGGCAAGACGTTCACCATGGCCAACATTATTCAGCAGCGGCAGGTGCCAACATTGGTATTGGCACACAACAAAACACTCGCGGCTCAGCTTTTCTCGGAATTCAAAGCCTTCTTTCCTGATAACGAAGTGCATTACTTTGTAAGCTACTTTGACTACTACCAGCCGGAAGCCTATATTGCAAGCAGCGATACGTACATTGAGAAAGATTCTAAAATTAATGAAGAAATCGATCGCTTGCGCCATGCGGCAACCAGTGCGCTGCTGACTCGTCGCGATGTGATCATCGTCGCGAGCGTAAGCTGTATTTATGGTATTGGCTCACCGTCGGATTATGGAGAAATGGCCGTTACGGTTACTAAGGGCGAGCGGCGCCAGCAGGAAAAGTTTATTCGCTGGCTCACCGATATTCAATATCAACGTAATGATATAGATTTTCATCGTGGTACATTCCGGGTTCGCGGCGATGTGGTTGATGTATTCCCCGCGGGTAGCGAAACGGCCTATCGTGTTGAGTTCTTTGGTGATGATGTCGATCGCCTAACTGAAATAGACCCGCTTACCGGCGAGATCTTGTCTGAGCCTTCTGAACTCAAAATCTTCCCAAGCAGCCACTATGTTACGCCTCAGGACAAGTTAAAATTTGCAATTACCAAAATTAAGGATGAGCTCGAAGACAGGCTGCAGTATTTTGAAAAGAACAACAAGCTCCTTGAGGCCCAGCGACTCAGTCAGCGCACCAAGTATGACCTTGAAATGCTCGAGGAAACTGGCTTTGTGAAGGGCATCGAAAATTACTCTCGCTACCTCACCAATCGCGAGGCGGGTGAGCAGCCGGCAACACTGCTCGACTATTTTCCCGATGATTTTCTAC
>DASUUR010000002.1:0-8292 GCA_036373975.1 Saccharimonadales bacterium (SeqCode)
GTGGGGGACAGCTGGATCCACCCAGCCACTGCCTTGGACCAGTCCTTGAGCAACTGGATGTTGAGGATCGTCAGGAAGATGCCGAAAGCACCCATGCCCAGCGCGACGGATGCGATCTTCGCGACCGGACCCGTTTGCGCCTGCTGATCGGTCCACCCTTTCCAGTTGAGGGCCACGATGGACAGCGCCAGCAGTCCGATTGTGATCCACTTGCTGCCTGCGTCGGCAGCCTGTGCTTGCGCCAAAACGATGTTCATTCCGAATCCCGTTGTGTCGAGGGTTGTCAAACACGTACTGAATTACCTTACCATAAATATAATTTTAATCAAGTACTTATTCACAATAATTATGAATGTTGATATGGCTAGGGATTTGTTGTAGAGTGAAACCAATACATAATTACGGGGCATTGGCGCAGTTGGTAGCGCGCTTCCATGGCATGGAAGAGGCCATCGGTTCGAATCCGATATGCTCCACCATATAGTTTTTCACACCACGCATCCACCGACCCACTGGATGCGTGGTTTGTTTTGTGGGTAAAAAGCTATATTGCAATAGTATTGGTTGGAGTTCATAATAGCTCTGCCCAGAAGAGGTCTTACAAGTATAGAGGGCATAAGGAGCAGATCGATGGACCCACAGATGTCGCACTCCCTCATGCAGGGGTTGCAGGCTGCAATCGCTCAGGGCCACCCACGTGTGGATCGCGCTCAGCGCGAGAAAGCAGTGCGTGAATTGATCGAGCAGTTGACTGCGGCCATTGCCAAGGGCGACACCCCGGCGATCGTCACCGACACCAAGGGCAGCTACAACATCAACCGTCTTGAGATCAAGCCCAACGGAGATGTTCGCCCGAAGGGCATTCTCTAAGGCTTGCAATAACACTTGTTATAGGGCAGTATAAGTCAGGCAAAAGATGCCTCTCCAGATGAGCAGAAGGAGCAAGACATGGATGCGCGTACCGCTGAGCATCTCGTCAACGGCTTTGAGGCTGCGATCATGCAGGCCAAGGGCCTCGATCGTGCCAAGGCTGAAAATGCGGTAAGGGGGCTCATCGAGCAGTTGACCGCGGCTACCGCCAAGGGCGATGACATCGGCATCTCCACCCCTCCCACGAAGAGCGCGAGGGGGACGAGCCTCCGGTTGACGCGTCTCATCATCGAAGCCGACGGCACTGTTCGCGCGGTTAGCCCTCTGTAGTTGGCTACTGGCTCCCACCCTGGCACAGAATGTGTCAGGGTGGGAGCTATTTAATTTTCCCGTATCAAGATACTTAAATTTATCGTTGTACTTTTGTAATAACAGGTGCATACTAATTTTACAACATTATTAAATTGCTCTTAATTGAGTAATGCCAAGAAAGGGTGGGCCCATGAAAAAACACTTAAAGAGAGTGGCTATACTTACGATAGCCATAGTTACAGCAGTATGGCTACCAGTGGTAATGCCTGGTGGCAGAACTGCGCAGGCACTTTCAAGTTGTCCGACAGATCCGCTATCGCACCTTACGCCATACAACACAAATGTTGGCGATAGCAGTGCCATTAACGTTGGCGTCAAGTTTGAGGTTCGAGGAGCGCCTTATGTACAAGGTGTGAAATTCTACAAAACGACCGCCAATACAGGTACGCATATCGCTCATTTATACGATGTCACAACCTCTACCGATTTAGCTTCCGCTACCTTCACGAGTGAAACAAGTTCGGGTTGGCAGAGCGTTAACTTTGGCTCTAATGTACAAGTGAGGGATGATCACGTGTACATGGTGTGGGTTTCGATGCCGAACGGTAATTACGCAGCAGATAGCGCATATGCGGGCGGTAATAATTTCTTTGACGGCAGTATTGCAGTAGGCCAGTTTGGTAACAGCGAAGATGTTGTGAAGATTCCCGCAGGAAATAGTGGGGTATATTCGTACACTTCAAACGACGCCACTGTACCAAGCAATGCAACAACGGCTAATTATTGGGTAACTCCAGTAGTGGGGGACGCAACAAACCCAGGTAACAGCAGCGGATACTCAAGCTCTCACAGCGGCGGCCGAACGATTAGCTGGAGTACCACGGGCGTTGACACAAACTCGGCAACTTCTGCTGGTGCTATTACACGCACCAAACTTGTGCGTCAGCAAGGCGAGATTGTTGATGTTCTGGGCTACATTAGTGGGAGCAATAGCTCAATAACCGATGTTACGGCTACCGCGGGTACAAGCTATACATACACAGTGACAAATGTTGATGCATGTGGCAATAATTCAAGTGGCAGTAGCGTCATGTCAAATACCGGTAGTGCACAAAGCTACACTACTCTGTTCGGCAGTACTACGCCATCGGCCACAGATACTGGCCAGACCGATCCGGTAACGGTTGGTATGCGGTGGAATACTTCAACGGCTGGGAATGTTGCCGGTGTCCGAATCTATCGAGCCTCCGGGGTTTATCCGACAGGAACAACGCCTCTAACGGTTGGACTCTGGGATACAAGCGGTAACCTACTTGCTTCGCGTTCACTACTACCTGGGAACCAACAGTCTGGCTGGATTAATGTTGCCTTTAGCTCACCGGTGAGTGTGAGTGCTAATACTGATTATGTTGTGGGCTACTACTCACCAAATGGGCGCGAAGAATATACGAATGATGTGTTTGATAGCGCAGTGACGAACGGGTCACTAACAGCCCCAGCCGATACGGTGGGTGCGCGTAACGGAGTATATAGTGCAAACAGTACAATGAGTTATCCATCAACTGCCTCACCAAACAATACTTGGTATGGGGTAGATGTTAACTTTTATATTCCATAGGTAATTTGTTTGGGCGCCCCGGACTTCGGGGCGCCCAATGCTCACGGCTTTTGCACGGTGACGGTTGCACCGTGCTTTTGCTGTAGTCGAACGAGCCATGCTTGCAGGGCTTTCCCCTCGACCCTAGGCGGAGTGGTTGCCCTGAATAGCTGGGAGAGCTGCCGTTTGAGGATCGGGCTTGCTTGCTCGCGGGCCCTCTCCATTTCGGCTCCATCTGCCTCGTTTTCCACCTGGCGTTTGAGTAGGAACTCAATCAGGTCGACCAGCTTGTCGGGCGCGACAGGGAACAGCGGGCCATGCAAGACAGTCAGCACGATGTCCAGCGGGAATTCTTCTTTTCGTTTGCCCATAAGGTAACTCCAGATTCATCTGCGCAGCTTCCATGGCGCTTCATTCGCTAGCACCATCACCATACTGTCTAACTTGACTCAACGAGCTTGATATATTATAACATATTATTGGTAATCGACTAGAGAGGATGCTCCAAGTGAGCAACGAAACGGCAGTGACGTTACGGTGCGAGCCCGCTATAACAAAGTCGCGGACCTCAAGGGCTCGAGGCAGAGAGGTCCGCCTTGAGATGGTGACTGGTATCACTGTGCCGGGAAGTAGCCTGGCTGCTTTCCGGCATCGGGAGTACTCAGAGATCCGCGTCAAGGAGCTTGCGCCGCGGGACCGTGTCTACCAGCTCCCTGCAGCAATGGCAAAGAGGCTGCTCCAGTTCGCCAGGATCTGTTTTGTACAAGGGGTTGAAGGCTACGGTCCTCATAGCTTCATGTACTACATGATCGGTGTGGCCAGCTCGCCGACCACCCAGGACGATCCACCGCTGAAGGGCACCGTCACGAAGACTGTGAATGTGCGGGCTGGGAAACCGTACATCATCATCGACAACAGTCGTACGAGCATCCACCCCTTTATCGGGTTGGCACCCGGTGTCGCGCTGGATGTGAGTGGGCCAAACGGCATGCTGAACGTTTGCATGACCGATCAGCTGATTGCAGCATTCGGTGGCACGGGTGTCGCCGAGCTTGTGATCCCTCGCTAGCCTGAACGGGTTCCCGCCTAGGCGAGGGACCCGTTTTCATATATGATAAACACAAGTATGTTTAAGAAAATTATTCAGTCCCATCTTGAAAAATTAGTCAGCAAATATCTCGCCAAGCATAAGCCAACCCTTGTTGTTGTGGCCGGCAGTGTCGGTAAAACAAGCACCAAAATGGCGATCGCAACAGTGCTTGCCGAGGGGCTGCGGGTACGCACTCACGAAGGTAATCATAATGTGCATATAAGCGCACCATTAGCAATCCTGGGGATTGAGTACCCTGCCAACATCCGTTCTCTATATGAATGGGCGCGGGTTAAGCGGGCTGCAAAGCTCCGTATTAACTCGCCAAAAGATGTTGATGTTATTGTGCAAGAGCTTGGCACGGATATGCCCGGTGATATTGCGCACTTTGGCACCTACCTTAAGGCGGATATTGGCGTAGTGACCGCCGTGAGCAATGAACACATGGAATTCTTTAAGACTATCGAAGCGGTGGCAAAAGAAGAGCTGGGCGTCGGTGAATTTAGCAACCTGCTGGTGATTAATAGAGATGATATCCCTGGCGAGTTTGCAGGCATTGTTAGTACCACTAATGTCGATACCTATGGCCTTAGTGGTAGCGCTGAATACCGATTTGTGGTCGAGGATGCTAGTTTTGACGGCGGTTTTACTGGTAAATTTATTGCTCCTGAGTTTGGAGAGGTGCCAGTACGGCTACGGCTTGTGGGCGAGCACAACATAAAGGCCGCAGTGGCGGCCGGGCTGATTGGCGCAAAACTAGGTCTAACCAGTGAACAGGTGCGAACCGGTCTCGAGAAAATCCGCCCGGTTAAGGGCCGCATGAATATTTTAAGGGGCCAGAAAGATACTGTTCTTCTGGATGATTCGTACAATTCAAGTGCCCTCTCGGCGATCGCTGCTCTCCAAACGCTCTACAAACTCCAGGCACCTCAGCGGATTGCAATTTTGGGCAGTATTAATGAAATGGGTGACCTTTCGCCGCAAGAGCACGAAAAAGTCGGTAAAATGTGCGATCCAAATGCTCTAGCCTGGGTTGTAACTGTTGGCGAGCAGGCTGAGAAATACCTAGCGCCCGCAGCAGCTAGACGGGGCTGCCAGGTTAAAAGCTTTATGTCACCGTATGATGCGGGTGCGTTTGTGCATGGTGTTATGGAGAAAGGGGCGGTTATTCTTGCCAAGGGTTCCCAGAATGGCGTCTTTACAGAAGAAGCCTTGAAAGTTATCCTGCACAGCACCGATGAAGAGCAGCAACTTGTACGACAATCGCCTGCTTGGTTAGCCATAAAGTCAAAACAGTTCAGCAAATTTAAGTAGTAGCCCTTAATTCGTATCTGTTATAATGGGCGTCGTAATGAAACGCTATAGTCCGTTAGAAATTGAAGCACAGTGGCAACGTGAGTGGCAAAGCTCAAAACTTTACGAAGTCACTGAAGAGCCCGGCAAAGATAAAGTGTATGCCGTCGCTATGTTCCCGTATCCAAGTGGTGCAGGTTTACACGTGGGCCATGTGCGCAACTACTCAATCTCTGATGTTATAGCCCGTTTCCACCGGCAGCGCGGCAAGAACGTCCTTTCGGCCATTGGCTGGGATACCTTTGGCTTGCCTGCTGAAAACTATGCTATTAAAACTGGTATTTCACCGGTTAAAGTTACCAAAACTAACATCGCCAACTTCAAAACACAACTAAGTAAGCTGGGAATGTCGTACGACTGGTCGCGCGAGGTTAATACCTCCGACCCCGAATACTATCGCTGGACACAGTGGATTTTTACAAAATTATTTGAACATGGCCTTGCATACCAAAAGCAAAGTGCGCAGTGGTGGTGCCCAGTAGACAAGACAGTGCTTGCAAACGAGCAAGTAGAGGGCGGCAAGTGTTGGCGCTGTGGCAGTGTGGTTACGCGCAAGTCTATGAAACAATGGTTTTTTAAGATCACCGAGTACGCCGATGCCTTGCTGGAAGGAATCGATGACTTAGACTGGCCAGATAAGATTCGCACAGCCCAGCGTAATTGGATCGGTCGTTCTGAGGGTGCTGAAATCAAGTTTGCTATCGATGGCGGTGACCAAGTCATTCCAGTGTTTACTACTCGGCCAGATACTCTTTTTGGCGCAACGTTCCTGGTGCTTGCTCCCGAACACCCGCAAGTGGCTGCCCTTACGGCACCTGACGCGAAAGAAGCGGTTGAAGCCTACATTCTTGATTCGCAGAAAAAGTCCGACATTGAGCGCATGAACGAAAGTCGCGAAAAGACCGGCGTGCCAACCGGGGCCCATGCAATTAACCCAGCAACAGGCGAAAAGATTCCGGTTTGGATTGCCGATTACGTACTTACAGGTTACGGTACCGGCGCAATTATGGCCGTGCCAGCACATGATGGGCGAGATTTTGCTTTTGCGGAAGCCTTTAATCTGCCAATCAAGGCGGTTATCGAGAAGCCAACTCACGAAACAACTGAGGAAACTTATGCGGGTGAGGGTATACTTATCAACTCAGGCGCCTTTACCGGCATGCGAACCGAAGAAGCGCGCGAAGAGATTGTCGCCTGGTTGCAGCAACGGCAACTTGGGGAGAGTAAAATTAACTATCGCATGCGCGACTGGCTTATCAGTCGTCAGCGTTACTGGGGCGTCCCTATTCCTATTGTGCACTGTGAAAAGCACGGAGCGGTACCAGTGCCGGAGAGTCAGCTACCAGTAGTGCTGCCAGAGATTGATGATTATCTGCCGTCTGACGACGGTCGTAGTGCGCTTGCCAAGGCAACTGATTGGGTGCACACGACCTGTCCGACCTGTGGAGGCCCAGCTATGCGCGAGACTGATACAATGGATGGCTACGCCTGCTCAAGCTGGTACTTGTTGCGCTACACGGATCCCCGCAACTCCACTGCCGCATGGTCCGAAAACCCAGTAAGCTATTGGCTGCCCGTTGACTACTACTGTGGTGGTGATCACGCTGTTTCCCATTTGCTGTACACCCGGTTCTGGTCGCACGTCTTTAACGACATGGGCCTGCTCGCCACCAAGGAGCCTATTAAACAGCTGGTATATAACGGCTATATTAATGCCGCTGATGGTCAGAAAATGAGCAAAAGTAAGGGTAATGTGGTAGACCCTATTGAACTCGTGGACCAAGGTTACGGAGCAGATGCTTTACGTGTCTACGAATTGTTTATCGGCCCATACGAACTCGATGCAGCTTGGGATCCGCGGGGTATTACGGGAACATACAGGTTCTTAAACCGAGTATGGGTGCTCCTACAGGAATATCATCAAACTGCACAGGATGGTACTTTTGCCGACACGCCTGCGCTTCAGAAGATCACCAACAAGACTATCCGTAAGGTGACCGATGACCTTGATGGGCTTCGCTTTAATACTGCGATTGCGGCGCTGATGGAGTTCGTCAACGAGCTATACAAACTCAAGCTTAAGGGTATGCAAGGCAAGGAATGGCGAGATGCACTTGAGGCGCTTTTGCAGCTGCTTGCACCATTTGCGCCGCATATCACCGAAGAACTGTGGAGCCAACTAGGTCACGCAGACTCAATTCATACCGGGCATTGGCCTGTATGGGATGAATCCGTTTTAAAGACGGAGCTTATTGAGGTTGCAATTCAGGTTAACGGTAAGTTTAGGGGTAAAGTGCAGGTGCCTGAAGGTGCAAATGAAGCACAGGTTATGGAGATTGCGCTCACTCACGAACAAGTCAGCAAGTATGTGGCCGGTGCGTCACCAAAACGTACTATCTATGTACCAAATAGACTTTTGAATATCGTTTTATAGCTAGTACGCCTTGCGTCAGATCTGTTTTTAGCGTATAATTACGCGTAAGATTTATATTTAAGCTAAGAGGACCATTCTCACTATGGGTAAACCAAAAAAGCAGACCAGCGCACGCAAGAGCGGCCTGCGACGCAGTCACCTTGTACTAAAATTGGCACGCATTGTTAACGCAACTTCGCCAGTTAAAGTGTTCACTACTAAGCGCGAAAGCGGCAAGGCTCGCCTTGAATTGAAGCAAAAAACTACTAAAGTGGCTCCTAAGCCTACGGCGCCTGCTAAAAAGAAAGCTCCTGCAACTAAAGCAGCTGCGAAATAAACGTACTTTTATAGCGACGCTAAATAATAAACAGGAGCCTAGAAAAGCCTATGGCATCTAATCGTCACCTCGGCCGTATTATCGCACTACAAACCTTGTATGAGTGTGAATTTCGTGAACAATCAAATGATGAAACCTTAAAGCTCGAAGAAGTATTGGCGCGGAATCTTGAACGCTACGCCGATACGATTGAAGATAAGGCGTTTGTTGAGCGACTCGTGCAGGGTGTATTTGGCACTCGTGCAGAGCTCGATGCGCTTATTCAGCCTATTGCGCCAGAGTGGCCAATTGAGCAGATTGCTCGGGTTGACCGCACGATC
>DASUUR010000003.1:0-30966 GCA_036373975.1 Saccharimonadales bacterium (SeqCode)
TTGCGTGGCGGTCAGAGCCCGAGCGGTTAGCCGATCGAGGTGATCGGCGTACCGCGCTTGCCCTTCCAGTTACCGTTCTTGAACAGCAGCAGGTGGTCACCTCCAGCCTGGTAGTAGTGCCAGTCGGGGCCGGTCGCCCGCAACTCGAAGGTTGCGGCGCCGAACTTCAGCTGCTCACTGCCGATGCTGCTGCCCAGGATGTCGGCCACACCGACAGCATGCCACAGGGCGTTCGGGACGCGCTCGAGGCCGGTCGTCAGACAGTACTCACCACCGACGGCGGAGAACACCACACGAACCGGGAGCTTGCCCAACATCTTGGAGTCGCTCACGGTGTAGGTGGATCCGTTGATGGTGAGCTCCTGGCCAACGGTCAGACCGGACATGCTCGACATCATGACTTGCCTCACTTCCATGTGCACGGTGTTGCCACCGCGTGGTTTGGCGTCAATTCGGCTCGTTGATGGATACAAGTTTTTATATTATAGCACTCCTCTATGAGTTTGTCTACAGCAATAGGAGTTGCATCATGATCAATACTATTGTTAAATTGCCTTGGGATTCGACGAAGGGGAGAGCAGTGACCGAGGGGCGACCGGAACCAACCTACTGGCAACGGCATGCAGCCCACCCAAAACGCTGGCTGCTCAACTGGGACCTCGCGCTAGGAGGTGTCACCGGAACCGGTATCATGGCAGCTCTGACGCTCGCCTTCTGGTTCAATAAGGGTGAGGCTTTGCGTTTTGTCGTCTACAGTTTCTGGTGTCTGTGCTTCGTTGCCGTGTTCCTGATCATCATGGTGCACCACAAGTACGCCATCGACAAGAACATCAACACTGTCTTCGGACCGATCCTGGCCACACTGGCTACAGTCGCGCTGTGGCTCTGTCTGATCCTCACATGGGTCTGGGGTCGCTAAGCCGGCAACTGTGCCCAGCCCCCCCACAAGGAGGCTGGGCATTCGCTTTTTTAGGAGCTATACTTAGGGCTATGCCCTTACGCACAACTCCATTCACCGCACCAGATTTTTCACTCCAAGACAGCGAGGGAGCACTCCGTACCCTTGCAGATTATAAAGGCAAGTGGATCGTACTCTATTTTTACCCAAAAGATGACACCCCAGGCTGTACAGTTGAGGCTTGCGGATTTCGCGATGCGCGCGACGCCATTGCCGAGCTTGGCGCTGACATTATTGGCGTCTCTAAAGACGACCCGAGCAGTCACGAAAAATTCAAAGCCAAACACACGCTAAACTTCACATTATTATCCGATCCGAGTGGAGGCACAATAGAAGCCTATGAAGCCTGGGGGCCAAAAATGTTTGGTCGCGAAGGCATACTGCGGCGTACATTTATTATTGATCCAGGTGGCAATGTAGTGAAAATATTCGGTCGTGTCACCCCGCTTGGACATGGCGAACAAGTGGTCAATACCTTGAAGCTGCTCCAGGACAGCGCCCTTGCCAAGCAGTAGCTTGCGCATGCGTTAATTAAATGCTTTAATAAATAGTCCATTGTCGATTGGAGGAGAGCGATGACTACCGACAATCTCCCTAACACCGCACAGGCCGGGGAGCATCTTGGGCGAGCACTCGATGAAGTCAAAAGAACGGCGAAGGATCTCGTCACTGAGCTTTTCGAGCGCGATGGCCTGCCGTCAGACCTGACCACCAAAGCAACTACCGACTCGTTCGAGAGGCTGGTGGCAGGTCGGCTCGGAGACATTCAAGAGGCCACCACCAGGATGCTCGAGAGATGTTCGCAGCTGAAAGCGGAGGGCTGAGCCTTGCAGACACGTCACGAAGACCCCGCCTGCGTCACGCGGATCGTCCTCAGGGGTTGCACTCCAGTCACCCCGGGTCCACATCCTCAATACCCCGAGGAGATCGTGATGCAGTTCGAGGACGACTGCGAACGTGACCCACGCGTCACGTCGGTGTCGATCACGGCGCCCGCCGGACAGAGCCGCGCAGTGAAGATCTACCTTCCCGCAGCGGTGGCTGCGGAGAAGATCATTCAAGTTATCTGAGAGGTGACCCGATGTCCCAAACGGCAATCGTTCTCTCCACCAGCGGCGCCACCGCCTCCCTGCAAGTCAACGAGGGAGTACTCACGGTGACCGCCGGAAGAACAAGCACCCGCATCGAGCTCAACGGGCAAGAGGTCTGCTCACCACTGACAACCGATGAGGTACGGCTGGCCTTCGGGCTCACGCAGCCAGACTTCATCGGCAGTAAGGAGAACCAGTTCATCCGCCACGGCGGCAGTCTGGCCCTTGGGCGCACCGACACCGAGCCGATCTACCTGCGCCTGGACACCGCAGTCCAAGACGCCGTGCGAACCGTGCTCGACCAGCACGGCTGACCATCAGCGATGCTGCTCCCTCATTTCGGAGCAGCATCGCCGCAAACCCCTGCGCACGGACACCCGTGCCTAGAGTTTTACGAAAATAACCATAGCCATGATACACTGTGAGCATAATTAAGTGGGCATTTTATGCGTATATTTACGAAACAAACAGGTTTTACCGTTCTAGAGCTTCTGGTCGTCGTCGCCATCGTCGGAGTGCTCGTGTTGGTTAGCACTAACGTTTATTCAGGTTATCAGGTGCGAACACGCGACACCACGAGGGAAAATAATATAAAAATTATCGTTGCCGCCCTGGAGCGATACCACACGACAAATGGTGAGTATCCAAATGTTGGCACCATGATCGGCCCTTCCGACAATCTTGCAGAGCTACTTAAAATTGAGGAGAAGTTATTAGTAAGCCCTAACGCACCAAGCGGTACCACAAACTCGTTCGTGGACTTCGCGACGGCACCAGACAGTACGACTACTGACGTTTACAGATACGAAGGCATCGACCCTGACACATCAAGCGACTGCAATTACACTAGTATCGAGTGGGCACGAAAACAGGGCCCTCAGATTCCAGTCGTAACCCTGGCTTCGGACGTTAAACTGGCAGTCATTGTAAGCGACAAGAAATGCGAGTCCTTTAAAATCAGTTATAAAAACGAGACAACAGGCACATGGAAGTACATTAATAGCATCAACAACTAGTCTCAATTAGGCGCTCGGGGTACAATCGGGTACATGAAGTCATACCCCGAAGAAACAGTCATCCTCAAAAGTGTAGTTGGCGGCGGCCAAACAATTGGCGAACTTGCCGATGGTCGCAAGCTATTTGTTTGGGGCGGGCTACCCGGGGAAGAAGTAGTCGTTCGTATTACAAAACGCAAGAAAAGCTACGCCGAAGGGATAGTCACTCAGGTAATACGCTCCGCCACCGACCGTGTAGAGCCATTGGATCCAGCCAGCTTTCTGTCTACTTCACCTTGGCAAATTTACGATTTCGCTGCCGAACAACATTACAAAGCAGCGCTCATAGAAGAGGCTTTTGAACTCCATAATATTGTGCTCCCGCAGCGCATTGAAGTTGCGACTAATGGGGTACCGTACGGCTATCGCAACAAGGTCGAGTTCAGCTTTTGGTGGGATACCGACACAAACACACTGGACTTAGCATTCTTCAAGCGTGGGGGGAACGGCAAAGTGCCCGTTACTGGCACCAGCCTAGCCATGCCTGCGATCAACGACGCCGCTCAACGACTATTGGCAATGCTCCGCATAAAGCAGGTAGAAGCGCGTGCCTTAAAAACCGCGCTCATACGTTGCGACCAAAAGGAAAATGTGCTGCTGCAGCTTTACGTAAAAGACGAAGGCACCGCACAAGCTTTTACAACCGAGGAGCTTGTCAGCCTTGGGCTTAACGGTGCCGAGGTTATCTACTCCGATCACCGGTCGCCAGCCAGCGTTATTACTAAACGCTACGCACAAGTGGGAGCCACGTGGCTCGAAGATACGATTCACGGTATAGACTTCCGCTATGCCACCGAAGGGTTCTTTCAAGTGAACATCCCTATGTACGAGCAGTCACTAGCCGACATGCAACAGTACATCCCTGAGACTGCCCCAGTAATTGATATGTATAGCGGCGTCGGCAGCATTGGGCTCACCATTGGCGGGCCGCAACTCAAGCTGATCGAAAGTAACGATCATGCAATTGCCGAGATGCAGCGCAATATTGCAAATCTTCATAGCAGCGCCGTGGCGATTCATGCGCCAGCCGAAAAGGTAACCGATCATATAACTAGTGAGTCGCTTATAATTCTAGACCCGCCCCGCGCCGGGCTACATGCTGCCGTTATTGAGCGACTCCTGAGCGTGCGACCCCCACGCATTGTCTACCTCAGTTGTAATCCAGTTACCCAAGCTCGCGATGTGGCTTTGCTTGCCGAAGCTTATGGCATCCGTGCGCACAAAGGCTACAACTTCTTTCCCCGCACACCGCACATCGAACATTTGGTCGTATTAGATCTAAAATAGGCTATACTAGCTGTATAACCATAAGGAGTAAGCAGTGAAGCAGCTTGCACGCGGATTCTCGATTGTTGAACTAATTGTTGTGATCGTCATACTGGGCGTAGTCGCAACTTTTACGGTTATTAACATCTCGGGCTCGCAAATTAACGGTCGCAATGCAAGCCGTATCCAAACCGCTCAACAGCTCCATGACTCAGCGCGAATTTTAGTGAACGATCTAGGCATATCCGGTGTAAAGGCGTTGCTTAATGGTAGCGCGCCAAACTACCAGCTAACCTGCTTGGGAAAATCCTACACCGACATCAACGCTGACGGCAAGGGTGACTGCATGAAGACGGGCACTACACCATTAGCCTCCGAGAGCAGCACATTACTCACGGCCATTACAAAAGTCAGCAATCCTCCGCTTGCTAAGGATATGCCTTCGGTCACTTCAGGCACTTCGGTATTTTATGGCCCCGGGATTTTCTCGCCCAATGTTGATGGCGCACCGGTACTAGTAATGGAATATAAGCTTGAAAAAGAACAACAGAACTGCAAGCTTTCGCCGTTAATCTACTTCACCAGCGGCGCACATACGCGCACCGGCACGCAAAACTATAGCGCCAGTGCAGCTGGCAGCAACATGACGACCTGCATTGTAAGTATTCAGGATTAGCTAGTCGGGATGCGGCGATAGCTAAACTCAGCAGCTACTCGCCATGCATTGCTACTATCGGCGTCAAACTTCTTGATCACACCATCGCGGACTTCAATAATTTGCACAAGAGCAGGGTTGTAGGTTGCCAGGGTACGGTAAAAGGTAATGTCTTCAGCGCTCACCGCACCACGGCCAGGAAACACTTCTTTAAATTTTTCCCGCCCAACCCGATCAAAATAATCCGGCTCCCCACGCGGTGGCACAAATAGCTCAGCCTTCAAACCCATCCGCACAATAATCTTGCGAACATCACCAAGCAGTAGGCGAGCACGGGCGTTAATAAGCACGAATAGCTGATTTTTTGTCGTTAAAAAGACGGTCGCCTCTGCAGTATGGCTCACCGGAATTTGACGCGCAACGACTTGCTTAATCTCGAGCGAGACGCCAAAAGTTTCCTTGGCCAAGCGCTCTATCGCCGTATCATCGTAAATTGCGTCATTCATTACTTTGTAGTGTAGCGCGGATATTATCACCGTGACAAGTGTTAGATGGGGTACAATAGGGACGATGGATACTTTCGCAACCCGCTACAATAAGCTCAATACCGCTCAAAAACAAGCCGTTGATACAATCGAGGGGCCAGTAATGGTGATAGCCGGCCCAGGTACCGGCAAGACCGAGCTGCTGAGTATGAGGGTAGCGAATATCTTGCGACGCACCGATGTCTTACCGGAAAATATCTTATGCCTTACCTTTACTGAATCCGGCGCAAACGCTATGCGCGAGCGTTTAGTGGGGCTAATGGGGCAGTCTGCATATCATGTGGCGATTCATACATTTCACAGCTTTGGCTCCGAAATTATTAACACCTACCCCGATTATTTTTACAAAGGGGCACATTTCCGACCAGCCGATGAGCTAAGTACATACGAAGTGCTGCAAGGAATCTTCGAAAAGTTATCGCACGATAACTTGCTAGCAAGCAAGATGAATGGCGAATACACCCAGCTTCGTGACGCCCAGAGCGCTATTTCGGAGCTCAAACGAAGCGGTCTCACCCCCGACGAGCTCCTGAAAATTCTCGACCATAACGATGCCTTTATTGAGTATGCAAATCCAGCAATCCAAGCAGCATTTGCTGCGCCACTCCGGAGTAAAAATGCCCTAGCAGCGCTTGAGCCACTCCGTGAGCATTTGCTTAAATATCAGGATCGGCCACTGCCGGTTGTGGGCGCATCTTCATTAGCAAGGGTATGTAGCCACGAATTCTCGACTGCGCTTGACGCCGCTCTTGAGCAGGGCAAGACTACGCCAATTACCGCCTGGCGTACAAAATGGTGCGAAAAAGACGCACACAACAATACAGTTCTCAAGGATACCGCGCGGTCCAAAAAACTTCGTGTTCTGTCGCATATTTACTACGAATATCTTGTTGCTATGCAAGCTCGTGAGCTTTACGATTTCGACGACATGATCTTGCGCGTATTGCATGCCATGGAGGTATTCCCTGAGCTGCGTTTTAATCTACAGGAGCGCTACCAATACATTCTAGTTGACGAATTCCAGGATACCAACGGTGCGCAACTGCGTATCTTACTTAACCTTACTAATAATGAAGCCTCAGAGGGCAGGCCAAATATTCTGGTTGTAGGGGATGACGATCAAGCAATCTATAGCTTCCAGGGTGCAGAGCTCAGCAATATTCTCACCTTTAAAAATCAGTATAAAGACCCGTCAATCATAACCCTTACCGAAAACTACCGTTCCGCCCCTGCGATCTTGCAAGCCGCTCGCACAGTCATTACTCAAGGCCAGGAACGCCTAGAAAACAGCCTTGACACGTTGGACAAAACGCTGCGACCGCACGTTCAGGCAGTCGGCAGCAAGGTAACACTCACTGCGCTGCCAACTCGCGATGACGAATACCGCTATATCGCCAAAACTATTCGTAGCTTACTACAAAAAGGCCATGAGCCATCTCAGATCGCGGTCCTCACCAGAAAGCATAGCGAGATTGCCAGCCTTCTGCCGTATTTGTATAGCGAAAGTATTACTGTTAACTATGAGCGCCGCGACAATGTTTTAGAGAGTCCGCCCGTGGCTACTGTTATCCTGCTGGCCAAGGTGCTACACAACATTGCCCACCAGCGCTTCGATGAGGCGCAAGCCGAATTACCCCGGCTGCTTGCACACCCTGCCTGGGGCGTTGCGCCGTACACGATTTGGGAGCTCAGCCTACAGGCCTACAAAGAACGACGATATTGGCTCGAAGTCATGTTGGCACAAGATGGTCGGCTCCGCGATATTGCCGAATGGCTTGTAACCACTGCTCACACAATCCACGACGAGCCGCTTGAACAGGCGCTCGATATACTCCTCGGGGCGCGCGAAACGCAGGCCCCCGCTGAAGACAATGAAGACGGGCCTTCTCAGCATATACACAATGAGCAGTTTACTTCGCCACTTCGCGATTACTTTTTCCCACATAATGCGCTCGAGACACAGCCTGAGCAATACATTGCCTATCTTGAAGCCCTACGTACAATTCGTCAGAAAATCCGCGATTACAAGCCAGACCTTGCGCCTCGGCTAGCGGATTTTTTGGATTTTATTGATCTCCACGAGCAAACAGACACAATCATTACCAGCACAAGGTCTATGGCACAGCAAGATACAGCCGCAATCTGTGTAATGACTGCGCATAAATCAAAAGGACTAGAGTTTGAAACGGTGTTTGTCGTAAATGCCACAGACAGTACATGGGGGAGCAAGGCACGGACACGTAGCCGGTCGCTGCAATTCCCAGCAAACTTGCCCATTAGCCCAGCCGGGGAAACACTTGACGAGCGGCTTCGTCTGTTCTTTGTGGCACTGACACGAGCAAGACGCCAGCTGTTTGTCTCTTATGCAGCCCAAGACAGCGCAGGGAAACATACACTTCCTGCATACTTCTTAGCGGGTGAGGGCTGGCAGCCTGAAACTCATACAATCGAGCCATCGCCAAAAGAACAAATGGTCGCCGCAGAACAGCGCTGGGAGACAAGCCTCTTACAAGCAGCGCCGGCTAGCATGTCAGCCATTCTGCAACCCTTCCTGGAAACTTACAAGCTTAGCGCCACGCATCTTAATAACTTCATTGATGTCACTTGTGGCGGCCCACAGACCGTATTACTCCAAAATATCTTGCGTTTTCCCCAAGCAGTCAGTCCAAATGCCGCCTTTGGTTCGGCGATCCATCAGGTACTTCAGCGCGCCCATGCGCACTTAAGCGCTACCGGCGAACGCCGACCGGTTGAAGACATTTTGAGAGACTTTGAAATCGCACTCACCGAGCGGCGACTCGATGCTAAAAATCACGACCATTTTATGCAGAAGGGAAGTGATGCACTCCATGTTTTCCTGGCCGCCCGACATGACACTTTTAGCGAGTATGACGTAACCGAAAAAAGCTTTAATAACCAAGGCGTGGTGGTGAATAATGCTCGCCTAACCGGTGCGATTGACCTGCTAAACATCGACAAAGCCAATAGAACCATCCTTATTACCGATTATAAGACCGGTAAGGCCACTACTAGTTGGCAAGGCAAAACCGACCTCGAAAAGATTAAACTTCATCGCTACAAACAGCAGCTAATGTTCTATAAGCTACTCGTTGAGAACTCGCGTGACTACAAAGGCTACGCTGTGAACTTTGGCCAGTTAGAGTTTGTGGAGCCGACCCGAGAGCGCGAAATTGTGACATTGTCGCTTGCGTATAGCGATGAAGAGCTACGCCGGTTCGAGAAACTCATTGCAGCAGTATGGCGCCACATTCAAGCCCTTAATTTTCCCGATACAAGCAGCTACCCGCAGAATTTCAAAGGCATACTTGAGTTTGAAAACGCCCTGCTTGACGAATAATTTTATTTAGTACATAATAGAATATTGATCACCCCTTCGAGCGAGATTGGAAGTGATGTCTGTGAGCATCGCTGGAGCCCTGAGCGCCGCCTTCGGTGGCGGTAGCTCCAAGAAGATCACCTGTCCGGCATGTTGCCCCCATCGCAGCAGCCACCGCAAGCACCTCGTCTGCAACAGTGGCTGCGGACGGCAGGCAAGCCCCGATGCTGGGCACACCCGGGACTCCGACTGCACGGAGAACTGATCAACGGTGCTCTGGGTGCTTCGTCACCCAGAGCACCACACTCATTGAGATACATTTCTACAACATATACACATACTTGACGTATGTGTTCTTTTTTTGTTATTCTTTTATGCGATGCGGAAATAGCGCATCAACCACATTGTCGAGAGTACAAGGCGGCAAGCAATGCGAAGTGACAGGAATCAATTCGACGAAAACCTTGGTGAAATCACCCGGGATGAGGACACCGGCAACGTGCATCTCAACGGCTGGCAGGCGGGCACTGAGGATCTCAACTGGGACGTCCAGGGTGGCACCATCGGTGCAAACCTTGGAGTCGATGAGCCTCCCCGAGAAGGCAGCAAGCGAATCACCGGCGCCGGCACCAAGGATGTCAACACCCCGTCAGGCCGCAGGCCTTCGTCCAAGGGCCTGAGGAATCTCCCGCAGGGCCGCCCGAACACCACCGCATAACAACTGCCGCACTCAAGCTGGGTGGTCACTGCTGCTGTAGAGCGTAGTGGCCACCCGGCCGGCAAGAACCTTGCTCCAGCAGCTGTAAGTTGGCTGTCGAGCACTATGAACTGTGTGAGTCCGCGTAGAGCGGCCTACGCCCTCGCTCACGCAGTTCCAGGCCTCCCTGATGACGACCCCTTCACGTCATCATGGGAGGCCTTCTCACATTGACAGTATCACAACAAAATATTATGATTAATTGTTATGAAATCATTCTGGTCTGATCTTCCACGCCCATTCTTTGTACTTGCACCTATGGAGACTGTTACGGATGTTGTATTTCGACATGTAGTCGCAAATGCCGCGCCGCCAGATGTTTACTTTACCGAATTCGTAAACGCCGCTAGCTTCTGCAGCCCACAGGGCCAACACAGCACCCAGGGTCGCTTAGCATTTAGCCCTGACGAGCAGCCAATGGTAGCGCAGATCTGGGGTACAAACCCTGAAAACTTCGCCCAGATGGGCAAAGCTCTTGCTAAAATGGGCTTCGCTGGAATCGACATTAATATGGGCTGCCCCGCAAAAGATGTTGTAAAGACAGGTGCCTGCTCGGCACTCATCGAGAATCCGTCGCTCGCCGGCGAATTAATTGCAGCAGCAAAAGAGAGCGGACTGCCAGTAAGTGTTAAAACACGGATCGGCTTTAAGGTACAAAAAACAGAGGAATGGAGCAGCTTCTTGCTTAAGCAAGATCTCGCCGCCTTAACCATCCACGCTCGCACCCAAAAAGAAATGAGCAAAGTGCCAGCCCGGTGGGAAGAAATAGCCAAGGTCGTTCAGCTCCGCAATGAGATCGCTCCCCAGACACCGATTATTGGCAATGGTGATGTATGCGATCGTCAGCATGGCGAAGAACTGGTCGCTCAGTATGGCGTCGACGGCGTCATGATTGGCCGAGGCATCTTCCACAATCCTTTTGCGTTTGAAACGACCCCTCGTCAACACACTCGCGAAGAGCTACTCGCCCTATTAGACTTGCATCTTGGCTTGCACGATAAAGAAAGCCAAGAAATGCCCCGACGTTACGACCCCTTAAAGCGATTCTTCAAAATATACGTTCGTGATTTCCCCGGAGCAAGCGAGCTACGTGACAAGCTTATGCATACATCTAGCACCGCCGATGCACGCCTAGTATTAACCGAGCATCTCGCTAGGCACTAGCAATACTCTCCCCAAGTCTATCGCTGCGGTTCCTACCACGAAGTTGACCGTGCGCACGATAAGCAAGGTGCAAAATGAGTCCAGCGCTTACGCCAATCACCAGATCAGTAAATACCGTGAGGACAAGAGTGGTCATTAGTACACTCGCGAGGCGCCAGTTCTTGTGTCGCACAAAGTGAGCAACCTCTTTATATTCGCTAATTCGCACCGCGGTAATTATAAGGACCGCGCTTAGGGCACTAAGTGGAATATTGACAGCAATTGGCGCTAGAGCAACGATGAAGGCAATAACAATCGCTGCATGCAGCATCGAAGCAAGGCGCGAGGCTGCGCCTGCTTTAATAATTGTACCGGTACGCGCAATAACAGCCGTGGCAGGAATTCCCCCAAAAACCGCTGAACCAAGATTCGCCACACCTTGCGCAGCAAGTTCTTGGTTGGAGCGATGTTTTGTTTTAGTCAAACGATCAGCTACTACGGCACAAAGTAAACTTTCGATGGCAATCAGGGCCGCCACTTGAAACGCAGGGAACCATAGATCACGATTCAACAAATGCTCGAGCGAGAAAGCGCCCAGATTGAGACTCGGGAAACCAAGCGGCAAAGCCCCAAACTGGCTGCCGAGTGTTGGAACACCAGCAAACATTGGCACAAACATCACAAGAAGGGTTGCCACAACAACCGCAATAAGCGTCGGTGGAACCTTAGTAATCGCTTTAAGTTTGGGTGCATATAGAATTATCAGTAGCGCGAGCACGCCAACTATTGCCACAGGGAGACTGATAGACATAAGATGCGTAATGGTTTCCCAAGCATTCTCGGCAAAATGTTTGTGCGGCTCAAGCCCATTGAGCCCCAGGAAATTGTTTAACTGCCCAAACAAAATAACTATCGCCACACCAGCCGTAAAGCCAAGAATCACCGATTCTGGTACCTTATGGATATACCTACCAAGGCCAATTAAGGCAAAGGTTATGAGCATTAGCGCCGCAAGAATGGTTATGTAGGGGATTTGTTGCAACCCGTAGTTCTGAATAATAGCCGCAAGAATTGGTACCATTGCGGCGGCTGGGCCGGACACACTGTATGCAGACCCCGAAAAGAGTGCCGCAAGAAAACCAGCAATACCCGCCGTGTAAAGCCCGAGAATTGGCGGCACACCCGTAGCAATTGCAAGCGCAAGCGAAAGGGGTAGGGCGACGATACCAACGGTTATACCCGCACCAAGATCGCGCATGAGCTTTTGTTTAGTGTACCCCACAAGATCGGGCATGCGACGCCTAAACTCGGTTTTAATTTTATCCATTACGAATAATGCTCCGTTCTTCTCGGCAACTAAATCTGCAGGTTAGAAGACCTTCTGCGCTTTTACGCAAAAAGCCAGGTAACACGCACATGGCATGTAGGTTACGAGAGTTATTTGATACTTCCTACCTGTTATATCACAATCTAGGAAGTATGAAAATAACTATTGACGCTTTCTGTGGCGACGGAGTTCTGCAACACGCAAGCGAACAGCATGACGATCTACCAACTGATGCGCTTCTTCGAGCTCAACTTGATCTTTCGCGGTTTCACGCAACTTCAAAGCGCGCTCCAATGCAGCCTTGCTTTCAGCCTCAATGATATCGTCGCCATGATCTGCTTCGTCAACTAGCACGCGTACGCGAGTCGGACTCACTTCAATAATACCGCCGCTAGTCGCAAAGTATTCAAGCTTGCTATCAGGGTCTTCCTTTTTGTAGCGAATTGCAATCACCCCTGGCACGGCAAGGCTCACAAGCGGTTGGTGGCCCGGGAACACTGCGATTTCGCCATCAGCAGTCGGCAAGATTGCCTCGTACACCTCTTGGTCAACTTTCTTGCCGAGTAGGGTGATTAATTCAAGCTGCATAGAACTATTCTTTCACCTCGTCAATGCCACCCTTCATGTAGAAGGCGCCTTCAGGTTTGTCGTCATGCTTACCTTCCAGGATTTCTTTGAAACCACGGATGGTATCTTTGAGGCTCACGTAACTACCTGAGTTACCGGTGAACTTTTCAGCGACATGGAATGGCTGGCTTAAGAAGCGCTGGATACGACGTGCCCGGTTCACAATTTGTTTTTGATCATCAGACAATTCATCCATACCCAGGATCGCAATAATATCCTGGAGCTCTTTATATTGCTGTAACACGCGTTGCACTTCGCGGGCAACTTCGTAGTGCTCTTGGCCTACAACTTCGGGGTCGAGAATGGTAGAGCTTGAGTCGAGCGGGTCAACGGCAGGGTAAATACCAATTTCGGTAAGCGCACGGTTCAATACAATCGTTGAGTCGAGGTGGGCAAAGGTGGTAGCAGGGGCGGGGTCAGTTAAGTCGTCGGCTGGTACGTACACGGCCTGGATAGAAGTCACTGAACCTTTCTTGGTAGAAGTAATGCGTTCCTGCAAAGCACCCATTTCTTGCTGCAGGTTTGGCTGGTAGCCCACAGCAGACGGCAAACGGCCAAGCAAAGCAGACACCTCTGCACCCGCTTGAGTGAAGCGGAAGATGTTATCAACAAATAAAAGAACGTCTTTGCCTTCATCGCGGAACGACTCGGCCATAGTTAAGCCCGATAGCGCTACACGCAGACGCGCGCCCGGTGGTTCATTCATCTGGCCAAAGACCAGCGAAGTTTTATCGAGTACGCCAGCCTCTTTCATCTCTTCGTAGAGGTCATTACCTTCACGAGTACGCTCACCGACACCAGCGAACACCGAATTACCGCTGTGGAACTTCGCAATGTTATTAATAAGCTCCTGGATCAAGACGGTTTTACCTACGCCAGCACCGCCAAATAGGCCGACCTTACCACCTTTAGCAATTGGCGCGATAAGATCGATCACCTTAATACCAGTTTCAAGGATTTCAGTTTTACCAGATTGCTCGGTCAAGGCAGGTGGGTCACGGTGGATAGGGGCGGTTGCACCCTTAAGTGCCGGCTTGTCGTCGATTGGTTCACCAGTTACGTTGAACATGCGGCCTTGCGTTTCTTGCCCCACTGGCACACTAATTGGCGCGCCAGTCGCAGTAACCTCAGTACCGCGCGCAACGCCATCGGTAGTTGCTAAAGCAATTGCTCGCACACTTGTTTCGCTCAAATGTTGCGCTACCTCGAGCACCAATGTGCCGCTCTGGCGCTCAATATGTAGCGCATCGTAAATCGCCGGCAAGCTACCTTTGTCAAACTCAACATCAACAACAACACCAACAACCTGAATGACCTTTCCGGTCGCAGTTTTTTTATCTGTCGCCATAATTACTCCTTATTTTCTCCTGTAAAAATCATCATGAAACCGCCTCAGCACCACTACTAATTTCGGCGAGCTCCTGCGTAATCGCTGCTTGCCTGACCTTATTCATCTCGAGCGTAAGGTCATCGACTAAATCGTTTGCGTTATCGGTAGCATTTTTCATAGCAACCATACGCATACTGTGCTCACTGGCCGTCGCATCGAGCAGCGTCTGAAACAGCTGCGCCTCAATGAGTCGACGCGTTGCGCCTTCAAGCACTTCGGTCTTGCTTGGTTCAAACTCTGCATTGGCAATATCACCACTCACAGTAACTTCGTTAAAACCAGCAGGCAATAGCCGTTGCACGCCTACGGTTTGGGTGATGCTATTGATATACTCTGTGTAGATCACATCCACAGCATCCACTTCGCCTGCAATAAACTTGCCGACAATCGTTGCCATAATTGGCCGAACTTCGCCGCCCGTAGGCCGCTCAGACAAGTTCTCGTACACTCCAAGCACCTTCGTATCCTTGAGGCGAGCTACAAACTGCGCACCCTTACGACCAATCGCAATTGTTTCGTTTTTAATTCCAGCTGCATCGTCTTCGCGAAGTAGCTGAATATAACGCTTCATGACGTTGGTGTTGTACGCCCCAGCTAAACCCTTGTTACTTGTGACCACCACGATGAGCCGTGCCTTGACCTCGCGCTTCTTGAAAAGTGGGTGAGAGTCTGTCGCACCGTTAGCCGACAGAAATGTCAACAGCTCTGCGCCTGCGCGAGCATACAAACTCGTCGCCTGGGTAGCTTCTTGAGCCCGGCGCATTTTGCTCGCAGCCACGAGCTCCATCGCCTTAGTGATCTGGCGAGTGCTCTTGACCGAACGAATCCTTAATTTAAGTTGACGAGTAGAAGGCATGAGTTTTAACTCTTGGCGTAGCCTTTGGCAACTTTTTCGGCTGCTTTTTTAATAGTCGCGAGCTGCTCGTCGGTTGGCTTGTCGCCCTTATTAAGTGTACGCATTGCCTCTTTATGATCGCTCCATAGGCTGGTAAGTACTGCAGCTTGCGCATCTTTGATCTTCTTAACGGGAACTGTATCGAAAAGCCCTTCAGTTACAGCAACAATACTTGCAACCTGCTCCCACACGCTCATTGGCTGGAATTGCGGTTGCTTTAGTAGTTCAGTGAGGCGCTGGCCGCGGTCAATTTGCTTCTTGGTAGCTTCGTCAAGATCAGAGCCAAATTGTGCAAAGCTAGCGAGCTCGCGGAACTGCGCCAAACTAAGCTTTAAGCTACCACTCACGCTTTTCACGGCTTTAGTCTGCGCAGCACCACCAACACGGCTGACCGAAAGACCCATGGAGATCGCTGGGCGAATACCTTGGTAGAACAAGTCTGTCTCAAGGAAGATCTGTCCGTCGGTGATTGAGATCACATTGGTTGGTACGTATGCTGAAATGTCACCAGCCTGCGTTTCGATAATCGGCAAAGCAGTTAAGGAACCGGCACCAAGCGCGTCATTAAGTTTGGCTGAGCGCTCAAGAAGGCGAGAGTGCAAGTAGAACACATCACCAGGGAAGGCTTCGCGGCCAGGTGGGCGACGGAGTAGCAGTGACATCTGGCGGTACGCAACCGCGTGCTTAGTAAGATCGTCGTACACCATAAGTGCATGGCCTTTGTTGTCGCGGAAGTATTCCCCCATGGCAGTACCGGCATATGGCGCTAAGTAGAGTAGAGAAGCGGGGTCTGCAGGGCCGGTAGCCACAACAATGGTATTTTCCATAACGCCTTCTTCTTTGAGACGTTCCACAATACGAGAAATCTTAGAGAGCTTTTGCCCAATCGCAACATACACGTTCACTACGCCAGTCTTTTGGCGAGCTTGGTTGATCATGGTATCAACAGCGATAGCCGTTTTACCAGTTTGGCGGTCACCAATAATAAGTTCTCGCTGACCACGACCTATCGGCACAATCGCATCGATACCCATCACTCCGGTCATAAGGGGCTCATGCACGCTCTTGCGAGCCATAACGCCCGGCGCAGGCTTTTCTACTAACCCACGAGCTTTGGCAACAATAGGACCCTTGCCGTCAAGCGGACGACCAAGCGGGTCAACCACACGCCCAAGTAACTCGGGGCCAACTGGTACATCGAGAACTTTTCCGCTCAAGCGAACAGTCGCACCAGCTTTTACTTTAGTGTCAGCGCCAAGTAGTACCGCACCAATCTCGTCTTCCATTAGGTTCAGTACGAAAGCTTCGACGTCGCCGTCGTCTGATTCAATCTTCAGTACTTCGTTAAAGCCGGCGCTTGATAGGCCGTAAATCCAGGCAACGCCGTCACCAACACGAGTAACAATGCCGACCTTTTCAAGGCCTTCGCTGCTACGCAAGCCTTCGATGGCAGTGCGCAGTTCGCGGGTTAGTTCTTTGATTGCTATATCTGCCACCGTTTACTCCTTTTCTTTTGTTGCAGTTAATTGTTGTAGCTGTGAGCGAACCGATCCGTCAAAATAGCTATCGGGTGTTTGTATGGTGATGCCTCCGATAAGCGTTGGATCGATTGATTCTTGTAGCTCTACTTTACGAGCTTTCGTACGTTGTTGCACAAAGTTCGTGATTGCCATGCGCAGATCATCAGTAAGTGGCTGTACTGTTGCAACTTGTGCAGTAACTGTATCAAACTTGGCTGCCAACACTTCCTCGATATCTCGTAGCAACATATCGATCTGGTGCAGCTGCTTGTTCTCAATAAGATACGCCGCTAGCTGCCGGGCAAGTGTCTGAACGGAAGCATCACCGAGAGCAAGCCGGCCAGCAGTGTACTCAGCAAGTCGCCGTCGCGAGAGTTGCGCCACCTTATTTCGCCTCGCTCAGTGCAGCCTTTATTAAGTCTGCGTCCTTAGTAGGGTCAAGCTTGGTGCGGATGATTTTTTCGGTCGCTTGCGCCACCAGCTGCGTCATCTCGCCCTGTAATGCCACTCGTGCCTTGGCAACATCTTGCTCTAGTTGCGCCTGAGCGTCAGCTACAATACGCTCTGCGCGCTTTACAGCCTTATCTTCGGCGTCGGCCACAATAGTCGCAGCTTCTTTTTGTGCAGTTTCTACGACAGCATCAGCATCTTTGCGTGCAGCCTTAAGTAAAGCTGCTATCTCTTTTTGGGTTTCGGCTGCTTGTGTTTCGGCTTCTTGCGCAGCCGCAACACTTTTAGCAATTGCTTTCTCGCGTGAATCGATGGCTTTTACTAGCGGCGGGTAGACAAATTTTGCCAAAAACCATAGCAGCACCAAAAAGGCGAGTGTTTGCAAAAGCAAAACTTGCCAGTCAATACCAAGCGCACTAAACAAGCTCGGCTGTGCTTCACTGTGCGTTTCGGCGGTAGCGATTATGTGCGTAAGGTATTCCATTAGTGCTCCCTGTGGCTACCCTTAAATTACGCCAGCAATAATAGCAACAATGATAGCGATGATCGCGAGGGCATCAACGAATGAAATACCCAAGATCATCAGTGTTCGAATGTCACCAATGCGCTCAGGGTTACGACCTGCTGCGGTAACAGCAGCAGCGCCAACGAGGCCTGCACCGAGTGCAGCGAAGGCTGCTGGGATTGCATAGGTAAGTCCAAATGCGAGTTCTTGCATAATTAATATCTCCTTATAAATTTTAATTAACTACTATGTATCATTGCCAGCCATGACTGGTTTCTTAGGCCGAACGGCGGGGGAATGATCTTTTTTAGGCGCATGATTGTCGTGCCCATGCGAGGCAATACCGAGGGAAATAAACACGACAGTAAGCATAAAGAAAATGTAGGCCTGTACACCACCAATAAATAGCTCAAATATCATAAATGGCGGCAGAGAGAGCGGACTAAACCACACAGTTAAGAAGGCAATCATCGCTAGTAGGACTTCGCCGGCAAATACATTACCAAACAAACGCAAGCTTAGGCCCACCAAACGCGAAAATTCTGCAATAAGCTCAAGGATGCCTTCAAAAGCACCGGCTGGATCCTTGAAAGGATTGCGGAAATACCGCGCTGCATTACCACCAAACCCGTGCACCTTAATAGCATAAATCTGAGCAGTTATCATAGTGACAATCGCCAGAGCAAATGTAACATTAAGATCGGCTGCAAGGCCACGGAACAGCGGCACACCATCGATTGTAATCGGGCCAATGATCGGGAAAATACCCAGCCAATACTGAATAACAATAAAGAAGAATAGCGTAATAGGGAGTGGCGCCAGTCGCTTAGCGATTTTTTTATCACCAACTACTTGTTCCACCGTACTATAGAGCATTTCAAACACCCACTGTACAGCACTCACCAGGCGGTTCTTGCGGCCTTTTTTAATTGAGCGTGCAACGTACACCAATAGCCCAATTAAAAGTGCATAACCAAACACGCCCATAATCAATGAGTTTGTCACCGGGAAGGAACCGATACGGAAAATTTCCTCAGCAATCAAGCTGACATGAGGGGATTTTTCAACGGCAAAAAATGTACTATTTGTCATGGGTTTCGTTATTAATAGTTTTAATCTGTAAGAAGATTAACACCCCAGCCGTAATCGCACCGAGCGTCACACCGGCCAATGCGCCAAGTGGTCGGGGCGTAGCCTGACTATCAGCCCACAGCCCAATCAAAAGCCCGCCAATAGTCGGAACAAATAAACGAAGAGTGGTATCGGCAAGAGTGCGGAGCAGTAAAAATACCGTCTTCCGTGACGGTACGGGCGCAGGGTCGTTACTGGGGTGCTGCGTCGTAGCCATATACGAGGCAATTGTAACAGATATTACACATAAAACAAGAACCCCTTAGTGGCTTTTCAATCCAAAGTGCCGTAAAATTACACATATGCCTCGTCGCAATAATTCTACTAAACCCATGGTACGCCGCGAGTCCACCTGCAGCGTTAAGGTACGCTACGCTTCTGAGGCCGAAGCACAGCAAGCTGCCGAGCGACAAATGCTCATGCATATGGGGCTGGAACTACGCACTTATCAGTGCCCCTACTGCAATAATTGGCACCTTACAAGAAATCGCGAACAATAGTATACTAAGTATAGTAAAGGAGTTACTCAATGCCTGCAGATACCCCACAAATCATTATCTACTCAACCTCATGGTGTGGCTTTTGCCATAGCGAGAAACAATACCTTGATCGACTAGGTATTCCATATATTGATAAAGACGTTGAACAAGATGAAGCAGCCTACACAGAACTTATGCAAAAGATCAATGGCCAGTACCAAGGTGTCCCTATGACCGACATTGGGGGCGATATGATCTTAGGCTTTGACCGTGAAGCTATTAATGAGGCGATCAAAAGACACGGCATTACGCCAACCGAGCAACCACAAGCCGCCTAAACGAAGAACCGCCCCGCCGCCAACTACAGTGAGTTGACGACAGGGCGGGAAACGCCACTGGCTAGAAGCCGGGCACGTGCTTGGAGTGGCCGATGCAGTAGACACGCTTCATGTTGCGTTCCGGGTCTGCATGCGAAGAATCGTCCATACCAGATACCCTCCACACGAGGTTGATCAGATCCTTCAGCGGGTTCGGACGCCAGAGCCTGAGCTCAGCGCGGATCTTGTCGAGCTCGACGAGATCCTCCACGATCTCCACGGGCACGGTGCCGTGCGTGTCGCTTTCGTAGTTCACAGGAATAGTCGGGGAGGGGAGGATCACGATGTCGTACGCCCTGCCCACGTCCTCCTGGTCCCTCTCGTTCTCGACACTGAGAACGAGCTTGTAGACGTGGAGCTCCTTTCTGGAGACCACGAAAGCGGCTCGCATCCTGTCTACCATGCCTCGATCACATCCTAACTAGATCGTTTGGAACAGGTGTCGCTCTTTTCGAGCTTAGTATATTATAGCATAAGTTTAATAAATCTTCAACTAGTGTGCGTTTGAGAGCGCAAGGACCTCACCACCCAGTGCATCACGGAAATAGCCATCATGGCTCACATACAAAATCGCACCGCTATATTTCTTTAAAGCCTCTTCAAGCTCTTCGATACTTGGCAAGTCTAAGTGGTTGGTTGGCTCGTCTAAAATCAAAAGCTGGGGGTCATTAGCAAGCATTGATATAAGCTGGAAACGTGCTTTTTGGCCACCACTTAAACGAGATAAGGGGATTTGCGCATCAGCGATAGGGTCAAACAAGTAGTCGCTCATCAACTGCATAACTTTTTCGCGGCCAACGCTTAGGCCCTTGTCAAGATAGAGTCGCTCCAAGGCTTCACCAAGTGGCAAATGGAAGTAGGTATCGCTGACTTCTTGCTCATACACCCCAAGGCGAATCTGGCTATCGATCATCAGCTCACCACTAAGCAAGGTAGTGGGCGTTTCACCACGCAAGCGGGCTAGAATAGCCTTTATCAAAGTCGTCTTGCCGGCTCCGTTACGGCCACGGAGCTCCAGAGCCTCGCCTTCGCGCAAGTCGATATGTACGCCCTCGAACAGGGGAGTGTCATAGCCGAGACTCAATTCCTTAGCGCTAATCAGCACATGCTTGCTGCGCGAGGCCTCGGACTTTATGTTCATACGGATATTCTTACTTTTGAACTTCTCATACTGTGCGCCAGCTTTATAGTGTAGGTTTTCAACCGAGCTTTTATCAATCCAAAAAGTTGGCTTCTCGACAGCCTGCAGTTTTGCTAATTCTTCGCGAGAGGTCATTTCTAAACGCTTGAACTTTTGAATCGTGCCTGGGTTGCGCGATTTTTCTTTGAGGCGCTGGTAGTCGATAACCTTGGCTTTGAGGTTAACAATGCGGCGCTCTATTAGCTCAAATTCGCTCATTTGGGTGGTGGTTTGGGTGGCGTTCTGTTTTAAATATGCATCGTAATTGCCTGGATAGCTAACGCTGCCACCATCTTTGATTTCAATAATCCGATCGACTTCTTTAAGTACATCACGGTCGTGGGTAATCACCAACACCGCCTCAGGCGCTGCCTTGAGCCAATCGATAAATTGCTGTTTGGCCACAAAGTCCATATGGTTTGTTGGCTCGTCGACCAACGCAAGGTGGGCGTTGGAATGCATAACTTTTACTACCTCAACCAAGCGTTTTTGCCCACCAGATAAGCTTGCGAACGGCGCGTGAGCTTTACCGGGCAGCTGAAAGTTATCAAGCTCGCGCGTAATCTGTTCTTCGATTTGATAGTAGCCAAGATCATCGAAACGCTGCAGCGCCTCTGTATATTGGGTGATCTTTTTCATGTCTTCGCCCATGGTGTGAGGATAAGTTTCGATAATTGTCGACAGCCCAGCGTACTCTGGCAAGCCCTGCAAGATATACTGCAGTACCGTCAGGTTACCGATGCCGTGGTGCTCCTGCTGGGTTGCAACCACTACTGTGCCACGACGAAAAATAATCTCACCAGAATAGTCTTTATCGGTGCCGGCCAAAATACCAAAAAGCGTCGATTTGCCCACACCATTGCGCCCCACAATACCAAGCTTTTCGCCACTATCAATAGAAAACCGCACATTCGTGAGGAGGGTTTTAGCGCCAAAGCTTTTTTCGGTAACGGATACGTCGGCAATCATACTGCGAATCAGTATAGCAAGACCCGATAGAGAATAACAGAGGTAAGTTGCCAATTATTTAATTTAATGTGATAATATAATAGTCAGATCGACAGAAGTCCATCGGGAGGGCAGAAATATGTCTCGCAAGAGGCTGTTCCGCATCGCAGTCGTGGCCGGGTGCGCCGTTGTTCCGATCGGTGTCGTGGGTTTCATCTACCTGGCTGGTGCCCGCGTGGCAGATCCCGAGGGTAGGACCGCCCATGGTCGCCTGGCCGCCAAGCTGTTGGACGACGACGCTCCTCTAGGCCGAGCCATGATCGCCATCGCGCACAAGGTGGACGCTCGGCGAGAGCGGAAGGCCAGGGTCACCGAGGCCGACTGACCACCCCTCACGGGGAGCCCGTTCTGGGCGGCAAGGGAGAACACCCCTTGCCGCCCAGAGCATTTTTTATTTCGGGCCAAAACAGGCTACACTTTATGTATGGCATTTGAGGATTACAAAGAAAAACCAAGCATTGTGGTCGTATACACAGGCAACAGCAAAGGCAAAACCAGCGCCAGCATCGGGCTGATGTGCCGCGCACTTGGCCGTGATTGGCGCGTGGCATATATTCAATTCATTAAGAGCTGGGAAGTAGGGGAGCACACCTTTATACAAAGAATCCTACCCGTGTTTGGCGAGAAGCTTACTTTTTACAAAGGAGGCAAGGGCTTCTTTAACGCTGGCGACTTGAGCGAAGAGAACGTTAGCGATGCCGAACACGCCGCAGCCGCAAAGGCAACCTACAACTTTGCCCTAGAATGCGCAACCAGTGGCAATTACGACCTCGTCATATGCGATGAGATAAATAACGCTGTTCATGATGGGCTACTAACAGAAGCTCAGCTACAAACACTGCTCACAACCCACGCACCAAAGACAAGCATTTGCGTGACTGGCCGCCACTTCCCAGAGGCCCTGCTTAAACATGCCGATATTGCTACCAACATGACTAAAATTAAGCACCATTTTGATGATAAGTTCCTTGCCAAGGAGGGCATCGACTATTAAATACCTGGATCGCACCCTACTCGAAGATCCTGTTTTTGCCGCCAAGTATCTACTTGGAGCGGTTATTAAACGCACTCTTGCAGACGGCACGGTATTAAAAGCCCGAATAGTCGAAACCGAGAGCTATCACCAGACCGATCCAGCCAGCCACACCTTTCGCGGGCAGAGTGCACGAAACGAAGCAATGTTTGGCGAAGCTGGCCACGCCTATGTGTATTTTACCTACGGCATGCACTGGTGTTTCAATGTGACTGCCGGCAGAGAGGGCGAGGGAGCTGGAGTGCTTATTCGCGCCGCAGAACCCCTAGAGGGCATCGAGATTATGCGCACCTATCGCGGCAATGCGCCAGACAAAGATCTGACCAACGGCCCAGCAAAATTAGCCCAGGCTTTGGCAATCGATAAATCTTTGTATGGCCATGACTTGCACACAGCGCCCTTGGAAGTGTATGATGCCGGCAACATACCCCAAGCAGCCATCACAACCGCAACGCGCATTGGCATTAGCTTAGCCGCCGATAAACTACTGCGTTTTTATATCACCGATTCACCATATGTCTCAAAGAAATAACTCGCCTAAGAAAATCCTGTGGCTCACCAGCGCCTTATTTATCGGTATTCTTAGCTATGTAGCACCACAGGTTACCTCCCTTATAACCCAACATGTTCCCGCAGCCGAACCTGGCTACCATAAGGTAGTCAGCTTTGCCGATGGCGACACCATAACTGTCGACATGAATGGTCAACACGAGAAAGTGCGCATGATCGGTGTCGACACACCCGAGAAAAACCACCCGGACAAACCCAAACAATGCTATAGTACCCAGGCTTCGCAGTTCACGAAAAACAAGATAGTTGCAGCAGGTACCGTAGTACGGCTTGAGGCTGACCCGCTCAATGATCCTCGCGATCGCTATAACCGCTTACTGCGGTATGTTTATTTACGCGACGGCACATTACTAAATAAGCAGCTCGTAAGCGAAGGGTATGGCTTTGCTTACACACTATACCCATTTGCAAAAACCACCGAGTTCACCGAGGCGCATACCCAAGCACAGACCGCCATGAAAGGCCTTTGGCAACACTGCCAAGCCACAAAAAAAGGAAACAGTTGGAGCACAAATAGCACCCCATAATTTATACTTGGGATATGTCTATTCATTCTTCCACCCAGCACAGCCTTGAGCTGGCTGAATCAAGTGTAAAATATTGGGAGTATAACCCTGAAGGCAAACATGCAATTGTGATGATTCATGGCTTCCGCGGTGATCACCATGGCTTAGAGTATATCGCTAGAAGCCTTCCGGCCTACCGCATACTTATACCAGACCTCCCAGGATTCGGTGCCTCAAGCGCTTTTGACACCCTGACGCATGACATCAGCGGCTACACGGTATTCGTCAGAGGCTTTCTTGCAGCATTGAAGCTCACCGAGCCTCCAGTATTGCTTGGGCATTCCTTTGGTTCTATCGTTGCTGCTAAATATGCAGCCCTGCATCCTAAAACAATAAGTAAGCTGGTGCTTATCAATCCAATCGCAGCCCCACCACTCAGCGGTCCAAAAGCCGCCCTGTCTAAACTAACAAGTCTGTACTACTGGCTGGGCAATGCACTACCAGCCCGCGCCGGCGAAGCACTCTTAAAAAACAAAGGCATCGTACTCGCCATGAGTGCCGTGCTCGCCAAAACCAAGGACAAGGAGCTCCGAAAGCGAATCCATGGTAATCACCTGGCGTACTTTAGTTCATTCGCTAATCGCAAGGTAGTGCTCGAGTCATTCCAGGCTTCAATTGCTAAAACTGTTACCGAGCACAGCAAGAATATAATCACCCCAACATTATTGATCGCCGGAGACCTCGACGATATCGCCCCACCTACTCAACAAGCCGAATTGCAAAGCAAATTACCAGATGCCCGCCTCATAATGCTCACCGGTGTTGGGCACTTGGTACATTACGAAGCACCCGAAAAGGCAGCGGCGGCAATCGCTGAGTTTATTGGCTAGAGACTATTCGCCCGACGCGCGAGCACTTCTGCGTAGACTTTTTCAAACTGGCTGAGCGTATGTTTCAGATCGTGCGTTTTTGCAATCGCAATACTCTTAGCCGAGAATTTCTTGCGAAGATCCGGGCTTTCAAGAATGGCTTCTAGCTTTTCGGCAATCTGAGCATCATCATCGGTGCGACACAAGTAGCCGTTTTTGCCATCTTGGCATAGCTCATACAAAGCGCCAGCATCAACCGCCACCAAGGGCTGACCTGAGGCCATTGCTTCAAGCGCGGCAATACACTTCAATTCGGCAGGCGAGGGCACACAAAAGACTGTTCCAACCTGATGCAACTGCTCAATCTCTTCGTCGGTCACACGACCAGTGAATGTTACTCTGTCTGCTATATTCAGTTTTTCAGCCAGGCCTTTAAGATTCTCGAGATCATTACCACTACCTACAATCAACAGGTGCGCATCATGCTTGTCAAAAACCCGCTGTGCCGCACGCAAAAGCACGTGCACATGCTTTTCGGAGTCGAGCCGGCCAATATAACTAATAATCGGCTTATTGACAGGGAGATCGAACTGCTTATAGATACTTGCAGGTGCCTTACCAGGCTTAAAACGGCTCAGATCAATACCGTTCGAAATTGCCACCATCGGTACGGCCATTTCGCTCGTTTTGTCGCCAAACATGTTAATCGCGGCCGCCGTGGGAAGGGTTACGTAATCGGCATTATTATGAAAACGCCGACCATACTCGGTAAGCATATAGCTAATCGGCCGCGCAAATGGTGCGAGCAGTTTTAAGTTATCGAGTAAATTCTCGGGCATGGCGTGATTGGTCGCCACCACGGGGATGTCCAGGCGTTTGCCAACAGCTAATGCGGCTCGTCCAATACCAAGGAGCCCTTGCACATGAATGACATCAGGCTGGGCTTCTTCAATTATCTTTTTTACTTCGCGGTACGGCGACACCGAGATACGAAAGTTTTGATAAAAGGGGAACGGCACCGCAGTCGTTCGCTTAATAATGTGATTTCTATCTTTCTCTTCGTAGCGCTTGCCGGTTTGCGATGGGGCAATTACTGTCACGTCGTGGCCTTTGGCTGCTAATCCGTGCGCGAGATTACGGCTAAATGTCGCTACACCATTGATTGTTGGCCAGTGTAAATCGGCTGCAATAACAATTTTCATACTGCTCATTATACACGGTGACCCTAGTTGTCTATGCTAAAATAATGGCACCCATGAAGATTTTTTTTGATGCGCGCTGGACGCAGTTTGATCACTATGACGGTATTAGCCGCTATGGGTCTAGCCTTGCCGAGGCGCTACATGCATTGCACCCCATAACCCTAATTATTTCCGATGAACGCCAGTTAAAACTATTGCCTAAAGATATTCCATATGTGAAGTTCCATAAGCCGATCTCGCTCCAAGAGTTCTTCGTAACACCGCGCAGGCTCAATGAACTCGGCGCTGACGTTGTATTTAACCCTTTACAGGTGATGGGCTTTTGGGGGCGCAAGTACAAGCTTATTCTGACGCTGCAAGATATTATTTATTACCGCCACCCAATGCCACCCAGGTTTCTTTCGCTGCCAGTTCGAATTGTATGGCGCCTCTTCCATATGGTGTACTGGCCACAACGGCTAGTGCTTAACCGTGCCGACTACGTTGCAACTGTTAGTCATACCTCTAAAAAATACATCGAGAAGTTTCGCCTTACCAACAGACCGGTTGGTGTCGTGTATAACGCACCGCAACCCGCCCAAAAACCGGCTCGTACCAAAAAGCCGACCAAAGACATCTTATACATGGGCTCATTCATGCCATACAAGAATGTTGAACTGCTCATCGCTGGTATGCAAGAGCTGCCAGATTATACGCTCCACTTATTGTCCAAAATCACCCCTGAACGTAAGGCGGAATTAAAGGAGCTCACACCCAAAGGTGCTCGGGTGAAGTTCTGGAATGGAGTAAGTGAGCAAAAATATTACGAGCTACTCAGCACCTGCACTGTTCTAGCGAGCGCCTCGAGAGAGGAGGGCTTTGGCCTCTCAATCATTGAGGCTATGGATATGAAAACCCCGGTGGTATGCAGTGATATCGAGATCTTCCATGAGGTAGCAGGCGATGCGGCGCTCTTTTTTAACCCGGACAGTGCATCGCAATTTGCCCAAGCGATCCGTAAGCTTGAGAGCCCCCAACTCCGCGAGCATCTAGCAAAAAAGGGTACCTTGCAAGCCCAAAAGTTCAGCTGGCGCAACTCCGCAACAGAGTTATTAGCAATGATGGAACAGGCTACCGGTTCTACGAAATAGTGGTGCCAACCACATCACCGCGCACCGCCTTGGCAATATTTCCAGGCATCAGTAAGTCAAATATGATAAGCGGCTGTTTTTGCTCCATGGCAAGACCCAGAGCCGCTTTATCCATGACCTTAATATTCTCGTTCTCAACCGCCTCCTGAAAGGTGAGGGAGGCAATCTTTTTTGCATCTGGATACTTTACCGGGTCTTTGGTGTATACGCCATCAACTTTAGTGGCTTTCAATATAACATCGCAATCAAGCTCAAGCGCTAAGTTTACCGCCGCTGTGTCGGTAGTAAGGTAAGGGCGCCCAATTCCACCACCAACAATAACCACGCGGCGCTTTTGCAGGTGACTAATTGCCCGACGGTGCGTAAATTGATCAGCAACCTGATCAGAAATAACATTTGTCAAGGCGCGGGCGGGCAAGCCATTGAACTCAAATACATCAGCCAGAGCCACGGCGTTAATAAGTGTTCCGAGCATGCCCATATTGTGTGCTGTTACCTCAGCTATACCGCCACCGACCACCGATGCACCGCGCACAAAATTACCGCCGCCAACCATTATGACCACTTGCGCATCGTCACGCATAGCCTTTTTGACTTCTTCGGCAATCCAGGCCGCACGCTTTACATCAAAGCCACCCGTTTGATCACCCTGCAGCTGTTCACCTGAGAGCTTTAAAAGAATTCGTTTATACATGCCATCAGTATATATTAATTTTGGTGAGTTTGTGACTAGTGTTTTACAGGGGAAGGTAATGGTATAATGGGCTGAGTTATGAAAAAGAATACGCCCCAACCTGGCGCCATCCTTAATCGTCGTGCACGCTTTGATTACGAACTTGGCGACGAGCTAGTTACCGGCATTGAACTGACCGGCCCTGAGGTGCGTGCCGCACGCGATGGCCATGTACAACTTAAGGGCTCTTTTGTCACCATAAAAGATCGCGAACTTTTACTAAGCAATGCTAGTTTTAGCGTCAAACCAACGCTACTTAAAGCCAATGAGGGCCGCACCGTCGATACTCGTCCGCGCAAGCTCCTCGCGCATCGCAAACAAATCGATCAGCTCGCCGAGAAGCGCCAAGCCGGCTTTACTATTGTGCCGCTCCGCCTGCTCACAAAGGGCCGCCACATTAAAGTGGTGATTTCGCTCGGTAAGGGTAAGAAGCTTTATGACAAACGCCAAGCGCTCAAGCGCCGAGACCAAGAGCGTGAGGCTCGCCGGGAAATGAAATAATTTGTTATACTACGGGAACAATGACAGTTAAAATTTATTCTTGGAATGTGAACGGGATTAGAGCAGTTGTCAAAAAGGGACTGTTCGAGTCTTTTATTAGTAAGCATCAGCCAGATATCTTGTGTCTGCAGGAAACAAAAGCTGAGCAAGGCCAGGCCGAAGTAGACCTCGCTGATTACGAGGAGTATTGGAATTCAGCCACCAAAAAAGGCTACTCTGGTACTGCGATTTTTACCAAAACCAAGCCAATAAGCGTCACTAATGGTTTTGCCGATGATATCGCTAAAAAACACGGGCTTGTTGCCGATACTTACGGGGACCCGGCAGCCGAAGGGCGCGTAATTACTGCCGAGTTCGAAAAGTTTTATATCGTGACCGTCTACACCCCAAACAGTAAGGGTGACCTTTCGCGACTCGGACTGCGTCACAAACAGTGGGACCCAGCCTTCCTTGAACACTGCCAGACCCTTGAAAAAGACAAGCCGGTAATCTTTTGCGGCGACCTTAACGTTGCCCACACCGAAGATGACCTTGCCCACCCTAAACCCAACGTAGGCAAACACGGCTTTACCAACGAAGAGCGGGAAGGTTTTGATAAGTTCCTTGAGGCAGGCTACACCGACACCTTTCGTATGTTTACCCAAGGCAACGGACACTACAGCTGGTGGACCCACTGGGCAAACGCTCGCGCTCGTAATGTTGGCTGGCGTATCGACTATTTTCTGGTTTCTTCCGGCCTAAAAAACAAGGTAAAGAGCGCTCAAATTCATGCAGACGTCATGGGCTCAGACCATTGCCCGGTGAGCATTGAGCTCGAGGTATAGGCGTGTCAGACATACCCGTCCCTCAAAGCGACAAAACCTTTGAAGAAATAAGCAAGCAAATCTGGGACCACACCTTTGCTCGCAACTGGCAGCACAATCCACCTAGGAGCCTTGTCATTTCTATTGCACTCGAGGCCAACGAACTTTTAGAGCATTTCCAGTGGCAAGATCAGTCAGTAGGCAACAAAGAAGAGTTAGCGGCTGAACTGGCAGATATATTTATTTACGCCTTTCAATTTGCACATCGCTATAATATTGATATACCGCAAGCAATTGAGACAAAGTTACAAAAAGCAGGCGAGAAGTATCCGATTGAGGACTTTAAAGATAAAAGTAAAGAGGAGCAACGTAAGGCCTGGATTGCCAAGAAAACCAGCTACAAGAAAAATGGGCTATGACACAATATTGCACACTTCTTTTTCTGCGTAAGGGCGACCAAATCTTGTTAGCCATGAAAAAACGTGGCTTTGGCATGGGCAAATGGCATGGAATGGGGGGCAAGATTGAGCTGGGCGAAACAATCCAGCAAGCTGCTATCCGGGAGTGCCAAGAGGAGATAGGCGTCACACCGCTGAAGCTCATTCCGGCCGCTGAACATGACTTCGCCATGGAGGACCCCCAAACAGGTCCGTGGCATATTTATATGTATGTGTACGTTTGCGAGGAATGGGAAGGCGAACCCGCCGAGACAGACGAAATGGCCCCAAAGTGGTTCAATGAAGAAGACATCCCGTACGACTTAATGTGGCAAGATAACCCATTTTGGCTACCGCAAGTGCTTGAGGGAGCGAAGGTGCATGGCACTTACCGGTTTGACATATACAATGACATGCTTGAACATACGGTCACAACTGTCGCTACCCTCCCAAGCGAAGGTGATATGTTACGATGATCACCCCTGCCGACAAATACTGGCAACGACAAGATCCTTTGCAGCCGCTCTTTCCAGATATTGAATGGAGTAAGCCTGAGCAGCGCACACATGCTGGCAGGCTAGCCATTATTGGTGGAAATAAGCTCGGGTTTTCGGCGATAGTTGCCGCCTACGACGAGGCGCGCAAGGCAGGCATCGGTGAAGCCCGCGCCGTACTACCTGATGCTTTAAAAAAGAGTATTCCAGCAACCATTACAGATATTGTATTTGCGCCAACTAATCTATCGGGCGGCTTTTCAAAAGACGCCGAGGAACAGCTGCGAGCGACGATGCAGTGGAGTACCATGACCTTGCTCATTGGTGATGCTGGCAGGAACTCGGAAACGGCAATATTATACGAGGAACTCGCTAAACAATACACCGGGCCTTTGACCATTACACGCGACGCCGTTGATCTACTCAAAAACACTACGCATACGTTAGTTGAGCGGCCCGACACACTCCTTGTAGTGTCGTTCGTCCAACTCCAAAAGATCTTTCAGGCGGTGTATTACCCTAAAGTACTTACTTTTACGATGTCGCTGCTTGCACTTGTTGAAGCTCTGCATAAATTCACCACCACATACCCAGTCATACTTGCAGTTCTCCACAACGAGCAACTTATCGTGAGCCATGCCGGAAGAGTGGTGACCACCCCGTGGCAGCAGCCGATGGCTATCTGGCGAGGAAGCGTTGCGACGCGCATGGCAACCTACTGGTCATGGCACAGCAATCGGCCACTTGAAGCCATCAGCAGCAGTATAGTTGGAATTTAACTATAATATGTTATAATTATTAACTATTAACTCTATGGCAAATTACGAATCCTTTCCCATACCTCGATCTTTCAGCAGCGAGGAAAAAGCTGCTGAAAAGTATATTGAGTGTGGCTTTTTTGACGAAGCTGAGGAGATTCTGCAGGCCGAAGCCCTGCGTAACCGCGAAAACAGCTCGCGCCTTACGGCAAAGCGTATTGGGCTACCTTTTCA
>DASUUR010000004.1:0-9205 GCA_036373975.1 Saccharimonadales bacterium (SeqCode)
CGCTGTCTTTACAAGGCGGGGGGTTAGTGGGCTGGCTCATCGACCGAGGGCTGCTTGCGCTGCTAAACAACACTACCGCCGGCTTTGTGCTGGTGATATTGATTTTTGTGACGAGCCTATTTGTACTGCGAGTATCGCCAATGAGCGTCTTGCAGTCGATTCTCAACGCCTTTAAGCAAGAAGAGAACCCGAATGATGCGAATAATGCCATTACTGCGCGTCGCATCGCAGAGGCCGAAACTCGGAAGGCTGCGCCCATTGGTGAGCTTAAATTAAACGAAGGCGTTCCAACTCTCTCGAGTGAGCCCGAAGATAAAAAGAAAGGCTCACGGCTTTCATCGCTACGCGGCAGCGTTGAGCGCGATAAAGTTGCTGAAGAACAAGCTGCCCTAACCACCGCTACTGATCCAACCTGGGAAGCGCCTAGCCTCGATCTTCTTGAGAAAAAACAAAGCCCAGCCGATGCTGGCGATGTAAAACATAATGCCCAGACTATTAAAGATACTTTGGCTGAGTTTAATATTGATGTCGAGATGGAAGGCGCTAATATCGGGCCAAAAGTTACTCAGTATACGCTTAAGCCGCCAAGTGGCGTCAAACTTACCCGTATTACGGCCCTTGAGACCAACATTGCACTTAATCTTGCCGCTCAGAGTCTTCGTATTGAAGCGCCGATTCCAGGGCAGCGGGCGGTGGGTATTGAAGTGCCAAACCGCAAGGCTGCCGACGTGCGTTTGCATGGAATCTTGAGTGCCAAGCAGTGGAAGTCTGCTCACGAACCGCTTGGTTTCGCCATCGGTAAAGATATTGCCGGCGATGCAGTGATTGGTGAGTTAAATAAAATGCCCCACCTGCTCATTGCGGGGCAAACTGGCTCTGGTAAGTCGGTGATGATCAACACGCTGCTGACTAGTTTGCTATATCGCAACAGTCCAGCAGACATGAAGCTTATTCTGGTCGACCCCAAGCAGGTTGAAATGGCGCCATACGAAGATATTCCGCACCTCTTAACCCCAATTATTACCGAACCAGAAAAATGTATTAGTGCCTTGAAATGGGCCGTGAACGAAATGGAGCGTCGCTACAGCCTGCTAGCGGGCGAAAAACTCAGGGACATCAAGAGTTATAACCACAAGAAACGTGATGAAAGCATGCCCTACATTGTGATTGTTATCGACGAGTTGGCCGACCTTATGATGCTCGCCGCTCGGGATGTCGAGGCGCTTATTGTGCGGTTGGCGCAAAAAGCCCGAGCTGTTGGTATCCACTTGGTGCTGGCGACCCAGCGCCCAAGCGTCGATGTTATCACCGGACTTATTAAGGCGAACGTGCCTGCCCGTATTGCCTTTACGGTAGCGAGCCAGGTAGATAGCCGCACGATTCTTGACCAAGTGGGGGCTGAAAAGCTACTTGGTCAAGGTGACATGTTGCTCTTGACGCCCGCTATGAGTAAGCCAAAGCGTATTCAGGGCGCCTGGGTTATGGACGAAGAGGTGGTAAAGATCACTGATCATTTGCGTATGCAGCGTGCACCACAATACGATGACGAGATTGTTGCGCAGCCGGTGCAGCTTAATGGCAAGGGCGGTGTGGTCATGGACTTCGATGGTGGTGGCGATGATGATATGTATAAAGATGCTGTGCGTGTAGTAGTAGAGAGTGGCAAGGCAAGTGCGAGCTTACTACAGCGCCGATTACGGGTAGGTTATGCTCGCGCAGCGCGACTTGTTGAAACCATGGAAGAGCAGGGGATAATTGGCCCAGCCGATGGTGCCCGCCCGCGCGAAGTGCTAATCACGAATCTTGACGAAATTTCTACCTCTGAAGTATAAGTGTGCTACACTTTCGATGTCCTTTGGCTAGAAGGGAATGGCTATGACTGTTACCTTTGCGGGAATGGTTGTGGGGGCGAATCGTCGATACCCGGAGGCGCTTGGCGCATTACTGCCAGCAGGAGTGGGCAGAGATTTCTTTTCGCAACTCCATCAAGGCGGTGACAAGAAGAGCTTTAATATTATGCTTGGGAGCGATGGCGGCTGGCTATATAACGCCAATGTTGACGAGAAGAACATCTTTCTGGTGATTACCCCGGTGCGAGGGCGCTTGGATCTGGCTCAAGTACGAGAGTTTCAGAAGGCGCACGATCTACCCCATGAGCACGCAGTTTTTGGCGCAACTGGGGCATCTGATCTAAGGCTACGGGAGATGATCCGCCAAAATTTGCTGGCGGGTAGGCCTTGGGATAGGGGCTGCAATTTTGGGTAAAACCTGCTACGCTGTCGTAGACCCTTACGAAGTAGAGGAGATGCCATGGGTGAAGCGCTGACGTTTGAGATGATCGAAGTTTTCTTCCCGTTTCCGATGGGCCCCATCGTGGAGGAGATCCTGCCATCGACGGTGCGAAGGGCGTTTGCTGAAACGCTCAGGGCACGCTCTACTCCCCCAATGACGAGGGCTGGGCAAGAGGCGCTGCGTGTTCCCCAGCTTTTCGGGGAATGGCAGCGGACGAGGTACTTCCTTGCCATTGAGGGCAGCCATGCCCTGCTGTACATCAGGCCCGGCAAGCTTCTTTCGGTTGCGGATGTGCGCCAGTTCCAGACCACGCACAACCTGGGTGATGACACGCACGGTCCCGGCATGATGCCGGCTGGCTGTTCGAACTCCGAGGTGCAGAGGCGGATCGACAAGAACGTTCGTGAGGATCGATTGCCGTGGGCCTATGGGCTGACGCTCTGACCCAACGCTGAGCAGGCAGGCATCGCGCCTGCTCAGCGTACTTAGTTGAAATATACTACATTTTACAGTATAATTAATACGTTATTAACTCAGCTCAAGAAATGCTTGAGCATCCAAGTAGGATTCCAGAGGAGGAACTTATGAGAGAGTACGAACTAACCGTACTATTACATCCAGATTTAGAATTGAATCTGGACGCGCCACTTCAAAAAGTGCGCGCAATCATTACTGGCAACGGTGGTGAAATCGTAAAAGAAGACAACTGGGGTAAAAAGAAGCTGGCGTATCGCATCGCTCGCGAAGATTTTGCGGTCTACGTGTACTTCGACCTCAAGCTTGCACCAGAAGCGCTGCTAAAGATTAGCAACACATTAAACATTACCGATGAAGTGCTACGCTACCTACTTGTAGCAAGCGATCCAAAGGCAAAGCTCGCACAAGAAGCTAAAAGCGAGAAAGAAAAAGAAGAACAGGAGTAAGGGGTATGGCAAAGAGTATCAACCAGGTCATTTTGATGGGTCGTTTAACTCGCGATCCAGAGCTGCGCACAACACCAAACGGTAAGAGCGTCTGTAGCTTTTCGCTCGCGGTAGACCGCGCCTACAGCCAGGATGACTCGGCGGATTTCTTTGACATTACTGCCTGGGACAAACTAGGGGAGCTAGTTAACCAGTACCTTGGTAAGGGTCGCCGCTGTCTCGTGCAGGGTCGCCTAAGCTTCCGTTCCTGGGAGCAAGACGGCCAAAAGCGCAGCAAGGTAGAGGTGATTGCTGAGGATGTAACATTCCTCGACAGCCCAAGCGACGGGAGCTCACAGGGTGGTGGCCAGCAATCTGCGCCGGCTCCACGCAAGAAGAACGACGATGTCGTGATTGAAGACATCGACAACAAACCAATTGATTTAAGTGAAATTCCATTCTAAGGAGTAAATATTTATGAAGCCACGACGTTTTAAGAAAGACACACCTGCGTATTTTGACTACAAAGACGCAAAAACTTTGCTACGTTATGTTAATGCCTACGGCCAGATTGAGCCAGCCTCAAAAACTGGTTTAAGTGCCAAACAGCAACGCCAGCTTACTGTTGCAATCAAGCGTGCACGTCACCTTGCACTGATACCATTTGTTACTAGCAACTAAGGCGGCGGCACGTGTATTCTGTAACAGATTTAAAGAAGGGCACGGTTATTCAGATTGATGGTAAGCCGTTTAAAGTGCTCGATTACTCCCAAAAGGTGATGGGGCGTGGTGGCAGTATTGTGAACGTTCGCTTGAAGAACTTGATCGATGGTGCAGTCATCCCGAAAACCTACAAAGGTGCCGAGAAGATTGCGCCGGCTGAGGTAACTACCCAGAACGTGCAATATCTGTACACCGACGGTGCGGATTACCACTTTATGGATCCCGAGACCTTTGAGCAGTTTCAGCTTAATGCAGAGATTGTTGAAGACGCCAAGCCATTCCTAAAAGAGGGCGACATGGTTGCTTTGCAATTCTTCGCAGGTAAAGTTATTAACCTGGAGCTCCCTAAAAACCTTTTTCTTGAGGTAACCTATACCGAGAGCGTGGTAAAAGGTGACACTACCAGTAGCGTACTCAAAGACGCAACGCTTGAGACGGGTTTTGTAGCTAAGGTGCCTTCATTTATTAAAACCGGCGATGTTATCAAGGTAGATACCCGCACCGGTGAGTATCTCGAACGCAAGAAGGACGCTTAATGTCAAAACAGCGGCTTGATGTAGCGCTTGTGCAGCGTAGGCTGGTCGCAACGCGCTCACAGGCCGAGAGCTGGATCCGTTTAGGTAAAGTTATAGTTAATGGGAAAGTCATCACGAAGGGTGGCTTTTCTGTTGATGAGAGTGCAAAAATTGTACTCGATACTGACGAGCAGTATGTGTCACGGGCAGGCTTAAAGCTTGCCAGCGTTGCGCAGACGCTTGGCCTTGATTTTAGGGGCAAAACAGTGCTCGACGTGGGTAGTAGCACCGGGGGATTTACAGATTACGCATTGCAGCACGGCGCTACTTACGTAGTTGCTGTCGACGTTGGCACCGAGCAGTTCCACCCGAGCTTGCGCGGTGATAACCGGATTGAGCTATATGAAAAAACCGATATTCGCGAGGTGAACACAACCGGTCCCAAGTTGTCGCGGCAACCTGATATTATTGTGATTGACGTTTCATTTATAAGTTTGCGCGAAATTTTGCCCCATATTGCCACTAATATTGCCGGTAAGCAAACGCATGTTATAGCGATGGTTAAGCCCCAGTTTGAGGCAGGCAAGCATCAAGTGAACAAAGGTGTTATTAAAAACGATACAATTCGTCGGGCTATCTTGCGTGACTTTGAGGTGTGGGTAAAGAATGTATTCAAGGTTAAACACAAGGCTGACAGCGAGGTGAGCGGGGCAAAAGGCAACCGCGAACGATTCTACGATCTAGTGTTATAATGTGAATTATAGCGAGCGGTCATGAAAACAAAAATCAACAAACCAACCTTCCACCGCATACAGCACAAGCGTAAACATCTTGTATTATTAACGTTGTTTTGGATCGTTTTGGCGATTGTTTTCTTGCAGCTTCTCTATCCCCAAGATAGGGCACTCCCATTTGCACGGCTAGAAGGTCGTGACGTTGGCGGCTTTAGTAGTACCGACATAACAGAGGTGCTAAAAGCAAAATATGAGCGCGATGTCGACTTTACGATCGCGAATAAGCCGGTATTTAAAGCCAAGATTATCGATTCAGGGGTAACCCCACACTACAATGAAACAGTTGGACGGGCGACAGATTACCCACTAATCGAGCGGCTTGTACCGCTGTCGATTCTTGTGAAGCACCTTTTTAGCGACTCAGTTCAAACGCAGTATACAGTTGACCCTGTTAAAGTACGGTCGTTCGTGGCTAGCAAGGTGCTGCCGCTCTGTAATGTGAAGCCGGTCAATGCCGTTATACGCATAGAAAAAGACGATGTGGTAGTGAAAGAGGGCACCGAAGGGCGCGTTTGTGATGCCCAGGAAATTGAAGCCAAGCTGCAACGACTCCCTGGTAACGGGAGTGTGGCGCTTGCGGTTAAGACCATTGAGCCCACACAGAGTCGGGCAAAGCTCGAACCCCTGTTGGTGACTGCAAAACAGCGACTCAGCCAAGGCATATCGCTAACAGTTGATGGCAAGGAATATCCCGTCGATACGCCGGTGTTTGCGACTTGGTTTGTATTTCAAGAGGACATAAAAACTCACCAAGTCAGAATTGCTGCTAACAAGAGCAAAATTAGTGCATATTTGTCGCAGTTTAATAAAAAGCATGCGCGGGCTGCTCAGACTGCCAAGGTGTTTACGCTTGATGGGGCGGCCAGGAAACGCATAGGTGGGAAAGAGGGCCGGAGCTTAGACGCTGCCCGCACTGCGAGCGCGCTGCATCGACTAGTAGAGCGTGGTGGCGATAGTACGGTGCCGGCTGTATTTAGCCGAATCTCCCCAGCGGTTGAATATATTCGCGATTACTCGCCAACGCAGCATGGGCTATCGGTGCTACTACAGGACTTAGCACGCGAAAAGGGAATGTACGGGATTACAGTTATGGAACTTGGGGGCAAAAAACGTCAAGCCGACGTGAACGGCACGCACATATTTACCACTGCTAGCACCTACAAACTGTTTGTAGCCTACAGTGTATTGAAGGAAATCGAAGCCGGAAATATCCGCTGGAAACAGCATATTCGCGACGGCAAAGACACGGCGGCGTGTTTTGACGAGATGTTGCTGTACTCGCTAAACCCTTGCTCGTGGACATTCCGGGACATGGTGGGCGGCTGGGCGAAGATTCAGCAGCAAATGCGCGGGCTTGGCCTGGCGAACACCTACCTTGTGCAGAATGATTTGCGTTCTACTTCTAACGATGAATCGTTGTTCTTGCGCAAGCTCGAGCTTGGCGAATCGTTGCGTGGGGAAAGCCGCAGCTTTTTACTGCGTATGTTGCGCAGCCAGATTTACCGCAGCGGTATCCCTAACGGCGTACGTTGGCCGGTAGCAAATAAGATTGGGTTCCTTGAGGGGTTCCTGCACGATGTCGGAATTATTTATTCGCCAAAAGGTACGTATATACTTGGGGTTATGACCTATGGTGGGTCATGGTGGCAGATTGCCGATGTCGCCAAGCGGGTTGATGCGCTAATGCAGCGCTAAACGTTAAAGCGAAATTCTACGATATCGCCGGGCTGCATGATATAGTCTTTGCCCTCGGTGCGCATCTTGCCGGCGGCTTTTGCTGCGGTTTCGGACCCGGCGGTTATAAGATCGTCGTAATCTACTACCTGAGCGGCAATAAAGCCACGCTCAAAATCACCATGGATAACTCCCGCGGCCTGCGGTGCGGTATAACCCTTTTTAATAGTCCAGGCGCGGACTTCTTTTTCGCCGGCAGTTAGGTAGCTCTGCAGGCCCAAAATATTGTATGCAGTGGTAATCACCTGGAAGAGCCCAGGTTGTTGCTGGCCGTAACTTTCAAGTAATTCGGCAGCGTCTTCTTGGCTCAGGCCTTGCAGCTCATGTTCGAGCTGAGCGTTTACAAATAGGGCAGTGGCTGGCGCAACCAGTGCGGCTAGTTCAGCTTGCTTGTTGCTGTTGCTCAAATCTTGTTCGTCAATATTAAAGATATAAATGAACGGTTTTGCGGTTAAAAGGCTCAGGCCACGCAAATCCTCGGGGTCAATATCGGGGCAGGCGCTAATGAGCTTGCCCTCGTTAAGGTAGGCGAGTGCTTTTTGCAGGGTCTCTACGGCCTGGCGAGCTTTCGGGTCGGATTTTGCCTGTTTTGCCAGGCTAGTAATGCGCTTTTCAAGGGTTTGGATATCTGCCAAGATAAGCTCAGTGTTCACAATCTCAATATCTTCTTGCGGGTGAATACGGTCGTGAACATGTACAATGTCGTCGTTATGAAAGGCGCGCACAACTTGGCAGATAGCATCAACTTCGCGAATGTGCGCCAAAAACTGGTTGCCCAAGCCTTCGCCCTTGCTCGCGCCGCGCACTAAGCCAGCAATATCAACAAAGGTAACGGTTGCCGGGATGACCTTTTTAGCGTTATACAACTGGGCCAACACCTCAAGCCGAGGGTCAGGCACCGGTACAATACCGGTGTTCGGCTCAATAGTCGCAAACGGATAATTAGCCGCCAGAATATTATTATTTGTCAGCGCATTAAAAAGTGTAGATTTGCCGACGTTTGGAAGGCCGACGATGCCAATGGATAAACTCATATGAAGCTATTTTAGCATAACAGGGGTGGGAGTGATACTAAGTACTATAGCTTCTTGCTATCTAGTGACTTAGCCTTGCGCAATGTCTCGGCGCGTGTTTTTGCGGGATCAGGATACACGTTTTTAGCGAATCGATAGCCGAATATAGCCGTGGGCAAACCAATGGTTACGAGCAGAACACCAAGCAAGATATTGCTAGTTGGCGGCAGGAATGAAAGAAAACCAGCGATTGTGGCCACTGTTCCTAGCCCAGTTAAGATAGTGCCTCCAATAAAACGTACGTCGAATATCTTCATGCGCTCAGTGTATTTGCTCGAGCCTCATTATGCAACCGAAAACCAACTGTAATTAAATCATAGACATAATATATTTAATATTATATAATAATATTATTCTCACAATGTGCGGCAGCGTGTTGACGGCGAAGCAGAGGGCCTTTATTGGCCTTGTGCCTCGCTGCTAACGCGGTTGAGTCACGAAGTGAGAAGAACATGGCTCCTTACCCTGGCCTCACCAAGCAGGACTGCGAACAGGCTTTCCTGATCGCGCGGGCCTCGTTGCGAGCGGCGGCGGAGATGCGTGGTGTTGCGAACAAGTTCGCGGGCACCTTCATCGTCATGGACCCGTTCGCGCAGCCGTCGAGCAACGATCCGGCCCTGGTCTCTCTCGAGGAGGCCTACGGCGCCATCCTGTTCGAGAGGCGAGTGGACGACGCCTACCCCGACGCGTCCAACTACGACAAGGTCGCCCTGGCCAAGGCTCGCGATCTGTGGGTGTTGCGGGCGTTGCTCGGCCCGAACTTCACTGGCCGCGACGTCCAGCAGCACTGCCCGCATCTGTACCGCCCGGGCATGACCAAGTGGCACGGTGCCGTCTGCAGGGCTGGCATCGTGTACGCCTACTCGGGTGTGCAGGGCAACTACGACGAAGCCTTCTCCGCGACCGCAGCGGAGTGGCTCGAGGCGGGGAGTCGTGAGGCCATGACCTGCAAGGGCGGGGTCATGGACGTCGGCGGCACGCTCATCGGGTAGTGCTGCCCAACGGTTAGGCCCCGCGTGACGACATGTCGTCACGCGGGGCCATCTTTTTTTGTAAAATTACAGCTTCCTAGCCTCACAAATTCTTAATTTATGCTCGCTAGGGAACTGCCGGAGACCGCGCGGGTCTCCGGAGCTCTTGTTGCCTACGAATGCATGGGGATCTGGTCCACG
>DASUUR010000005.1:0-12209 GCA_036373975.1 Saccharimonadales bacterium (SeqCode)
TTGCAGCACGTATATCTTATGATTGCAGCCGTACTACTTGTTGTAGCCGGCCTTGCCAGCTTGCTCAATTCAGAGCTTGGCCATACGCTCGTCGCGTATTCGCTTGGTGCACTTGGAATCTTTACTATAAATGCCGTTGTGTGGGCGATTATATACACTGCGATAAACTCAAATCGTCGCGCTCCAGCCGCAAAACGTACTAAAAAATAAACCCGGCTTTACCTTAAGCACTATTACTTTATAATAGTGTATATATGAATGATAGAAACCAATCAGCCGGCTTTACGGTTGTTGAGATTGTTATTGCAATTGTTGTTATTGGCATTCTTGCGAGTATGGCTGTTATTGGCCTTGGTGAGGTTGCCAAGCAGTCCAGAGACACTAAACGACGAACCGACATGGAAACGCTCACGAAGGCAATGACCTCATGGGCGAACGACAACGGAAAAACACCTATCCAAACCGGAGCAGGTTATGCCGGTTTAGGCCACGGGTATGTTACTACTAGCGACCCTGACTACCCAAAAAGCATCGATAAACTCCTGCAAGAGGGTGGCTATTTAGGTGGTGACGTTAAGGATCCCAAAAAGCCGTCTGATGTAGGTGCGTATATGTTCTATGCCTGCGCTTCTTGGGTGCCCACCAATAAAGTCTATGGTTTTTTTGCCAAACTTGAGGCTCCGACAGCCAAAGACACTGCAACGGTAACAAAGTGGCAAGGCGATGGCTGCTATACCGAGCCCCTCGACCCTTACTATGGCATGAATTACGTACGAGTTTTCACCTACGACAACTAGGAGTTTTACCTTCAAATATACACATTCGTGTGTTACAATATAGCCTGTTGTGCACAGGCGAAAATACGTGCCGCGATAGCTCAGTTGGTAGAGCGACGCCATGGTAAGGCGTAGGTCTCGGGTTCAAATCCCGATCGTGGCTCCATAATATGAGCCGTGACTGTAGTCAACGCAGGCTACATGTGTTATAATGTTAGAAGTTTAGTTATTAACCGTAAGTAAAGAGATTTATGGCAAAGAAAAATACAAAGCGCAAGCTTATTGGGTTGGTGAGTCCTACGACTGGCGATCGCACATATTACACCACAATCAATACTCAAAATACGCCAGGCACACTGACGCTTAGTAAGTATAATCCAAAGCTAAAAAAGCACGAGAAATACAAGATCACCAAGAAAAACCTTGGCCGCAACGAAGTAAAACCCCGAAAGGGTTAAGCCACAAAATAAAATACGACCTTTACCGGGTCGTATTTTATTTGTTTACTACGGAGCTGCTGTCTAGCTGGCCAGCAAGCCAGAGGCCGTTCTTATATAGTCGCTCAAGCAGGGCAGGGGTGACATTTTGGTTGCTAATGTATAAGTATAGCTTGTCAGCCGTTAGCTCAAACTCAATTCCTTCAAAGTATCTGCCAATAGAAGCGGTAACATCTGGCGAAAAGAGTCGCACCAACTGTTCTGCAGATTCTGGAGTTGCAAAGACAGTAAAGCTCTGAGCAAAAAGATCATCGGAACCCTGCCAAATGCTAGCCGGGAGCTTCTGAAAACGAGCGTATTTCATGAAAAAGGTACTATAGAACACCTCAGGATGACGGCCAGCGGTCATAAATGCATGGGGGAAGTCCCTGGCATGGAGATCAATCTGTAATATAACCCAGCTATACTCATGAGCGTGTCCCTTTGGTGATCTGAGCGTATCGGTGCGCTCAACCAGGATAACGTCATAATTATAAGCGCTGCCGACACAGTAGTGGTTGTCTTTGTGGTTGGTTGATAGGGTAAAGCCACGCACGAGCTCATGTTCGTCGGCATGTTGATCAACATAACCAAAATAGACAAGACCAAGCGCCTCTGCAAATTCCTGAATAGTTCTGCGCGTCGCATGGCGTCGCAAAGTGCCAATAGGGAGCACCTTGCGGAGAAGGCGAGCGACGTGGCTAGTAACTGTGGGGGATTTTCGTTTATTCATTCTGGTGGATATAAATATCTAATAGTGTACTCACAAATTCAGCCTGGCTCCACATGAGAGGGGCCACCGATACAAATGCGCCATCGTACGGGTTAATCTGCTCTGACAATACGGCCGTTGACAGCATATGGCCCTGAACCCAATCAACCAAACGCAGCGCCTGCTCGGTTTCGCCCGCTTCGGTATGGTACTGTGCGAGCCAAAGTGTCGTCACGAACCATGGATTACCTATGCTTTCATCAGAGACTCGCCGGTAATTGTCTTGTTCGTACCGTGGTAAGCCAGGATTCTCGGCAGTTGTGCGGAATGTTTCTTGCAATGTCTTGATGCTATCTTGTATTTGTTCGCTATTCAGAGCAAATAACCCGAACATAAATGACCCGAAAACACTCGAACTATCTACGGTTGGGTCGTATACGAGGTTGCCATCGGCACCAATAAATACACCTTTATACAAACATCTGCGCTCGGTATTGTATAGGTACTTATGAGCGGACTCAAATATGTCATTTGCGACGCTGCGCCAGCGCACTGCGCTACCCGCATCCTCGGCATCATCAGCTAAATCTGCGGCCGCAAGTAAGGCAGCATACACAGTTGCGGTTGTGTAGGTTGAGGTGAGGAACTTCTCTTCCCAAAGATCATAGGTCGATTTTGGCAGGTTGGTGTGAGGATCGACGAAGCTTGCCAAGAAGTCTGCCATTGGCTTAACAAATGAAGAATAGAAATCATGGAGTAGGGCGGGTTCAGCGTGCATTTGATAATACTGCGCAAAAGTAAACAGCACAAGAGCGGTCTCGTCTTCTTGAATTGGCGGTGCCGTAACACTACCGTGAACATACGGATGCCAACTTGAGCCCAGCGCGCCATCGGACTGGTATTTATGCATCAAATAACCGCGTGAATGGAGTGACCGACGACAGAAATTAAAGAATTGCAGCGGCTCTTCTTGATAGCCCAGACGTACTAACGGCCAGATTCCGTACGCACCATCGCGCGGCCAACAATAGGCATAGGCATCTCGCGAATAATTAAGCATAGTGGTGTCGGTGCTTGCTATAACTGCGCCCCGCTTATCGATATGAGCCTTGATAAGCAGTACGCTATTTATAAAATCTCGCTGATATTTTTCGTCGAGCCGATTTGCAAACCGCTCTGTTTTTTCAAGCCATTTGTGCCACCACTGATCAGTAATTAAAATGCGATGCAGCACGCCTTCGGCCCGCACGCGACGATCAACAACAAGTGCCTCCTCTGGGTTCTTGCCCGCAGCCACCCAATAATACACCCGACTGGAATCATGTCCGGCCATTTGTAGTTCAAAGCCAATCACCGAATCAACCCTACCATGTTCGACTGCGTTGCCCCACAATTCTCCGTCTTCAGCATCACGGTAGGTGCCGTCGTGTCCCTCAATACCAAACAAACCCACGCTATAGCGATCAAACGGTTTGCCGCTTGCGTAGGTGCCGCCTATTACAAACGCCCTATGGCCGCGATAATGCAGTACTGCTTTATCGTCGGGCAAGTATTGAGCCGTGTCACCATAGCCTGACGAGTCACCAATTGCAAATACCTGGTGCATAAAGAGCCGTATAGTTCGCTGGGTATCTTGCTGATTAACAATATGAATATTGCGCACAAAAACGTCCTCGATTGCATCGACGGTGTCTTCGAACTCAAGGATAATACCGAGAGCATCGTTCTGAGCGCGGGTACGGCCAATAAGTGACTTATAAGGATAGGTGAATGTGAACTGCCAGGCACCATCATCAAGCCAGCTGAAGGCGCCGTCAACCCACACGCCGATTTTGTGTCGCAATGATTTTGCTGCCGCATGATTCTCGAGGCCCACATATGGATAGTAAAAATCATGTACTAAGCCAAATTTATTTAGCCCTACATGTAGTGAGCCATTACTAAGCAAGATCGGTCTAGCCATGCCACTCCCTTTGTTTATGTTGCATTACACGCCAGCGTAAGTCGCGGATGGCATTCATGAAATATAAGAATGCATCGTACGGCGATTCGTACGGACTAAAATAGGCATGCACATCGCCATCGGTAAACCATTTTGTGCACATGTAATAAGCGTGGTCAGAGGTCTGCAATTTTCGCCAGTCATCAATAAGGCCATCGTCTCCTGAGAGCAAGATATCCTCTTCAAGTGCATACAAGTGACGCATGGCTTCATGCTGCATACTGTTGCCAAGCCAGGCGGTAAGATCACGCTCGGTATCCGCCCAGGTAACAGTTTGAGGCATATCAACAACATCCACGGGGGTGTGTGCTGCAATTGCGCCACTTACGGTGTAAAAACCATTCCCTGGTGTACGTAGCCACTCCGACGGCAGCATTTCAAAAAAATGGAAAATGCCGGTTTCTGGCCATTGGTGTTCACCAAAAGTCTCGTAATCCATAAATAAATTTACAAACTGCCCGGTGCCCACTGAGTGTTCGAGCCAATTTGTATATTTCTCGGCAGTCAAGGGCCACTGTGACCAGCCTTTATCAGAGAAGCGAAAGGCCAAATCGTCACTTAGACGGTAATTCTTGAGTAACAGTGCAATGCTGTCGGTGCCTTCAGGCTGATACAACTGGTTTGGGGTTCGCGCACCAAGTATTGGGTCCCAGCCCTCTGCGAGTATGCCACCGTAACCTGCACCTTCAGCCCATTTTGCTAGCTGGTTGTTATAGGCAAGCTCCGTGTTCCGGAAGACACGGGGCGTCACACCAAACACTGCCTGGATCGCTTTAGTATGCAACTGGACTTGTCGCTCGAATTCATCGCGGCTATAAAAGAACGCGAGGCTATGGTGATAGGTTTCTGCAACAATCTCAACGCGACCAGTGGCAACGAGCTTTTGAAAGTCTTCAATCACATCTGGAGCCCAGGCCTGTGCTTGCTCAATAAAAGTACCGGTGATGCTAATGCTAAAAGCAAACTCTGGATGCTTTTGCAACAAGCTCAACAGGAGGGCATTCATGGGGCGATAGGATTTTTCGGCGATTTTTAAAAAGATTTCTTTATTTACATTCACTTCATCAGACGAGAAGTAATTATGATGATTCGCTGTGTCAAAAACGCTATACGGCCGCACTCGAAACGGTTGATGTACATGAAAATAAAAGACTATGCCTTTCATGCAAGCTGTCTCCGTGCAGCATCATAAACGCCCAGACAGGTTTTGGCGATATCGGCCCAAGTTATACGCGCATACTCACGCGCGACATTCTTTCTTAGCTCGTAACTCAGGCTAGGTGATAATGCTATACCCACCAGTTGATCGGCCAGTCGGTCAGTCTCCCAGTAGTTACAACGCAGTACACTTTGGAGCACCTCACCTACACCCGATTGTCGGCTTAACACGATTGCGGTATCCTGAGCCGCCGCCTCGAGGGCAGTAAGGCCAAAAGGCTCACTTACCGAACTCATAACAAAAATGTCGGCGATTGTATATGCGTCACGCCATTGTTTACCGCGAACAAACCCAGTAAAGAAAACTCTGTCGGCAATGCCTAGGTCCGCAGCAAGCATAATAAGCTCATCCCTTTGCTCACCGCTGCCTGCGATCACGAATAACAACTTATCGTGCTTGGAAGATGCACGAGCGGCCGCCTCTAAAAAGTAACGCAACCCTTTTTGGACTGTTAATCGACCGAGCGTTACAACAATCACGTACCCATCACGCTTCATTTCTTCAAGATAAGTATACGAATTAACCTGGTAGTCACCAGTGTGCACGTCACTGTTGATTGACTCAACGGCGTTATATGCGACCTCGATCTTATTGGCTGGGATATTATACTGCTCGACTATGAGTTTTTTCGTAATGTTACTTACAGCAATTATCTTATCGGCAGCGTGCAGGCCCATCCGTTCAATATCGTGCACAAGCGGGTTACCATAGTGTTCACCAGAACGATCAAACTCGGTTGCGTGCACATGAACAATAAGCGGTGCTCCCGTAAGCTGCTTAGCGCGTAAACCCGCCTCCATAGTGAGCCAGTCGTGCGCATGAATAACGTCGGGCCGCGACTCACCCACAAAACTCTCAACAAACCGCAAATAGTGCGCCTGCAGCGTGCGGATCGGCTGCCCGATTGTGTCTGGAGCAATTTGGTTTTTAGGAAACCAGCTGTCATAGGCACCGGCAATCGCAGGATAAGGGGCCAAATTAGTCGCCCCGTGCACCTGCATAAAATCAATCGTATGATTTGAGGCATCATACGGCACTACAAAGTCGATAGCTGCACCAGTAGTCGCAAGAGCTTTTGACATCTGGTAACACGCCACTCCGAGTCCGCCACTATTGTGTGGCGGGAGTTCCCATCCGAGCATCAAAATCTTCATACCACCCTTCGCGAGATAGCTCTGCTTGCTCCTTTTCTTCCTTATGAGTATACGCAGATTATCAGAAATTGACAATGCTTACGTTTACTGTTCGCGACACAGAGGGCAGTCCTCAGCTCGTTCGTAACGGGCTCGCCAAGCTCGAAACGCTCGGTGAAAAGGCAGCAAACTTTTATAGCCTTTGAATTCAGCCAAGCGGCGCAGAATAGCACCTAAAATACCAGTGATGCGTATGTGTGAGGATTCAAAAATTGCCCAGTTTCCGCCAACCGGCACGGTGACAGGGTATTCTTTCGGCGTATACGATGGCAAAGGCAATGAATGGACAAGTGCCTTAAAATATCGCGCTATAAAACGTGCATCATGTAGGGCGGTCATGGCCGTTCCGGTGAAAGGTGTTGCGGCATTATCACCGAGAATATACACATTTTTGGCCGCACGCATATGCTTATCCACCTCAATACGCCCATTGTTGGCAATACGAAAAGCGAATTGGTTTGCAGCAAAAAAGGGATGGTTTGTCACTCCAGACGTCCACACCACCGTCTGAGAGGGGATGGTTCTGCCGTCAATTATGACATTGTCATCGGTTTGCGCCTCAACCTTCTTGTTCACCAATACCCTTATGCCAATTCTACGTAGTTGAGCGGTCACGGCCTTGCTAGCAACCTTTGACATGCGCGGCAGAACGCGCGGCGCCGCCTCTACCAAGCTTAAATGCACAGCCGCTCTTTTGATACGATGCGCTGTTGCAATTTCGCGCAAATACGTGCGTAATGCTCCGGCGAGCTCTACTCCTGTTGGCCCCGCACCGACAATTACATAGTTTTTATCCATGTGCTTATCTTCAACCAGCTCATCGTGCAGGTGGCGTTTGAAGTTATCGACCTCATTCAAGGTTTTTATGCCATAACTGTGCTCCGCCAGGCCAGAAATACCAAAGTATGTGGTCACAACGCCCATGGCTAGGATTGCGTTGTCATAATTATAAGATCCCACTTTACCATTAAGCAGTCGGCGTTCGACATCGATGGTTTCGATGCTATCTTTTACTACGGTCACATTTTTATACCGAGCGAATATATCCACCAGTGGTATCACAGATTCCTTGCGACTCCTGCCGGTTGCGGTCGCATATAAGGTAGCGTGATGCAAAAAATAATCCTGATCGGATATAAGCGTTATCTGGAAGGTCGAATCTTTTGCCAGCTCTTTTGCAGCCTTCACCCCAGCAAAGCCACCACCAACCACAACAATTCTCATAGATATCACTCCTCACTGCGCCAAAAAGTATATGCTTTAGAGTATAACTATTTTCGTTTTCGTGTAAAACCCTTACAATGTCTCTAAATGGATACTTTCGTTCAGGATCTAGCAAATGGAGTGAATAGTTTTTTCGCTAGCTCAACTGCTGCGCGCTCCGTGATTGTACTATTTGTGGCAATTATTGCCGCCTACTGGATAAGTCGCTTCTTTGCGCGAGCAATTATACGGGTTGCGCAGCGCATCGCTGTGAGTGCAGATAGCACATCCGATGAAGAGCGCGCCATCCAGCTCCGCCGCGTAGAAACGTACTTGAGCGTGACAACCGCCTTGGTGCGCGCCGGCGTGGTAGCAGTTGTGGCATACTTTGCCTGGCGCTTCCTAATACCTGACACCAATGACTCTGCTGCAGCAATCGGTGCTGGTACGATATTTGTCGTGCTCGCCGGTGGAACAATTGGTATGTTGCTACGCGATATCACAACCGGCGCCACTATGATTATCGAGCGCTGGTTTACAGTTGGAGACTTTATCAAGGTGGAGCCCTTTGGCGATGTTAGCGGGGTAGTAGAGCGCGCCACCCTCCGCTCTACGAGACTGCGCGGCCTGAATGGCGAGATCATCTGGCTCCACAACCAGCAGATTCAGGGTGTTCGGGTTACCCCGAGAGGTCTCCGCACCGAAGCGGTTGATATTTTTGTACGCGATAAAGAAAAGGGCCAAAAGATCGTTACCGAAGCCATGGCAACCATTCCTACCGGTACATTGATGCTAGCCGAGCCGCTCCGTATTATGTCGATCGAGGAATGGGGCAAAAATCTATGGCGAATCGTCGTTCAGGGCCAAACCACACCAGGGCGAGAGTGGCTCATTGAGCAGTACTTTATTGACGCACTCAAGGAATGCGACGACAAGCAAGAAAGCAGGAAGGTTATTATAAGAGAGCCGATCGTACGATATGCCGACCCAACGGCAGAGCGTAAGTTTAAGCGAGCGATTCGCATTGCTCGTGATCAGAAAATAAATAAATAGCTAACTATTTGCAGAAGACAAGCTGTTGTATATAATGTTAACAAACATAAGCAGTATGCGTAATATTCGAAAGGTAAGTGATGGCACGACTTCCAATACCAGGATCTGACAGTGGTCAGTGGGGGGATATCTTAAACCAATTTCTTGATGTTGAACACAATAGTGATGGCTCCTTAAAGTTACGGACTGATACAGCACTTACCGGAAAATATACAAAACCCGGCTCTGGCATACCCCTGAGCGACCTTGCCGCTGGAGTGCAGAGCTCTATAAGCGGGGCAGAGCAGAGCAGCAATAAAGGCCAAGCCAACGGCTACGCAAGCCTTGATTCAGGGTCCAAGGTACCAGTTGCACAAATACCAACTCATGCCTCCACACATGCCATTGGCGGTAGCGACCCCGTTGCCCTTCGTCTTACTTTGCCTCCTTTTTCAAAAAGTGGCGTTCTTTTTACGGAAACCGGCACTCTACGTCTTCCGATTGACGGCACCTACGCTATAGTTGGTGTTCGCCTCATGGCAGGAACCGCCCCTACGGGTGCAGACATCATCGTTGACATTAACAAAAATGGCACCACGATTTTCACCACTCAGGCAAATCGGCCCACAATTGCAGCCGGCGCTAATTCTGGCGGGCCAGGCGCAACGCCTAATGTTACGGCACTCGCAGCCGGCGATTATATTACCGTCGACATCGATCAAGTGGGCTCTACAGTAGCCGGCTCCGACCTGGTAGTATCAATCATCGTAGATAGAACGGCGTAATATCGATGGCACAGCTTAATAATTCCACGAAGTTTTCTGCTCCTGGTGATCAGGCAAGCTTTTCCGTAACAGTTCCCGCAGTTGCAGCAGGTGCCAAATTAGTATGCGTCACCTATGGAGGTGCGGTTGTCACAGCGGCAATTGGCGGTAACAATTTTACTAAAAGAACCACCTCGCTCAGTTCTCTTGAAGTTGCTTGTCAAGATATTGTAGCGACTGGCGGTGAGACAACCGTCGATATCACTTTAAATGGGCCTTCTAATATTGACGGGGTGATATTTGAATTCGCCGCTGGCTCTTTGGGCGCCTTCATTGCGGGAAGTGCCAATGCGGATGCTCTTGATGCCCAACAGCAAGGAACAACAAACGGCCTGACTACCACTGGATCGGCCGTCATATTTAGCGCATTCACATCAATCGACAGTAACACCGCCGCTGCACGACGATGGTGGGGGCTTGAGCCACTTGGTAAAGTTGTCTGGAATGGCCACAATAATAATGTTGGTAACGAAAAATTCTGGGGACAAATTGGCGTTTCAGATGTAGCAGCCGCTGGAACATACACGCCTCTAAGCGCACGTGCGTTAGGGGGCTCATACCAGGCCGCCAGCTGGGCATACGCCGACAGTTCAGGAATTCCTACCTACAGCAATATTTATCCCAATGCAATCGCAGCCGAAAATTCACTCCCAGGGTCTGCTTCGGCCACTTGGGTAGGGGTAACGACAAACGCAAATATTGCTGGATATACCGATAAGGTTTCCTACGCGCCAGGCGAAACCGTTAACTTCAAGGTTGACAGTAATAATGTGGGTTTCACGATAGAAATTAATCGCGTCGGCTACTACGGCTACCTGAATAAAGGCGCTAAGCGCAAAGCGGTCGTCACGGGCAGCCCGGCCGCACAAAGCGCGCCCACCATTGACTCCTATGGCGGAACCGTATGCAGCTGGTCGACCACTGCCACCTGGTCCATTCCGACAACTGAGACTCCGGGTGTTTATATCGCAAATATGCGCCGAAGCGACAATAGCGCCTTTGTTGCCTCACTCCTCTTTGTAGTGCGAAGTACCGTGCCATCAAGTAAGACCAACAAAATTATGATGAAAACTTCAGACTTTACTTGGCATGCGTACAACCTTTGGGGTGGAACTTCAGAAGCCGGCGTTGGCCTTTCGGGTTACACTGGGCGCAATCTCTATAGACAGGCTCCAGCAGGTAACGTAAATACTCGCGCTTTTGCCGTCTCATCAGACCGCCCCATGAGTACAGCCGCAAGCCAATCACAAACATCCTTTGAAGACTCTGAGCTGCCCCTTATATCCTTCCTTGAGGCAAACGGATACGATATCGACTACTACAGTTGTGTAGATATCGATAAGGACCCAACTATTCCATCAAAATACAAACTTGCGGTCTCCTCGGGTCATGATGAATACTGGACGCTGAACATGATGAATGCTTTTCTTGACGCCCGAGACAGCGGAACAAACCTTGCATTCTTCTCCTCAAACACAGCCCTCTGGCACGTCAGATTCGACCCGAGCGATACAGAGCGCCGTAAGATGATCTGTTATAAGGATTCCCACGACCAGGTGGGCTACGACGGCACCACAAAGTACGACCCGGTGGCTTATACTGGGACATGGCGAGACTCTCGCACCAATGTAGGCGGTGTTAATAATCCACTACGACTCCCTGAATCTGCTTTGCAAGGCCAGTGGTTTATTGCAAACGGTCCACAACAGCGCACCATGGTAGTTACCGATGCGTACAAGAACGTGCCAATCTGGCGTAACACCTCAGTGGCTGCATTAGGAGTGGGTGGTTCACAATCCCTCTTCCCAAACAGTTTGGGATATGAGCTCGACTACGTTAAGCGCGACGAAGCAACTACTCCAAAAAATATTGCCCTACTAAACGACCAGGATATCACGCTAACAGGCCAGGCTGCCAATGATAATGGCGACAGCTACACCGGCAACGGTACGTTTAAGTTTGGCATGTCCCTTTATCGTGCCCCTTCAGGAGCTCTTGTGTTCTGCGCTGGGACTTGGCGATGGTCATGGGGGGTTAGCCGTCTTCGCGCTAACGACGCCGACCTAAACGGTGCGATAGACATCACAATGCAGCAAGCAACACTTAACCTTTTCCAAGATCTAGGCGTTGCGCCAGCCACACTGCTTGGAACCGTATCAAATAATGACGCAACACCACTCGTTGACCCAGCCCCCGCTAAAACGGCAGAGGATTACGGGCTATCGATATCCCGCTGGGGAATGACAATATAAGGAGAAATACAGATATGACAGCAATAATTTCGGCCGTGTTCGGTCTGATAGAACTAGTATTGGGCTTTAGGTTTATGTTCCTATTCTTAGGGGCAAACCCCTCGGCACCTTTTGTAGACTGGATTTACGATGTAAGCACGCCGTTTGTTACACCTTTCGCCGGTATACTAGGCCAACCAGTAGTAGCGCCGGTTGGTACAGTGGTCAATAGCATCTTTGATGCATCCACATTAATTGCATTTGTCGTATATGCAAGTATAGGCGGTCTCCTCATAGCCTTTACACGAGGCCGCTAAAGAAAAAGCCAGTCGTATGACTGGCATTTTCTTAGGTTAGCGTTCTTTGTTGGCCGATACAACTATCCAGGCATTTACCCAAAACAGCAATATTACAGCCGGTACGCAAATGAAGCCCAAAAAGAGCACCCAGAAATGAGGCAGCATGAAGGCAAGCGGCCAAAACCCGTAAAGGCTAGCGAAAATCATACCCATATATAAGAAGCCCGTCACTATCAATATAC
>DASUUR010000006.1:0-2410 GCA_036373975.1 Saccharimonadales bacterium (SeqCode)
CACGACTTACACCCATTGAGCTTGAGATACAGAGGCTTAATGATAGATACTTTACCTTCGATGATATTCTGCTCGACGGCCAGCCGGTCACGCCATACTCTCGCGGCCAATACCTGTATCGCACAGATGATCCGCAAAAGCGTTACGAGATTCTGGCGCGTATCCTAAAAGGACATCCTGCTGTAGATCAAGCCTGGATGCGTTATCACGCCAAGCAGAGTGAGCTGGCAGTGGAATGGGAATACTCGCCGTTGGATGATTTCCTTGTGGCTGAGGGTCTGGACGTGACTCACCTGCGCAACATACTCGTGGAGATGGGCATAGCTATGCGCCCGGTATTCGAGACTCTTTTTGCCGAGAATCGAGATGCCGTATTGGGCGATAATCAGGGTGAGCCCTGGGAAGACTTGCGCACGCTGTTGTTCAATCGCTGGTCAGCTTATATTGATCGACGGGTCCCTGCGATTGATAGCGTGGCGACTGTGAGCCGCGTGGCGCGCAAGATGGGATTTGCAGTCGATGACATTGCCATGGATCTCGAGGATCGTCCTCGCAAAGCGCCAAGCGCATATGCCTGGGCCGTTCGCGTACCCAGCGATGTGCGCATCAGTGTCAAAGCGACAGGTAATCTAACCACACTACACGTGTTGTACCACGAGATGGGACACGCGTTGCACTTTTCCAGTATCGATCCTGACCTACCCTACTACATGCGGATGGGAGATTTCTACGGGATAATCGAAACGTTCTCATTCTGGCTTCAAAGCCTTCTCGATGACCCTCTGTATCTAAAAGAAGATTTGGGTCTGAGTGAGAATGCCGTTGCAGGGGCAGCTCGATTTGGACTGCTTACCAAAGCCCTGACTTTGCCGGTGTTTTCCACGCAAGGACTATGCATCCTTGATTATTGGACAGAGGGCCCGCTCACTCTTGAGCAACTTGACGAGCGCCACAGTCATTACTTAAACCAGTTTACGGGGTTGGACATACCGGTCGGTGCCATCAGAGTGTTGGGCAATCTCTTGCTGCATCTCGATTTCAATGTCGTTGGTTATCCCATTGGCTACGCGCGGCTGGGACACTTACTTGATCAACTTGAAACGGAACAGCGAGATTGGTGGCACGCGCCAACTGCTGTAGATATCGTGAGGAAATACATGCGAGGCGGGAGAAAAGCGGGCTTCCCAGCCTCCATGTTCAATGTTGGCGCGTATGTGCGGCGTTATGCGGCGAGCTAAGAAAATATGTATTTCATGAGCATAAGAAAGACTCGGCCCAATCATTAACACCCCCTAATCTGCGCATGCAACGACCACCTACTGCGCTATATTCTGAAGTGTCCTGCCTTTGCTGGAATCATGGAGCTGATGCGATTCGTGTGGCACCTGATTGGCGTAAGATAGGACGGTTGGTGCCTACTATTACTTTTTCAACAGGCTGTTATATTGTACGAACAATATTGACCCTCTTGTTCTCTTCTACTCCAAGCTCTCGCTAGCTTATAATACCAGCGGTTCAACAGGATTGATGAAGTGAGAGTTCAGTAAGTGAACACAATATGTATTATGCTTACAGCACTTTATGCAAAAACACTTATAACGCTAAAGAGAAATGTTTAACAATTTGTAATATGAAATTTACATTCTGCATCTGATATAGAAAACCGTAACCTATCAGAAATGCAAACCAAGTTTAAATCTAATGCAGCATAAAATCCTAAACCATTTGGGGTTTTATCGGGACCGCGCAAAGGTGCGGCGGATGAGCCGCTCCCGGCGCTAGCTGGGCGTAGCCTGAGCGAAGCGAGGGTGTCGGATCCATCTGTTTTAAGCTGCCGCGAGCAGTAGCGAGCAAGGACTAAGCGGATGAAAAGGCGCCGCGCCTTTAGGCCGACCGTTTCGCTACGTTGCACTTCGCCCGGGTCGGCCTAAAACGTATTATGCAGTCCACAAAACGCTAAAGCGGCGTCGGCGTCCAAGCTCTGCTGACACGGCACAGAACAAGAAAAGTCTAAGGAGGAAAAATGACAGAGTTATGGGTTGCGTATATAGGAATTGCTGGTTCCTTAGCAATCGCGGTTTTCTCTCTCCTTACAAGTGGGCGAGCCAAGGAACTCGCGCTGCGAGCAGAGGCAACGGTAAAACGACATGAGCAAATTCGGCTAAAAGGTCTAGAGGCAGCTGAGAAATTCCTTTCGGTAGTAGCTGATTTGCACCTCGCACTGACTTCAATGATGCTGGAGAGCAGACCTACTGGTATAGTTCCACAAGATTCTGTAGCTGAGAAGGATTTCATCAGGTCGATCGGGGAAATTGGTCACCTAAGAATTCAGTTTGCGATGTATTAGACGAACGATATCCAAAGCAAAATTAGCAAGCTCTACGAAGAGGTATTGTTTAAGGGGTTGATA
>DASUUR010000007.1:0-2695 GCA_036373975.1 Saccharimonadales bacterium (SeqCode)
CTCTGGCTCTACCCAGCTTGGGGCAATCTTCTTAATAAACGCGAGCATGCTCTCGCGGGTAATGGGCATGGTAGTTGGCTTTGTATAGACTGTGATGCTGCGTAGATCTCCCTGTCTAACCAGGTGCCGGATAAAATGTGTTGGCGAGCCGAGAATATGCGCTGCCATTTCGCGCCCGATGTAGTCAGGGTTGGCAGCATCGGCTAGAATATTCTCTACATCCGTCGCAACCATTCGCAACTCACCGCCCACCCAGAGGGCAGGATAGCGACCGCATCGAACTCTGTGACTAAGCGCTTGTTGGCTTGCTCCCATTCGTTTGGCTACCTCGCCAAGATTCATGAGCTTTACTCTGTCTTCTAGAATGTCGATTGCCTGAACGACCCTGTGATTCTTGGCCTTTTTGTGCTGCAGAAATGCATCGATGCCCTCGACCGTGTATTGGGGCATTCTATTGAGTACTCGGTAGGGTTTTATGAGCCCATCGCGGCGCCACTCAGCTATCGTCGTCTGGCTTACCTGCAGTTTTTTGGCAAGTCTAGTCTCGGAGATGAGCTTCACGACTTTCCTCTCTATTGGGCCGCTTTGAGTATAGCAAAAAGAGCCCACTAGTTACGGAATTTCAAGAGCTATCTTTTGAGCCAGCCAGTTTTGCCTAGGTAAAATGCTGGCACAGTAACAAATAAGATAATAACCAGAATGAATATAGATACTGACAACTCGCGGTTTGCAGGGGTGTACGTGTCGCCGAAGACAAGGGCTGCATTGACGAGTATGCTTAGAGTCACGATCGAATAGACAACAAATTTAAAAACATGAATTTTCTGAAACATACCACCTACTTTCTGTTATGCCGGATGGCAAGGTGGCTGTTGCCACCTTGCCATCCGGTTCTGTCACTGGCGCTTGATGCACCTCCAGCCCCAGACGTTGTGCTCGACGAGCTCGGCGTGCGTGCCCGCGTACTTGCTTGCGCACCAGCCGTTGATGTCCAGGCCGCCGGCCCAGGTCACGCCCAGCGGGATGGACAGGTCGTAGCAGTAGAAGCTGTAGGGGTTGTAGGGGTTCGTGAACGACGCCCCGAAGTGCCCTTGCTTCTGGCACACCTGGTAGTGGTAGACGTGGTAGACGTAGGTCGTGCCGGCCTGTGCCGGAGCGGTGGTCGCGATGCTCAGCCCCAAGAACAGGGCGAGCCCGGCGAGCGCTCCAACGATTTTCTTACCGAACTTCATGTGGGATCTCCCCGACTCGGCACCCCGGTTGAGTGCACTGGTGTAGGACCAATTTACTGTAACACAAGAGATAGTTAAGACCAAATTAAATTGAAGAGAATGTTGCAGAGTAGTCTATGATCGCGCCACCAGACTGGAGCACGCTAAGGAGGGCGCTTTGTTCAACGTATCGGAAATCCTGGCATATATAGATGGTGGCGACGGACACTTTAAGCTGGGGTAGAGCGTCGACCGAAAGCACAAGAATATCCGCCTCCTGCCCTTTAAGGCTCCCTGAAAAGCGTAGGGTGTAGAACCGCTCTAAGGCTAGCTGTAGGCTCGATACCTTGGGCTTCTCAAGCGTACGCGCACGCTCAATGAGGATCTGCTTCGTTAACTTCTTCCAGTATTTCCGTACGGTAGATAGGAATTCGATCGGATGGTCGGTAAGTATAAGAATCCTCCCGGCGGTCGATCGCGTGATCATGTGCCAGCAAATATCTGACTTAAGGGATGCAAGCGTATGCGCGTGGCGACGTTCAGTGTATAGCTCCACCGCTCCAAAAGCTTCAGGAAGTCGAGAGGTGTCAGCAACAGGCCGGTACTGTTCAAAGGCCATGGCCTTGCTTATCCAAGCCAGCTTATCTTCGCGATGCGACTTGCAGGCGAGTGCTGGTTGGCCGTTGACATATTGGGAAACGATTGTTGCGTCATGCAGCGCTAATAGCTTGCCATCTACAATACATACGCTGGTAATGGTGGGTATGCTAGGCTGGGTCAATACTGCCATGCTGCCCATCCCTTGCCCACACCATAACCTCACAGTTTTGGCTGCTTACGTTTTTAAAGAAGTATTCTAGGGTGTAATCACCGTCATAGCTGCGCTCAAGATGCGCTTGGAGCCGATCCCCGATATTTGGCTTAGTTTGTACAACAAATTCGGGTGTTGGGATGCTGTCCTCATAAATTCCAATATGCATTCTTGTAAAGTTATGAGGGGCTATGTGTGCCCTGCCAATCATCACCCCGTCCGCTATGGAAGGATCAGACGTGTTACCCCGCTGATACATAATTGCTATCTCCTCGAATAATACTTATTTGGTCGTTCAGTGGTAGAGAAATACAAAAATATGTGCTACTCTTGGTAACTGAAACGTAGGTATAACAGATAGGCAATTGCTTACTGTTGATGATAACTTCATTTCGTCAAACATGTCAAACACTTTTTGTGTAGTAATTACAACAGATATATCCTTATGCAAAGTTATTACAAGAGTAAAGAATTAGCGGCACTCTACGGAGTGACGCGTCAGACTGTTAATAACTGGGTCGACTCTGTTAAGAATGGAAAACTCGTTTTAGATAGGTTTGACGAAAATGGTCAAACATACATACGTAATACACCTGCTAACCACGCGCGAATCAAAGCAATGGTAGAATCTCGCAAGAAGTTCAAAAATACAAAGAGTCAAAAAACAGTTACG
>DASUUR010000008.1:0-7119 GCA_036373975.1 Saccharimonadales bacterium (SeqCode)
CCATTGCTTGGGGTGGCAAAGAGCACGATCGTGGACTATGCACGGGCGCACAATCTTGAATGGCGAGAAGATGTGACCAATGACGACGATCGATACCTGCGTAATAGAATTCGCAAAAAGTTACACCACGCTGCCCCAGAGGATAAACAAAGGCTCTATAATTTGTACCAGCAGCAGCTTACGGTGGTGCAATCCGTTGATGCAGAGATTGCGCATATCATGAGTGGTTTTTCCGACAGGGCATATTCCCGTTATTTCTTTGTAATGATCGACGATAGATCGGCCACTGAGTTGTTGCATGCTGTAATTTGCCACCACGGTGTGGCGGGAGCAACACGTCCGCAGCTGCGCCGGGCCCTTGTGGCGATTAAAACCTACCGGGCAGGGGCACGGCACGTTATTTCGGGGGGTGTACAGCTTGTGTTTACCTCTACAACATTCATTGTCGAGCACCCGTAACCATGATAAGCTAGAAGGGTCAATTTTTCTCTACTGTAACGGAAGGACCCCGACATTTCATTATGAAAAAATTTTCTCAAAAGAAACCAACCAATAACTTTGTGCGCACAACACTATTTTGGGCTGTGCTTATTTTGTGTGCCATCACATTGGTCGGTATACTTTCACCGCAGCAACAACTGAAGGACGTTGCATTTTCGGATGTTATTAAGCGAGCGAACGAGGGGCAGATCGCAAAGCTTGAAATTGAAGGCAACAGTATCAAAGTGACGCCACAAGGCAAGAAAGAGCCGACCGAAAAGTCGTTTAAAGAAGCTGGTAGCAGCATCTATGAACAGGGGTTGCGCCAGGATACTAAGGCCGAGGTGGCGGTTCGTGAGCCATCTACCGCTGGTACAACAGCCTGGAACATTATCTCCTTGCTATTGCCGATCTTGCTGATTGGTGGCTTGTTTGTGTTCATGTTCCGCCAGGCGCAGGGGCAAAATAATCAAGCCATGGGTTTTGGCCGCAGCAAGGCACGTTTGTACGGAAACGAAAAAGACAAGGTTGTATTTGAAGATATAGCAGGCAACAACGAGGCGAAAGAAGATCTGCAAGAGGTAGTAGACTTTTTGAAACACCCTAAAAAGTTCCAGGCCGTGGGCGCCAAAATTCCTAAAGGTGTACTGCTGGTTGGCCCTCCGGGAACCGGTAAGACTATGCTTGCGCGTGCCGTTGCGGGTGAAGCCGGCGTGCCATTTATGAGTATCTCTGGTTCTGAATTCGTTGAAATGTTTGTAGGTGTTGGTGCGAGTCGCGTACGTGATTTGTTTGCAAAAGCTAAAAAGAATGCTCCGGCAATCATCTTTATCGATGAAATTGATGCGGTTGGGCGTCGTCGCGGCAGTGGTATGGGCGGGGGTCACGACGAACGTGAACAAACCTTAAACCAAATTCTGGTTGAAATGGATGGATTTGAAACAGGCACTAATGTTATTGTGCTTGCCGCAACCAACCGTGCAGATGTACTTGACCCTGCACTACTTCGCCCTGGTCGTTTTGACCGCCGCGTGAGTATTAGCCTGCCTGAGCGTAAGGACCGTGAGGCGATTCTAAAGGTTCATTTTGCCAAAAAGCCTATCGAGGATACGGTTGATGTTGATGCGCTTGCTGCTAAAACGGTCGGCAGCAGTGGCGCGGACCTGGCTAACATCACCAACGAAGCGGCAATTATTGCGGCTCGTCACAACCGTAAAACCATTACTAATGACGATGTTACTGCCGCCTTTGAAAAGGTTGCGATAGGTCCTGAGCGTAAAACTAAGATCATGAACGAAAAAGATAAAGAAATGACCGCGTATCATGAAGCTGGTCATGCGATTGTTGGTCATATTCTCCCCGACAGCGATCCTGTACACAAGGTGACTATCATTCCGCGCGGCGGTACTGGGGGCTCAACCTGGTTCTTGCCGCCTGAAGACCGTAATTACACAAGTATTGTGCAGTACAAAGACATACTTGCCAGGGCGCTTGGTGGTCGTATTGCCGAAAAGGTAAAATATGGCGAAGATCATGTGACCACGGGTGCAGGTAGTGACCTGCGGCATGCTACAGAAGTTGCCCGTAATATGGTTATTGAACAGGGTATGGGTAAGAAGCTGCGTGACCAAGTCTTCCATGAAGATAATGGCGGCATGATGTTTGACCGCATGGTGCACGAGCGCCCGTATTCAGATGAGACAGCACGTATTATCGATGAAGAAGTGGAAGCACTTATTACTGAGGCTGGTGTTCGTGCCGAAGCGGTGATTGTCTCTAACATGGCCTCACTTGATGCGCTTGCCGCTGCATTGCTGAAAGAAGAAACAATTGACGAGCCGACTGTAAAGAAAATCCTCAAGAACGCAAAACTACCTGCTAGCGCAAAACTGTATTAGGCGGAAACTGTGCCAGAGAAACGCATAGGTCGAGTCAAAAGTGTCGTCGCCAGGGCTAACAAACGCCTCTCTGTTCAATTAGCGGCGGCACTGCTGGCAAGCTCTAGCCTTCTATCGGCACTGCTTGGTATATTCCGTGACCGTTTGTTGAACAGTACCTACTTCGATACGTACCCAGTTGGTATCGATGCCTATACCGTGGCGTTTACCATTCCGGACTTTATGTTCTTCTTGCTAGTTTCGGGTGCGCTGAGCGTCACTTTTATACCGGTGTTTAACGAGCGGTTGGTCAACGGCAACAAAAAGTCCGCTTGGGAGTTGAGTACAAGTTTGATTAACTTTATGGCGCTCCTCACCCTGGCGGCTAGTTTGCTGATTATGATTTTTGCTGAGCCGCTTGTGCAATATGTCGTTGGGCCGGGGCTCGACGAACAGGGCCGTGGACTCGCGGTGAGCATGATGCGTGTGATTGCAATTAACCCATTCTTGTTTGCGATTGCCTCGGTTATCGCCAGCATGCAGCAGGCCGTGGGGCGATTTACCTTTTATGCTTTGGCGCCGACGATCTATAACATAGGTATTATTATTGGTATTACCGTGTTCTCGAATGGCATTTCGCTATTTGGTTACCAGGTCTTTGAGGGCGGTATTATGGGCGTGGCGCTCGGGGTGGTGCTCGGTTCAATTATGCAACTGATCGTGAGTTGTATCGGGTTGTTCGGGCTTGGGTTCGACTATCGCTTTAAGATTTTTTGGAAGAACCATGGATTTCGACAAGTGCTTCGACTATTGCCGGCCCGCTCGTTCGATCAGGGGATCGACTACTTCAACAGTATTGTTGAGACGAACTTGGCATCGCGTATGGCGGCCGGTACGGTACGTGCCTATCAGCAAGCGACTACGCTGCATATGGTACCAATTACGCTTATTGGGGTAGCTATCTCCACGGCTGCTTTTCCTAAAATGACTGAGCGGTTAAGCCAGGGGCGGCCGGATCTATTCCGCAAGGAGCTGCAAGCGGTGTTGAAGGTGATAATTTGGCTTGCCTTGCCGGTGGCTGTGATAGCCTTCTTTACGCGTGGTTATCTGGTGCACTTTATTAAGAATGGTGGTGAACCGCTTATTGCCGGCATCCTTGGCGTCCTGGCTGTTGCTATTCTGTTTCGTTCAATCTACCACATTGCTGCACGCAGCTTTTATGCGCAGCAGGATACAAAAACGCCGTTGTACATATCTTTAGGGACAATCGGTCTGAATATTTTCTTGGCAATCTTGTTCACGATGCACTTCGATATGGGCGCTTACGGTTTGGCATGGGCGCAGTCAATAGTAGCCTTTGTTGAGGTAGTCGTGCTGTTTATAATTATGAGTTATCGCATCCCCGGGCTATTTGGCAAAAAATTCGTAAGCGCCATACTACGCATGATGTCGGCGACCGGTTTAATGGCGATAGTCACCTACATAAGTGTGAAAATTTTTGAACTTAATGCGACCGACCAGAGTTTCTCGACAACCTTTCCAAAGTTCGCGATCATCGCTACTATTAGCGCGCTTGCCTACTTAGGCTTCTCGAAGCTGCTGCGCTTGAGTGAGGTTGAGCCAATCTTACGCAAGGTTCGCCAGCTACTCTTTAAGCAGTTTAGTCCAAAACCGCCACAACAATAGTAAAAAACATCAAAACAGGGTACAATAACCTCTGAATGAATAAAAGTCAAATACCTCACGAAGCAATTCGTAATTTCTGTATTATTGCTCATATCGATCACGGCAAGAGTACGCTTGCCGATCGCCTTATGGAGATAACTGCTACTGTTGAAAAGCGCGATATGAAATCGCAGCTACTTGATAGTATGGATCTCGAACGCGAGAAGGGGATTACTATTAAGTTGCAGCCGGTGCGCATGCAGTACAAGGATGTGCAGCTTAATCTTATTGATACCCCAGGGCATGTTGACTTTAGCTATGAGGTGAGCCGAAGCTTGCAGGCCTGTGAGGGTGCGCTGCTTGTGGTAGATGCCTCGCAGGGAATCCAGGCCCAAACGCTTGCTAATGTCTACTTGGCGATGGAAGCGAACCTGACTATTATTCCCGTACTCAATAAAATTGATCTTCCTGCCGCCGATGTACCGCGAGTGAGCAAAGAAGTAGTCGATTTATTGGGCTGTAGCTACGAAGATATTATCCCCGTTAGTGCTAAAACCGGTGAAGGGGTTCGTGAGGTGCTAGATGCGGTGGTTGAGCGGATTCCTGCGCCAATCGTTACCGAGGCGGCAGCAACTCGCGCACTTATTTTTGACTCCGTGTACGATGATTACCGCGGTGTGATTTTGTATGTTCGTGTCTTTGACGGTCAGCTTACAAGTGGTGCTGAGATTCACATGATGGCGGCTGAGTCTACTGGCCTAGCGCTAGAGACTGGGGTGCTTAAGCCTAAAATGTTCCCCACCAAGCAGTTGCAGACCGGAGAGATCGGTTACATCGTGACAAATCTTAAATCGGTCTCGGAAGCGCGCGTTGGTGATACGGTAACGCTTGCAAAGCAACCCGCACAAGAGGCGCTGGCTGGGTACAAAGAAGTAAAGCCATTTGTGTATGCTGGAGTCTTTCCAAGTGCCGCCGAAGATTACCCGACGCTAAAAGACGCGCTCGAGAAGCTCACCCTCAACGATGCGGCACTGCAATACACGCTGGAAAACAGCCAGGTGCTTGGCCACGGGTTCCGTATTGGTTTCTTGGGATTGCTTCATATGGAGATTGTAAAAGAGCGCCTTGAACGATCTCATAATATTGAGCTAATTATTACGAACCCCTCAACTGATTACGAAATTACCCTCATAAATGGCGAAGAAGTTACAATTCAGTCGGCCGCTGAGCTCCCCGACGTTGCGAGGATTGCCGAGATTCGTGAGCCGTGGATTAAGGGCGAGATTGTGACGCCGCAAACGTACATAGGCGGTGTGCTGCAACTTATTGTTAATGGCCGGGGCCACCAAAAGAATATTAGCTATGTCGATAGCGAACTAGCGCTGATTAGTTTTGAAGCGCCCCTGGCCAACATGCTGACCGACTTTTACGATAAGCTCAAAAGTGTAACAAGTGGCTACGGCAGCTTCAATTATGAGCTCGATAATTACCGTGCCGATCAGTTGGTACGTCTTGACTTCTTGATTGCCGGGGAGCGAGCTGACGCCTTAAGTATTATGGTGCATCGTTCCGAAGCCGAGCGTCTGGGCCGTGAAATGACCGAGCGCTTGAAAGAAGTAATCCCGAAACAGTTGTTTGTGGTAAGTTTACAGGCGGCAATTGGCAGCAAGGTGATCGCCCGCGAAAACGTACCAGCGCTTAAAAAGAACGTAACCGGTCACCTATATGGTGGTGACGTCTCGCGCAAGAAAAAACTCTGGGCCAAGCAAAAAGAAGGCAAGAAACGCCTCAAGAAGTTTGGTAAGGTTGAGATTCCGGCCGAAGCTTTCATAGTGTTATTAAAACAAAAATAACTTTTTTGTTGACATCCGAGGGAGCGTGCACTAATCTACGGTCACTATAAAAGTGACAAGGAGGGGTGTGGCACGTTTACCGCAACCAGGCCAGGATGTTGGTGTGTGGGGAGATATCCTTAACGACTATTTGCGCACAGAGCACTCTGCCAATGGGCTACATAATGTAAGGGCGATTCTCGATGTGCCGCAAGCCGAGGGCATGATACTGGTATCACACACCGGTGCGGCTAAAGGAGTTGCCTGGCGCATTATTGATACCGACGGCATGCTTGCAGCAAATAGCGATGACCGAATAGCCTCGCAGCGAGCAGTTCGTGAGTTTGTTGATGCTAAGTTCACGCTTGCCGCTAGCACACGGACTACCCGGTTTGTTGTGGGGCCAGATAGTGCCGGCTATATTGTTGATGGTAATAATGATCATATTCAGATACAACAGGCGATAGACGACGCACACGCTAGTTGGCTTGCCAATGGTATTGTATCGGAGGTTTTCATAAGGAACTATGTGTATGACTGTCGCCAAATTCAGATTAAGTCTGGTGTGCGATTGGTTGGGGAATCGCCTCAAGGCGTTGTGCTAAGCTACCCGAATACCTATAGTGCTTCAGCGATTATCAATCAGCACTATGCTGTTAACGGTGCCGCAGGCAATAATGTTATGGACGAGCATTTTAGTATTCGGTCGCTAACTATCCGGCATGAAGGGTCGAGCAAAACATCGGGTGGGGGCATTATCCTGCAGGGTGTACGACACTTTACAGTAAGCGAGGTAGAGTTTTGGGGATGCCCGCGCTTTAATATGCTTGTGACTGGTCGATACGGCGATACACTTTCGGGGATGTGTAATGTGACAAACGGCTCCGACAATTTAAGCGGCGTAGGCACGGCATTTTTGACAGAGCTTGCAGCTGGGGATATTGTGCGTATCCAGCGTAGCGAAGGCACTGATCGCTTCGTGCGTATTTATAAGGTGCTTTCTAATACGCTCGCCAAGCTTGATGGTGTTTACGGGCAGGAAACTATGACGGGCAGGGCGCTATTTCGTGTGGAGCCAAATGTGGGCATGGTGCTTGAGCGTCTTAAATTTACCGGCACCTACGAGACTACAGAGGCATGGGACAATTCTGGATTTGGTTTTTGCGACTATGGGATCGTGAAGGACTGTGAATCGTTTGGGGCACAAGGCTATGGCTTTGGCCCTGACCATTCACAAGGCATCCAGTTTATCAATTGCTATGCTC
>DASUUR010000009.1:0-10276 GCA_036373975.1 Saccharimonadales bacterium (SeqCode)
CGCATCAGGCCGTCGACAGTACGAACAACGTATTTCTCGTTGCCCGGAATTGGGTTAGAGCTCAATACAATGAGGTCGGTGCTCTTTACCTTGATGTGCTTGTGGGCACCACTAGCCATACGGTTAAGCACAGCGTTAAACTCACCCTGCGAGCCAGTACACACAATGGCTACTTTGCCGTCGGGGAATTTAATGAGGTCTTCCATCTTTACAATCGTGTCTTTTGGCACCTTGATAACCCCGGCGCGCAGAGCGACTTCAAGGTTTTGGATCATACTGTAACCAGCGAAGGCTACCTTGCGGCCGTGGTCACGAGCAGCTTCAAGGATCATTTGGATACGGTGAATCTGGCTCGAGAAGCTGGAGATGATTAGACGGTTATTAGGATGACGCTGCATGATTTCCTGGAAGCTCTCTTTAATCTCGAACTCGCCATGAGAATGGGTACCTTCTGATTCACAGTTGGTGCTTTCGTTCATAAGCATCAAGATGCCTTCTTGCGAAGCTACCTCGGTGAGACGAGTGAGGTCAAATTTATGGCCATCAACTGGGTTTTCTTCAAAGCGCCAGTCACCGGTATTCACCAGTACTCCAACCGGAGTACGGATAATGACGGCCGTTGCATCTGGAATCGAGTGATTCACGCGAACAAGCTCGATACTAAAGCTATCTCCTAATTGCACTCGTTCGTGCGTATCAGGATTCATAACGTGCATTTCAGGGGTAAAACCACTAGTGGCTTCTTCCATGGTCTTTTCAAGCATACCCATTGTAAAGCGCGAGGCATACACAGGGCCTGGAATGCGATGAATTAAGTGACGGAAGGCACCAATATGATCAAGGTGTCCATGAGTAAACACATGCCCGCGAATCTTGTGCTTGCGCTCCTCGAGATACGTAATATCTGGCACAATGTAGTTAATGCCCGGATAGTCGGCACCAGGGAATAAGAAACCCATGTCGATAACAATGATGTCATTGTCGTATTCAAGCGCCATCATATTTTTACCAATACCCATTTCGCCCAAGCCACCAATAGGGATAACCTTGAGGGTTGGGCCGGCATTTGGCCGCGCCTTGCGCTGATCGGCCATGCTGAACTGGCGACCGCCGTAGCCGTTATACACAGTTTTGTTCACAGGGATGTTGATAACATGCTGTGAAGCGATGGTATTTACATTCTCGCTAATGCGGCGCTGGGCACGCTGTGCCTCGCCACGGCGCGTATTGGTGCGCGCTAGAATGCTGTTTTGTTGTGGACGTTTCTGCTGTCCGTTATTTGGTGTACGCTTACGTACGTCGTCGGCCTGTGGGTCGACAAGTCTTCGTTGTCCCATTTCTTATAGAGTCCTTTCGTTTTTTATGAGATCTAATATTTTAGGGATTCGTGAAAAGTCATCGATAAGCGTTTGGCGCAGGCTTCCGTTATATAATGCTGCCGCCGGATGAAATAGTGGCACAATTACCACTTTACGCTTACCAAAAGTAATTCGCTTGGGCTCACCATGGATGGCGCTAATCCGCATACCAGGCAGAAAATACTCCATACTATGGCGCCCGAGTGTCACAATGATCTTCGGCTCAATCGCGCTGAGCTGCCGGATAAGAAAGGGCCAAAAGGCTTTCTTCTCATCTGGCAATGGGTCACGATTATTTGGTGGCCGATACTTCACAATATTAGTGATGTAGACGTCTTGCCGTTGAAGACCGATGGTTCCGAGCATTTCATTAAGGAACTTGCCTGCTGCCCCAACAAAAGGTAAGCCTTGCTCGTCTTCGTTCTTCCCCGGCGCCTCACCAATAAATACAATATCGGTATCGAGGTTACCGTCCCCCATCACAAGGTTCGTGGCCGTCTTGGCCAAATCTGGACAGATATTATTTTCGCGAATATCCGCTGCAATTTGGTCAAGAAGGGCTTGTTTGCTCACTTTCGCCGTCTCCAGAACTTTTTATCAATGGCGTAACTCGCAAGTGCTAGCCCGGTCGCAAAGAAGAGGGTGCCGATAATGATCTCCCCTATACTTTGTTGGTGTCGAAAGATAAATATATCAATCGGCGGCTTGATAATACAAATAAGAATAAAAGTAAAATATGCATTTTGAGCAGCATAATCTGCTGGCAAATGTAATCTTTTCATTAGGTTCTTCATCATTTGTTACAAGCAAAAGTAGAGTAGGATTGCAATATTACCGCTACAAAACCTCTTCAAGCTGAATTAATTATAGCACAGATTCTTAAAAATACCTAGCCTATTCTTGTTTTTAGGCGCCAGTAGGAAAACCGCCCTTACGGGCGGCCTCTTTTATTCTACGTCTTTCATCGTTAGGTTAAGCCTACCGCGCTCATCGATTGCAGTCAGCTTAACGCGAACTTTCTGACCTTCGGTAAGGACATCTGTCACCTTCTCAACTCGGCGATCGGCTAGTTGCGAAATGTGTACCATACCGTCAATGCCCGGCATAATATTCACAAATGCGCCGAATTCCATGATCTTCACCACGGTACCTTCGTAAACTTTGCCCACCTCGGGCTCCTCAACCAACGATTTCACCCAGTTCAGCGCCCTCTGGATGGCGTCGGCGTCGACAGCTGAAATAGTTACCAGACCGTCGTCTTTAATGTCAATTTCGGCACCAGTTTCAGATGTAATCTTATTAATCGTCTCGCCACCCTTACCAATAATCGCACCGATTTTATCTGGATTAACCATTAACTTCTCGATGCGTGGGGCGTATGGGCTAAGCTCGGCGCGAGGCTCGCTAATTGTAGTGAGCATGTGCTCAAGAATGTGTGCACGACCAGCCTTAGCCTGGGCAAGCGCATCGCTCATGAGTTCTGGGGCAATGCCTTTAACCTTGATGTCCATTTGCAAAGCGGTAATACCATTGCTGGTGCCGACTACCTTGAAGTCCATATCGCCGGCAAAATCTTCAGTACCTTGAATGTCACTCAAGATGACTGATTTTGTACCGTCAGTCACAAGCCCCATGGCGATACCGCTGACCGGCGCCTTGATTGGCACACCAGCGTCCATAAGGCTTAAGCAGCCCGAGCAGACGCTGGCCATACTGGTTGAACCATTCGAGCTAAGGATTTCAGATACAGTACGAATAGTGTATGGGAAGTCAGCTTCGCTTGGGATAACCGCGCGAAGACCGCGCTCCGCAAGCGCCCCATGGCCAATCTCACGACGACCAGGACTGCCAAGACGTCGCACTTCACCAACAGTATAGCCAGGCATATTGTAGTGGTGAATAAAGCGGCGTTCGGTATCGAGTTCCATTGTATCGATAAGCTGTGCGTAACTAAGGGGCGCCAGGGTGGTGATGTTCATAGCCTGGGTGGTGCCACGGGTAAAGATGCTTGAACCGTGCGCACGGGGCAATACCCCTACCTCGCTCGAGAGCGGACGGATCTCTTCTGGCTTGCGGCCGTCTGGTCGTTCGCCGTCTTCTAAGATGCCGCGGCGAACTTCTTTTTTAATAATGGCGTCAAAGGCTTCGTGCCAGGCAAACTTTTCTTCGTGCTCGGCATCTTCAGGTACGAATGCAGCAAACACTTCATCTTCAAGCGCCTTGAGGGTGGCTTTGCGCTTGGAATATTCGGCACGAACGTTTGCACCGAGCTTGCCTGCAAGCAGCTCCCTAACTTTATCCTGGCGAGATTCATCGGGCAGATACAGATCGTATTCTTGCTTTTCAACACCAGCTTTTTCGGCGAGTTCTTCTTGCAGTTCGAGTACAGGCTGAATGACTTCGTGCGCTAGGCGAATGGCGTCAATCATAGTTGCTTCGTCAACCTCACTCGCACCCGCCTCAACCATCATAATGGCGTCTTTGGTACCAGCTACGACGAGGTCGAGCAAGCTCTTTTCAATATCAGATGTCTGCGGCTGTGCAACCAGCTGACCGTTCACCAAGCCAATACGCGCACCGGCAACTGGGCCGTCAAAAGGTACGCCAGCAAGAAGCATGGCGCTTGAAACAGCAATCATGCCCACGAGATCTGGCTTCACCTCAGGGTCGAGGCTCAGTACCGTTGCAATACCTTGTAGCTCATTACGATAGCCCTTGGGGAATAATGGCCGGATTGGGCGGTCGATTAAGCGACCAGCTAAAATCGCTTCTTCGCTCGGGCGACCCTCGCGCTTAATAAAGCGGCTACCGCTAATTTTACCTGCAGCGTACATTTTCTCTTCATAGTCGATGCTTAATGGGAAATAATCGAGGTTGCGGTTTACGGGGCCAGAGGTCACGATACCGAGTACTACCGTCTCGCCCATTGTTACGGTGACAGCACCACTAGCCTGAAATGCTAAGCGGTTTGTTTCAAGTGTGATGCGACGACCGGCGAATTCGCCTTCGACACGAATAATATCTTTGCCAAGCGGATTAATTGTTGCCATGTTTCTCCTTACTGCGACGCTCGCTATAAGTAACGGGTGCAGATTCTTCTTCTAAACAAGGATCTCCATCCACCACTTACCACAGGCGCCACGCTGTTATGTTGTTTCTAGTATACACCAAAAGACTCCGCTATTTGCGGAGCCCTAGCTTTGCGACAATTGCGCGATATGCATCGAAGTTCTTTGCTTCGAGGTACTTAAGTAGACGCTTGCGGCGGCCAACCATTTGCAGTAGACCACGACGAGCCTTGAAGTCGTGCTTGTGTACCTTGAGATGCTCAGTTACTTCAGTGATGCGCTTAGTCAAAATAGATGCCTGCACCTGAGGTGAACCGACATCGGTTTTGTGCACTTGCGTATCAGCAATTGCCTGATTTTTTTTCTCACGAGTAATCATATCCGTATCATCCTAACAGGTTTTTGGGGGTTTTACAATAGTATATACTGCTCTAGCCCCACAGCAGAATAAACTATAGAAGGTGAGGTTTAGCAATTAGAACAAGCTTCTTCTAATTCTTCAACGCTAAACCCCCAATTTCTAAGCTTCTTCATAAGCCGCTGTCCATTTGCGTCAAAGTAATGGTGTGTTATGAGGACAAAGGGTTTATCATTAAGATCTTGGTTCTTGCGTTTCGGATGTATGTATTTTTCAGGGTGATTACCTCTGCCTGTCCCTATCTTCTTCTTGAAGCCCAGCAATTCCAATAGGCGGACACACTCTGCATTTGATCTTGGATAGATGGTTGGTCTATGCGCCGCCATATACCCGCCTAAGCAATCGCTCTGTGCAACTCTTCTTTAATGTGGATTGTTTCTTCTTTACCTGTTTTTTGGTTTGTAAACTTAAACTCTGCCGTATGAGAAAAGCGTCTGGCGAAATATGTAGGCACATCGTAATAAACTAACAATGTATCCGTTGTGTTACGGGCAAGTTCCTCTACATTTTTGCCTGTGACATAAAATTCGGGGAGCTCTGGCGATTCTAGCCAATGGACATCATTGTCTTTGTCATAATGACTTACGAAAGAGATAGTTTCTGGTATTTCACTAAAGTCAATATCTGGCTTATTCTTAAAAACCCCGTACATAATTACTTGACCAATGTAGTCCAGAAAGCTTTTCATAATAGGTGTATTATAACATGATTATAATTTTTGTAAACCACAAATCATGTCCTCTATCTAGAGTATATATATTAAAGATTTTATATACAAGTAACATCTTGAGCGGATATAACTTCGTATTACAAAAAAGCCCCACTATAACTCAGTCCACTTTCAAAATCAGCAATCGTCACCTAAGAGATCGCAAAAATTATTCGACTAATGAATAACTATACTAAGCTAAATGCTGTTTTTGGACGTATATCTTTGGATCTATCCAAAAAGATTATCTTATACCCAAATTGGACAGGATTACTTGCGCAGTTCCCTTGTCATTAACACCCTTTATGAGTTCGGTCAGTGTTGCGTCACTTGACGCACCCTTACTGTCTGCTCTAAAATGTGGCGACTCAATAATTGTCTTTATTTCTATCCATTTATCTTTAGCTAAACGACCAACTTTGGCGAACCCGTTCCTCGGATCGCTCTTCTTGGCAATTACGGCGCCATGGGTAACAAGCTCAAATTTAGTAACATCACAGTAACCGTTCTCGTTCATCATGTACTTTACATTAAGGTCAGGGTGCTTATTCTCAATGTGGTCCGTATTATTATACGAGACAGTAAATCTTTTAATTAAAGCCTTGTCTTTTGAATTTAGGATGAAGAATAAGTGGACCCCCAGTTCCTCCTGCACACAATAGCCCGCTAATTTATTTTTAGGTTTTACGTTATAGGGATATGTTGACGCTTGAGAAAGCTTATCATGATAAATTATTCGAGGCTTTATATAGCTCATCTAGCTGGCTTTAAGATCAAGTTTCACTCCGAGATTTTGGTTGCCCCCCAAGGTAGCTCCAAGCGCAACCATAGGCTTGGTTTGATAGGCAACCTCGGTTAACTGTCTCGCACCATACCCACTTAATGTCTTTAGTACTTCGCTCGCTACTTCTATCTCTTCAATGTCTAGTTTTTGTTCAACATTTGCCAAATCTTGTGTGTGCCTATAAAGAACCACTTCACTATCCGTACCAAAAGTAGGGTAATCAATCTCAACTTCTAAGCGACTGACTCCTACGAGATGCTCGAGATCTTGATATATTCTCTTATTAAAGGGTCCGAAGGTATATCGCTCATATTCATATTCTGTAATAGGACGCCTGAGTCTCTTGATCGCAATTAGATCAGTTAGATAACAAAGTTTCATAAGCACAGTGACCGAAGGCTTATCGTGACTGTGAGCAAAAAATTCTAGTAAAGCCTGCGTTTTACTGAGATTTGTCATCTTGATTTATTTACAGCCATATTTATGTATTGCAAGCATAATAACTTAATTATACATCAATTAGCCTCTGACGGTATATGCGACTTATCCTTGTTACGGCAATAAGGTCATCTCAAGAGGCTGCAGTGCTGCCACACAGTCCTCTATCTCTACTGCTTGATCGACTGTCCACTTGTCGACAGTGGTACGACGAAGCTCGCTGCAGTATGCGGCTGTGTCTAGCGCTTTCCCAATATCCTGGGCAAGAGTGCGAATGTAGGTACCGCTAGACACATGTGTGCGGATTTTCACTACCGGAAAGTTGTATTCAAGCAGTTCTAAGCTGTAAATGGTAACTGTACGACTAGGAATCTCAACTATCTCTCCCTTGCGTGCCAGTTTGTAAGCGCGTTGACCATTAATTTTGATGGCCGAGAACATTGGGGGTGTCTGCGTGACTTCACCAGTAAATTGCTTGAGGACTCCTTCAAGCTCTTCGCGGGTGGGCACGGGGCCATCTATTAGGCTGATCTCACCTTCGGGATCTCCGGTTGTACTTGATTGCCCGAGGGTAATTGTGGCTTCGTAGGTCTTAGCTTTTTTGCTCAATTCCCCCGCCCGCTTACAGGCCTTACCCACAAGCAGCACCATCACTCCAGTCGCAAAGGGATCAAGTGTACCGGTATGGCCTACTTTGACCTTCTTTCCGGCCACCTCGCTCAGGCGTCGGCGAACACGAGCAACTACGCCGAAGCTCGTCATGCCGCTTGGTTTATCAATAATTATCATGCCGTCCATATTACAGGCATGGTACGTTAAATAGCTTAGCTAAGCAAGTTACTGACCAGGGATTTTGAACTCAGTTGGATCATCGCTTTTTTTGGATGGCGCTGGGGCATCCGTAGGCAATGCAGGAACTACAGGCGCAATTGGAGCTGGAGCCGGTGGTGTAGCTGCTGGTGCAGGCCCAGGGGCTGGCTCAGCTGCTGTTGGAGCGGGCGGTAAAGGTGGCAATGTACTAAAATCAGGCAGCGGTGGCGGTGGCGGCAACGGAAGGTCATCTCCAACCTGAGAAGCTGGCTGGACAGCAGGCAAAGGCGCTTCTGCAGGCGCAGGCGCTTCAAAGACCGGTGGTGCAGCCACCTCGGGTAACTCTTGCGCGCCCAGGCTTTCGACTGGATTATTAGCAGCCTCAAATGGCGCCTCGTTTAGGGCCTTCTCTATATCAGCCCGAAGGTCTCGCTCTTTGTTGCCTGTGTCTTTATTCTCTTTTGGTTTCTGGCTCTTTTTTCGTGGTTGCTTTGCGTGCGCATGAGCTTGAGCCTCAAGTTCGGCAATCGAAGGTGCCTTTTTAGGAGCTGGCTCGGCAAACGGATCAACCGTTGGCGGCTCATCATTGCTTGCACCGGGCGCATAGGCATTGATTGGTGCTTGCGGCTGGATAGGCTCACCTAAGCTTGGCTGATCATGGGTCAGGATAATGTTATTGCGGTCTTTTTCTTCTTCTCGACGCTTTTCTTCGGCAGCCTCTTCGGTCGTCGCGTTTAGCGTACCGCCAAGCGATGGTGGTATATCTTGGTCACGCCACGAAGGTGTTTGCGTTGAATTAATTGCCGGTTTTTCAGTGTCATCGATAGGCTGCGCAGCAGCATCAACCTCGGCAGAAGCTGCAGCAAGGTCTTTCTTAAGATCAGCAACCGACAATGTTGGTTGCGCCTTAGCTATGTCTTCAAGCGCCTGCTCAGGAGCTTCGGGTTGTGTCTCTTCTTCAGGGGCGGGCTCAGCCTCGTGCTCGATGTGCATCTCCCCTTTCTCCTTTGGAGCTTCTGGGAGTGGTGCGGCGTCTTTTAGCCTCTTAGAAGAGCCCTCAGACAATTCTGTTGAGCCGTCTTTTTCAATACGTGGAATCTCGTGAGCTTCTTCGAGGCGGGCCGCAATAAGCTGCTGATTAGCGCCAGCACCCATAAGTTGGGCGGCCATCGTCATGACTCTTGGAGTAGTCTGGGTATTACTAAAGCGCTCGGTTGCCGATACGATACCGGTAAGTAGAGCCGTGGCAATCTGTTCATCAAGCACATTCGCCTGGAGCGCTTCGTTCAGTCCAACTAACATCTCACAGAGGCTACTGGCTTCGGTCTCCTGCCAGTCAATGGAGCCAAGGGTGTTCTTTTCGTTCTTGTTATTCACTGTAATGACCGTGGCGTCGTGCAGGATGCGACCATGTGCAGTAATTGCAGCGTCGAGGTCTTCCCGCTTTTCTACGCCCAGCGCAATTATGAGTTCGACGTTAAAGTCGCCCTGACTAAACTCAAGATCCTTGCTGGTAATGGTGGTTTTGTAAGGCGTGATAAAAATGCGCACAACGTCATCTTCTACCTTGTAGCGAAGGCGATCGGCCTTTTCTTTGTTCAAGGCAATGATGAAGTCACGGAGGCTATCAACGGTGTTCTCGAAGGTCTTGTTAGGCTCCAAAAAGGTAATCGCGGGTGGCATCTCACCACTAAATACGGCTGTAGCATGCTTATCGAGCTTGTTAAGCATAAGCGACAGCGCAAGCGCTGCCGAGAGCTCATCGACTGAGGGGTTACGACTGACCGTAACCAAGATATTTGTTGCACCTTTTATGCGCTCTACAATTTGCTGCTTGGCGTTGGCGTCCATATTTGTTTTACCTTGTTTTTATATCGTACGTATTTTGTTTAACATTAGCATGATGTTTTGCGAATTGTCAACTATATTTTAAGGGGCAATTGCTTTACAAAATTATCATTCTCAGGTATAGTAGCGCTGATTATATACATCACTTTTAAATGTGTAAGAAAAGGATTAATAACAGAGTATGCCAATCATCCAATCAGCCATCAAGAGAATGAAGCAGACCGCAAAGCGTCGCGCTCGCAACATGGGCATTAAGCGTGATATTAAGGGCGCCGTTAAGGCATTCTTGGCAAAGCCAAGTGCGGAGACGCTGAGCGCAGCACAAGGCGAACTAGACACCGCAGTAAAAAAGAAGCTCCTTAAAAAGAATACTGTGGCTCGCCGCAAATCACATCTATCAAAGGTTGCAAAAGAGGCTGGCGTTAAGCTTGCTACCGGCACCAAGAAAGCTGCTCCTGCTGCAAAACCAGCAGCAAAAAAGACTACAGCTGCAGCAAAGCCTGCCGCTAAGAAAGCCCCAGCTAAGAAGCCAGCTCCTAAAAAAGCTGCCTAGTATTAGCAGTTCACCTAGTTGCAGATGAGCCCCATTGGGGCTCATCTTTGCTATGCGATATGGGCTGCGATAGCATGCAGGGTGCGCTCAATAAGTACCCACGGGTCACCTGCACTACTTTTAAGCTGATCATCGAGCTGCGTGAGCTCATGCACTATTTTTGTTACTTGCGCCTGAGACAACCGCCGGGCAAGCGGCTGGAGTTTTTTTACGGGGTATGGGTGGGTGCCAATATCCTTAGCAATTGCCTCGGCAGTCTTTTGGGGCGCCTGCGAAATGATAGCCAACTG
>DASUUR010000010.1:0-5688 GCA_036373975.1 Saccharimonadales bacterium (SeqCode)
TCAAGCTTCTGCTGTTCTGCGTAATCCATTTTGAAGGCGCCTTTCCATCACTGTACGTCTCGATTTACCGCAAAAGAACAGATTACGACACTTCTGGGCTTTCGTCAACGCAAGAGCGTCAGCTAACTGCTTTGGTCAGTCTGGCTCTTTTCAATCTTATGTAGCACCTTCTCAAGATCGATTCCTTTGCCCATAACCGGCTTCCAAATGTCACCCTCTTTCTGGAGACGGTCAAAGATATTCTTGATCGTGAAATCTTGTGGCCGTAACCCTGGTTTGACTTCACTCCAATGAAGCGGTGTTGATACGCTTGCATCTGGCGTAGGACGCACCGAATACGGCGCTGCCAAGGTTTGGCCCTGCCGGTTCTGTAGAAAATCAAGATATATCTTGCGGTGGCGTTTTTCGGGCATTCGCTCAACACTTGTCAGCTTTGGCTGTCGTTTATTGACCTCGAGTGCTATAAGGTGAGCAAGGTTTTTGGCCTGCTCAAAACTATACTTTGCCTGCATGGGGATAAATATATGCAGGCCCGTCTTGCCTGATGTCTTGGGGTAGCACGGTATCTGCCATTCATCACACACTTCTTTAACAGTTTGAGCCACCGTAATAACTTTCTCAAAACCAACCCCCTCCGGGTCGAGATCAATAACAATCCAGTCCGGCTTATCAAGGTCTGCTCGCCGCGCATTCCAAGGGTTAATCTCTATACTGCCTAGCTGTACAGCATATAACAACGAATCGGTGGTATTGGCCATCATCCAGTGTAGATCCTTGCCGTTTGATTCGGAGAAAATATCGACCGACGGTACCCACCCTGGAAGATGTTCCATGTTCTTCTGGAAAAATGCCTCCCCTTTAATGCCATCGGGCTGACGCAGCAAAGAAAGCGGTCGGTCTTTTAGGTAGGGGAGTATATATTTGGCAATGGCACGATAATAGTCAATCAGCGTACCTTTAGTGTAGGAGTGTTTAGGGAAAAACACTTTGTCCAGGTGAGTTAGGCTCAGTTCAGATGCTGTTTTCACTGGTTTTACCTCCGTTTTAGGTGTTTCTTCGTGCACTGCCGCTGGCTTTTTATCTTCACGAAGCCCAACAAACTTGGGGTGACGCATAAAACCATCTTTTGTCCATTCACTAAAGTACATTTCGCACACAAGCTTGGGCTCTACCCAGTGGACTGGCGCATTTGGTTTAGGTTGGGTTTTGAAAGGCGAGGTGGAGCGCTCAAGTTTTTCGAGCCGCTCGCGCAGCTGCTGGCGCTGTTTGTCCGGGATGCCGCCGCCTGAGTGCCCAACATACACAAACTGACCGCGGCGATATACTCCCACCAGTAGCGATCCCAGGTGTGCGCGGGTGCCTCGGGGCTCCGTAAAACCGCCGATCACCACCTCTTGGCGCAGATGGGTCTTGATCTTTAACCAGGCCGCCCCTCTGTTATTCTCTTGATATATACTAGTGGCACTTTTGGCGACAATGCCTTCAAGATGCTGCCGACGCATTTCTTTAAATAGCTCGATACCGGCCTTCTCAACGTGATCGCTATAACGAATCAGCGAATTCTTTGGTACTACACTGCGCAGTAAAGCTTTACGTTCACGCAAGGGCATTGTTCGCACATCGTGCCCGTTATACCACAAGATATCAAACACATAGTAGTGCAATTCACCCAGCTGCTCCTGATGCCAGCCCTGTAGCCATTCGAAATGCGGCCGGCCCTCGCCATCTACTACCACAATTTCACCATCGACAATAACATCGTCTTTTAATCCGAGTAGTGCCTCGTGCACCGGAGCATATTTTTGCGTAAAATCCTGGCCAGTGCGCGAATAAAGTTCGATCGCCTGACCATGCCTGCTACCTATGGCTCGATAGCCGTCCCATTTTACTTCGAACAGCCAGTCATCTTTACTAAAGGGTTCGTCAACCAGCGTACACAGCATTGGGTGTACCTGCCATGGTTGCTTTTGTTTCGGGTAGTTACGGAGGCTATCTTTAATCGACGCGTCTTCATCGACCGGCTTGCCACTCCTCACAGAATTGGCTTGCTGTAGAATGTCCTCTTGACTGGCATACTCATCGCTCTTCTTGATCAGCAGCCAAGCGTCGTCACCTTGCTTGTGCATTTTAATCAAGGCGAACTCACCTTTGAGCTTTTGACCGTGCATCACAAAGGTAAGGTGGCCTTGTTTGAGTGCCTTTTTTAGGGCTTTTTCCGGATCGTCCGTCTCTTCCCGCGGCTCATAGAATCCCTCGTCCCAAATGATCACATGACCTGCACCATAGTTACCGTCTGGGATGGTCCCTTCAAAATTACGATATTCAAACGGATGATCTTCAACCTGCATAGCTAGGCGATGGTCCTGTGGGTCAAGCGATGGGCCCTTGGGCACAGCCCAGCTCTTTAGGACACCACCCAGCTCCAAGCGAAAATCGTAATGCAGCTGCGATGCGTGGTGCTTTTGGACGACAAACGCCAGTTTTTTGCCACTTTTCTTAGTGGGCGCACCTTTTGGCTCGGGCGTTGCCCTAAAGTTACGTTTCGAAAGGTATTTGCGGAGTCCCATGATGCCTACTGCTTTAGGCTCGCCTTTAAGGCTGACATCAGATCCTTCGACGACGTATCTTTGCGCTTTTCGCCATGTTTTGGCAGTTTTTTGCCCTTTATCTTTGCCTCAATAATATCTTCGAGCTCCTCGGTGAATGTATCGTGGAAATCTTCGGGGATAAAGCGCTTGGTTTCTTGGCGGACTAGCTTTAGGGCTACTTCGAGCTCCTTGTGCTCCACCTTCATATTGGGAAACTTCAGATCAGTAGCCTCACGCAGATCAGTTGGAAAACGCATCTGGTCTAGCACCAACGCCTTTCCAACAGGTTTAATAACGCCTAGGTGCTGCCTCTCATGCATAACGTACTGAACGAGGGCTAACTTTTCAGACTCTTCAAGTGCCGCGTGCAGTAGTGCATAGGCCTTTTCACCGCCTTTAATCGGCTCTAAGTAGTATGGCTTTTCAAAATAGCGAATGTCGATCTCTCCTTCTTCGACAAACTGCTGGATATCTATAGTCTGTGTTTTTTCGGCGCTGGCCTTCGCGAGGTCCTTCTGCGATAGCTCTACGTAATCGCCGTGCTGATACTCATACCCCTTAATAATATCGTCCCACGGCACTTCTTTGCCGTCCTTACGACACACCCGCGCAAAACGAATAGGCGAGTGGTCTTCTTTATGTAGCATGTCGAGATCGAGGCCTTTGCGCATCTCCGCCCCGCTGTACAGGCGAACCGGAATATTTACCAGGCCGAAGCTGATTGAACCGTTCCATATTGGTCTCATATATCTATGATATCAAACTGGTTACGTTTACTTACTAGTCGCCTGGTCATATGCTTTTGCCAGTTTCGAATACAGCCTCCATGAAATCATCACTTACCATTTATATTCGAAGGAACTTCAACATTAATTACCAAACCACGACCAAGTAGGTGCGGCGCTGTACGTTAGAACAATGCTCTGGCCCGGTGCGAGGCTAAACGTTCCTACAATAGCTCCAGTGGAAGTACCGTTAATAGCAATGTCCGACACCGTACCGCCACTGATATATATCGTTACCGGCACCCCCCATGGATTTGCAACTCCTACGCCAGAAGCCGGAACGGCCGGTCCAGACAACACCCCCATGGGGTTAAACCCAGGGTTGTTTGCCGCATAATCGGACTGGCCCAGGCCATTAATGTTGTCGTTAGATGGCAACCATCCGGCCTCGAGATCAATAAACCCAACATTATTCCCAGTAACATGGCAATTCTGATGAAAAGGCCCGAATTGAATTGCATGGTCAGGCACTGTTCCGCCGGCAAACATATTCGAATAGATAAAGTTATCTGTAAGCACCACCGCCGAAACCGGGCTACCGCTTACGCCATTTACGTACACGGCATCGAAGGCACTATTACCGGCTACGGAATTTGCATAAATCTTGCATCCGTTGATAAACGTATAGGAACCAAACTGATTAACTTCGACTCCGTGGCGATGATTACCTTCGATATTACAATTAGTGATTTGGTTTGAAGGACCACCGACGAGTAGCCCTGGGCCGCCAGTCGTTCCCCAAAGCGTTGCGTTGCGGATGGTGCACGAGCCCGACTGCAGCGTAACTGCACTTGCTCCATTAAAACCATAGTCACCGCCAAGTATATGAACATCGGCCACGAAACTCGTAAGCACAACCCCGTTGTTGGTATTGCCGTACGCCCAGCAATCAGTCATGTTTACAGTTGAGGTAGTGTTTGCGAAGCCCCCTGTCGTACCGTCGAATCGCCAGCCATCACCATTAACCTCTTGTACTCGCACATTTCGAAACGTTGAATACTGCACCGCAAAACCATATACGCCATAGCATGTTGCCGCATTGTTATTGGTACGGTTGCCGTCGATCAGAAGATCGGCCATATGGCACTTCGAAGCTCCAGATGGCCACTCAAGGAGGCGAGTAAGGTTCGTGGCATCTTTTTGTTTAATTATCGAGTTCCAGCCACCGCCAACGTAGACGCCGCCGTTCTGCAGCGTTAGAGTCGCACTGATGAGATATGTGCCGGGCGGGAAGTAGCACACCTTCGTTGCGCCTGCAGCCGTAATCGCCGCCTGGATCGCCGCCGTGTCATCAGCCACACCATCACCTATGGCACCAAACTCCACATCTTTTACAGAGATAACTTGAGAACCCTGCGCAACCGCAAGATCGGCCTTATTGAGAGAGCTCTGCGAGCTTGCATCGAGCGTGGTGCGGGCAACTTGCTTCAAGGTACCGTTGGCATTATGCGCAACTTGTAAATAATCATTAAGAATAGTTCCCCATGATCCACTATCAGCGCCTGGTGTTGGTAGTCTGCTCATAGCCCTCCACCGATTCTTATGATACTAATGTCTGAATGAAATTATAGCACAAGCAGTTTGCCCAACCGTGGGCTACTCTGCTTAAAATTCGACATCTGGATGCTCGTCGGGCTGGAAGTCAGGGTTCATCCACACCACCTCCCACAGGTGACCATCGAGGTCTTGAAAGCCCCAGGTATACATAAAGTCATGGTCTTCGGGTTCGCGATATTCCGTGGCCCCGGATTCGAGTGCAAGCTTGACGAGACTGTCAACCTCTGCTTTCTCATCAACAGCAACAGTTAAGATTGCCTCTGTAACTTGGCGAGAATCAGCTATCTGCTTAGGTGTGAATTCGCTAAACCTGTCATCTACTAGGAGCATAACAAACACCGAGTCACTGATTATTATGCAGGCTGCAGTTTCATCTGTAAAATGTGGGTTAAACCTAAACCCCAATTGTGTAAAAAACTCTATTGACGATGCAAGATTCTTAACCGGTAGGTTAACCAATAACTTTTTAGACATACTCCAAGTATACAGCCTGCTGCGCATGTAGGCGATTTTACATAGGAAAGTAGCGATACCCATTGTCAAAGCAGGTATACTAGGGGTATGTTTGATCTCAAGAAAGTGACGAAATGGCTTGAAACGATCAACACCTACTATGCCGCGGGTGTCTTAGCTTATGCCGCCATACTTTTCATTTCAAGCAATAGTCAGTTTTTCTTCTGGGTATTCATTGTTACGACACCACTCCTTACTGGTTGGAGTGGCTATCTTCTTAAATCATTCCTGGAACGCCGCAACGA
>DASUUR010000011.1:0-6563 GCA_036373975.1 Saccharimonadales bacterium (SeqCode)
AACCAGCTTCACGCAGCAGACGATTCCGCATCTCGGCGGTCAAGATCAGCTCATCAAAGTGAGCCCGGTAGGTGTGTGCGCTGAGAATCTTGGGGCAGTTGCAGTCCTTGTCGCGCAAGTGAGCGACGCGCCGCATATTGCGCAGGAGCGCTGCCTCAAACAAGGCATCGTCTAGGACATTCATCGCCTCGCTGGTGATATCCAGTGCTTCGCCTGCAATGTCAAGCAGCACGTTCAGCATGTGCTCCAAAACCTTACGTAGTGTCATTGCTCCCTCATTCCACTCGTCCAATGACAAACGGTCCCGTGTGCGCAGAAGAAACTGCACACACGGGACCTTCCGCTTGCTACCAGCCGGCCTTTTGCCGCAGGCGGTTTCGCACCTCCTGGTTCACGATGAATCCCTTGTCCAGGTGGTCGCGGTACTTGTGGGGCGTCTCCGTGAGGAGACCAATGCCCTTGCAGCTGCAGGTCTTGTCGCGTTTCGGGGCGATGTCCTTCATGTGCTTCACCATGGCGCGTTCCCACAGTGCCCGATCGGCTGCGTTCAGCGCGGTTGCGCCGATGTCGGTTGCCTTCTCGGCAATGCTGAGAAGGGTTCCGGCCAGTCCTGCCATGACGGTACTCCCTGGGTTGTTTGAGCGAACCCAACGATATTACTGCATTCTACAATAAAGTGCAAATAGTGAGTATGGAGTAATTGGTTTCAATGCTTTTGGTAATTCTTACAAAACTATAATATGTAAGATATGTAAATATATTGACAAATAAGCATAAGTATGTATAATAAAATATAACGTAACTATAAAAAAACAAAAAGAAAGTGGCAAAACAAATGCAAGCTTCACACGACATCGAACCAGTGACTTTAAGCGAAATAGTTGGTCTCGCAAGTTGGGATCGCCCACGAAGCGACGAAGAACTCCGGGCTTTTGTAGACAGGCACGATAGCGCTATCGACGAGAACTTTGAGGAAGAGCTGTTATACCTGTAGAAATAGCGTAAAGAATTTGTTATAATCAGCGCTGTCGTATCAATATGGCAGCGTAGCTCAGTCGGTTAGAGCGTAGGACTCATAAGCCTAAGGTCACTGGTTCGATCCCAGTCGCTGCTACCAGAAATTATTCGGATCGCCCTGAGGGGCGATTTTCGTTTTTATTATCAACTCCTTTGCGGATCATCTTGGTACTTGGTATGACGCCTTTGAATTTTTCGTCTTCTTTGTACCATTCCCGAAAGCCGTATTTGGCATAGAAGGCTTTTGCGCGCTCATTATACGATGCAACTTCAAGTACGATATCTTTTGATTGGTCAAACCACGAAAGCAGATCATCAACAAATCGCTGTGCAAGCCCCTTGCCGTGATAGCTTGGGTGGATATACAAACCGTCAAGCCGTTGATTGCCGTTTATGCGAGAGCCGTGAATGAATCCGACCGCCTTTGTACCGTTGTATGCGACCTCGTGAAAATGATCTGAACTGGCGAGGATGTCCCCAAGGAATTTCTTGCTTTTGTCTAGTGCATCTGTGGTGAGCCACTCTTGTGTCTCCTGTTGCACCCATTCGGCCGACACGCCGTGTTCGTCGTTGGGATAGGTGACGCGCCATACAGCAGCCTGCAAACGGCGAATTTTCTCAACGTCAGCAAGGGCTGTTTTGTGTATCTCAAGTTGCTTATCGGGGGTGGGTTTACTCATGCTTCTTCTCTACGGTTTCCATAATAGCAGGGGACCCGATGGCGGCAAATAGTCGAACGTGGACAGTCGTTAATTTGACTGAATAAGCAAATAATTATATTATCTACAACAAGTCCCTACTAAGGAGTGAGAGTAATGACGCCTGAAGAAAACGCCTTCGCCGACATGCTCGCCCAAAAAAAGCTACCTCTGCCCCGATGGGACACGGAAAAGAATCTTCTGAAGCGTATGGGGGTGAGGCTCGTTGACGATGGTGAGGTGATCGGTCTCGCACAGCTGCCTCCCGGGTGGCGTGTCGAGGGGATCAAGTTCTCGACGTCGGGGCGACTGTTTGACAAAAAGGGGCGACTGCGAGGCACGTTCTTCTACAAGGACAACGAGTACGAAACGACGCGTAGTTGGCACTTCAACACGCGCTACTCGACCCGTGATCGGGGCGAGGGGAGTGGCGACTGGTGCGTTGTGGATACGGTTACGGGCAAGGTGCTGTTCGAAGACACGGACCCGCCCGGTGAAGCAAAGTACGAGGCCGCGAAGGCCTGGCTGCAGAAGAACTACCCTGACTGGCAGGACCCAGCGAAGTACTGGAACTAACTGCTAGCACGACACTGACGGATAGGTGGGGTCGATGAAGGCCACGCTCCCTGCAACGAAGGCTGAACTTTCCAGCTTACCGGTACGGAAGGGTCATGCGCAAGACCCTTTTGTGGGGCGGGTTGACTTCTGTTCGGCTGATGCCCCGCTTGCTACGGAGTGCCAGTTCATTGTGGCAATGCCGGAGCGTTTGGTGCCCGGGGCTCCAGGGCCCGAATGTCCGCATCATGAACGGACCTTCATGTCATGGGCGCATCTGCATATCGGCGGCGACAGCGTTGTGTATCGCCGGGATGTGTGGTGATAAAGCCAGCTGTGACGGAGAGATCATTCTCCGTCACAGTCTGGCTTTTTAAATTGTTTTTATGGCGGCCTTGACATTAGTACAAGAGCCACTTACCGGCACGAATGTCGTCGAAGTCTTGATCGCCCATGCGGATCACACGCCAGATGTTCAGATTGACATCGCTGTTAGGGAGATTGTGTGCAAACGCACGAGCAAGATTCCAGTAGTTGACAATTCGATCCAGAGTGTAACCCTTAGCCACAGTGGGGAATCCAAACGGCATATAGTTGACGGGTTGTTGGTACTCCGAGAAGAACACAACCACTTCTTTCTGGCCCTTTAGCAGTAGCACCTTTTCGAGGCGGGTCGGGACATGTGTGCCACCGATGTTCACAAAGAACTGCATCGTGTGGCCGTCGCTAAAGCTCGCTGAAACGACGTCATTATCCACGAGCTGTATGTCAGTTACCTTTATCGTCATAACAACCCCTAACTAGTCGGGTGTGGACTGTTCAACTATACTCAATAGTATGAAACAAATCTACTTGGTGACTGGCAATAAAAACAAGCTTAGAGAGTGGCAGCAAATGATGCCGGCGGATGTTTCGCTTAGCTCAGCCGATATTGATCTTATGGAAATGCAGAGCAGTGACGTAGAAGAGGTTGCTGCTGATAAAGCGCGCCGTGCATTTAAAGAGCTCGGCAAACCGGTGGTGGTGGAGGACGTCTCGGTTGAGCTGGCCAAACTACACGGCTTGCCCGGGCCGTTTGTTAGGTTCTTTTTGAAGGCTATGGGTGATGACGCGCTCTACGCATTAACGAGGGGTGATGAGCCGCGGGCAGTTGTGGCTTGCGCGGTTGCCTATTTTGATGGTGAGCATTTGTTTACGGTGCGGGGTGAGGTACCAGGTCGCATTGTTCCGCCGCGGGGCGAAAATGGATTTGGATTTGATGCGACATTTATGCCTGATGGCTACGATACAACGTATGCCGAAATGTCCGCCGAAGACAAGAACACTGTTAGCCATAGGCGCCGTGCGATAGAATTATTTATAAAAGCTGTACAAGAATAGATAGGGTTGGGCTCTCTACCTTGGGGCGGAAAACGAGCCAAGGTAGAGAGCCGTTTTCACAGCCGCTTGCCGATGATCGTTGCGACCGCTATGAGCTGCGTGAAGTCCCGTGCCTTTGTGGGCTCAAACCACACGCCACCGATCTCGCCGTCATCCTGTATGAAGGGCCTGACATTGGAACATGCCGCTGACGCGTTCAGATCCTCGGCGATCTGCTTGATGCGGCTAGGCAAAAAGTCTCCTTCTGCAGACCAGCGCCACCCTATATCCGTGTAGGTCAACCAGACTTCTTTGCCGTTGGTCAACTTGAAACAGAGTATTGCGCGTCGCTCCCACTTCAGCTTTCCCAGCTTCATGAGGTGCGCGGCCAAAAGTCTTTCGAGGTTGTCCATCGTTTGCAGAGGGAAGCTGTATCCCCAGTCGTCTCCGAGAGGGATGGTTTTAGCGTCGAGCCCTTTTGTCTGCAAGGCGGTTACAAACCTGTCCTGAGTAGCGCGTCTTAAGTGTGGCCTGTGTTCCATGACTTGGCCGACCCACTGCGCTTCCTCATTTCTCCAGCAGTCGAGAATAAGACTCCCTCGACGGTCCGCACCGAGTACGACCATTTTGCGAAGGAATGACATGGTAGCCTCCAAATACGGTCAATCGACCTCTTTACTATAAAGTATGCTTTGGTTTTGCAATAGCTCTCGAGGGTTGTGGAGAGTCTATGAAATCTTGGCACAGAGATAGCAATTCTTGTGGTTTTGCGAGCTGGACTAAATGGGGAGCGTTAGAAATCTCTTTTGCCGTGGCATGTTTCATTTGTTGTGCCAGGTGGACGTTCCAGCGTTTGGGTGAAATAACATCTTGTGATCCCCGTACAATCAAGGTTGGCGTGTCGCAGGTGTGCAGGGTACGCTCAATGTGATCAGCAATCATATATTGAACAGTTCTGAGATAGCGGAGCGGCCCCATTCGCAAATAGTCTTTAAAAACAACAAAGTTGGCGTCCCCAGGCTCCCTGCGAATATCTTGAAGTAGGCGGAGGCTTTGCGTAAAAACATTCCGCTCCCACTTATTCACCGTGGGACCGATCAGTATAAGCTGCTCGCAGACTTCAGGTTGCTTTACGGCCATGTGTGCGGCGATTTGGCAACCCATAGACTGGCCAATGACTATGACCCTAGGTACGTTGGCCTCCTTGAGGTACGTAAGGAGTACATCGGCGAGCTCAGGTATAGTAAGCGGGTGATCAGGTTTTGGGGCTGTACCGTAGCCCGGCAAGTCTACTAATAATATGTTGTATTGTTTGGCGCATTCTTTTGCGAAGGGTAAGAAATAGCGCGAGGATACGCCGATACCATGCACAAAAAGCAGTGTGGGCCCAAAGCTATCCTTTTTGGATTGCTGTACGCCGATTGAATAATTTCCAGCAGCGACTAGCATTTTGGGCGAAAAAGACATATGGGCATAATACAAAGATACTTCATATCAAGCAAGGAGTGGAGAAGGCTGCTGGCTCCGTGCGGAACCAGCAGCCCTTCGTCTATCGCACAGCACCATCGATCTCGAGGGTGCTTCGTCCAAGCTTGCACTCCACCTCTCGGAGCCAGGTTTCAACGTCGCCGCTCCCAAGAGTGTGGGGGAATCGGAGAGTCGCAAGCGTGTGTTCGTTGAGCTGTGAACTCAACGTGTCCTGTACGCCTGCGAGCTCCCCTGCGACAACTCTCTCGTCCGTCGAGGGGACAGACCGGCAGTCGAGGTGAGCCGTGAGTCGCCCAGCATCCGCGATCTCCTCGGGCGACCCATTGATCCAGGTCTGGTTGAGCACAATGGCCACGGTTGCGACAGAGAAATTCTTTCGGTTCATGTCTCCTCGTTCCGAATAGGATGATTGAACCCACAGATAATAGAGGAAGGGGAGGACCTTTTCAACCCATTGACTAACATTCGGGCGCCCTTTACAGTAACGATGTCCCTATTTGACGGGCTGGAGGAAGAGATGATTTCTGCATTTGCCGCAGAGGTAGAGGGCGCTCTCGCTCGCATTCCGGCAGGGCTGCGGGGTGATGCAGTGCTCGAAGCGTTGCGTAAAGACCCCCAGCTCAAGCCGCAACTGCCTCCCGCCAAAGAGGAGGCGTACCAGAAACTGCGCGAGGCCATCACTGAGATCGACGATGACGACTTGGGGTTGGATTTTGCGGCGGACTTGTTTGGCTAGTTACAAATTTCCCAGTTTTGAACGGAGAGACGATGACCATTCTGAAGGAATTTGAGCGTGAGCTTGTCAGGGCTTGCGAAGTTGCCAATCAGGGGATACCTGGGGAACGGTACGACTTGGAGTTCCAGCTCAAGCTTTCGATCACAGAGGACGGCCGAATACAGGTTATCGTGTGGAACGATGAGCTGTGGAGTTCGGTCCGGGCGATGTGTGAGCACTACGGGACTGACCTGGAGTGTGTGGACCACACACTCCCACAGTTCATCAGCTTCGAGCCCAACCCTAGGTAGGCCGCAGGCCTGCTCCGTTTGTGCGGAGCAGGCCATTCTTTATGCCAGATATACGTTATTGACAGGGCATGCAGTTTTCCCTACAGTATGAAAGACCTTGAACAACTTCTCTAGCCAGGGGCAGACATGGCTGAACAACTAACCTTCAGGCTTCCCAGCAAGCGACAGATCAGGCGATCGCTTGCTGGAACTTTTAGCAAGGCATGTAAGGGCGCACAGGCCAAGGAGGCTCTGGGTAATACCGTTGTCAAAGCACTGAAGGCGCTCCCAAGCCGCATCACCGATACTGGGGCGCTACATGCAAGACTTGACGTGCCATGCAGCGCGCACGGGATTGCCCTGATGCTCCATGACATTCTGCAAGAGTGCGGCCGGCAATATCCTGGTGCTGCGTCGCTCTATGCCGAGTACTCTGACGAG
>DASUUR010000012.1:0-4852 GCA_036373975.1 Saccharimonadales bacterium (SeqCode)
CTGCGCGAGGGCAAGATGACCCTGTTGGTTGCTCGGGCGCTTCGACAGGCTAGCCCATCACAAAAGCAGACATTGCTTACGCTGCTTGGAAACCCTGATCTTACCGCTGGACAACTTGAGCAAGCAAAGGAGTTGCTTGAGCAAACCGGCGCACTGGCCTACGCCAAGCAGGTTGCCGACCGCGAGATGCGCCAAGCCGTAGAAGCACTTGAGCAAGCGCCGAGTGAATTCCACTCCGGCATACTCTTTTTACGCGGGTTGGCGCAGCTTGTCCGCGATCGCAATAAATAACCGCACCAGTTATACTGTTATTATGACTTATTCCAAACGACTTGTAATTATTGATGGGAAATCCGTGTTCTACCGCGGGTATTACGCCATGCCTACACTTGCTACTAAAGACGGCACGCCAACTGGCGGAGTATATGGCTTTGCGGTGATGGCCATGGAAATCATGAAGAAATTAAAACCAGATTACGTGTGTGTTGCCTGGGATAAATCTAAAACCAACATTCGGGCCCGTCGTGTGCTTTACCCAGCGTATAAAGCTAATCGCAAGCCAGCTCCACCGGACTTTTACGAGCAAATTCCTATCTTGCACGACTTGCTCCGCGCCCTTGGCTGGCCACTGTACGAGATTGATGACTACGAGGCAGATGATATTATGGGCGCTTTTGCTAAACAGGCCGGTCAACAGGGGATTGAAAGCTATTTAGTAACCAGTGATCTCGATGTATTGCAGCTCGTGAATGAACACACGCATATTTATACGCTCAAGAAAGGGCTTAGTAATATAGAGCTCTTTAATGTGGCCTCGTTCGAGGAAAAATACGGTGTGGGTGCCCACCAGTGGACTGATGTCAAAGCACTAAAGGGCGATAGCAGCGACAATATCCCCGGCGTCGCAGGGGTGGGCGAAAAAACCGCGCTCGAACTCATCAAAACATACACCACCATTGAGGGCGTATATGAGCATCTTGGTGATCTAAAACCTGCTCTTAGGGCCAAGCTTGAAAAAGATAAAGACATGGCCTTTCTGAGCAAACAGCTGGTCACGCTGATTGTAGATATGCCGCTTACTATTGATCTTGCAGACTGTGAGCGGCAGAATATTACGCCTGAATTTGTGGCTATGCTTCGTAAGCTTGAATTCAAGGCATTACTCAACAAAGTTGAGTCCCAGCTGCCAGCCGGTCAGGTGGAGGTCGCCGAAAAAGCAGCCGTCACCCTTGCACCGGCACATGCCGTGGAACTAGTGCTCACTGACTTTGCGCGCAACCAGCCGCGTGTAGTTGCCTTGAGCCCCGACCAAACAGAGCTCTGGCTCAGCGCCAAGGCTGGGAGTTACACTAAGGTGCCAACCAGCCAACTGACGAAATTAAGCAGTATCCTCACCGATGGTCCGCTAGTAGGGCACGACCTAAACCAGGTTTTCCACGCGTTCCTTGCATACGGCTATGCCTGGGCGGGTACTGTCGGGCACGATACCAAGATTGGCGCTTTTTTGCTCAACAGCCTTGAGCGTAACCGTGAGTTGAGTGATCTATTGGCTCAGCCAGTTGATAGTAAAGACGCGGGGCAAACAATCGCGGCAATTTGGGCCGCCTACGAAGACCAAAAGCTACAGTTTGACGAACTTCCAACTATTAGCAAATTGGCCGCCGAGATTGAATTCCCCATGATCTACCTGCTCGCTAAAATGGAGCACCGCGGTATCCTACTCGATGTTGCCTACCTAGATGACATGAGCAAGAAATTTGATCAACAGATTAAAGAGTTTGAAGCTAAAATCCACGAGCTGGCGGGGCAGCCATTTAATATTGGCTCACCGTCGCAGCTTGGCGCGATTTTGTTTGAAACGCTCGGCCTGCCCACAGTTGGTATTAAAAAGGGTAAAACGGGCTATTCAACAGGGGCAAATGAGCTCGATAAAGTCCGCCACTTGCACCCTATTATTAACCTCATCACCCAGTACCGTGAGTACACCAAGCTTAAGAGTACCTACATTGATGCACTGCCAAAGCTCGTTGACGGCGAGAATAAACTGCACACAACATTTGCACTTGATGTGGCGGCAACTGGTCGGTTAAGCTCCCATGACCCTAACTTGCAAAATATACCGACCCGCACTGAGATAGGGCAGGCCATTCGCAGCGCTTTCTTGCCGGCGAAAGGCAATGTGTTTGTGAGCGCCGACTATTCACAGTTTGAACTACGATTGGCGGCAATTATGGCCAACGACATTGAGCTGCAGAAAAGCTTTAATAACGACGAAGACATTCACACTACCACAGCGGCTCAAGTGTATGGCGTACAGGTTACTGAGGTCACCAAAACAATGCGCCGACACGCAAAAGTGGTAAACTTTGGGATCTTGTATGGTATGAGTCCGCATGGCTTGAGTGTTGCAACCGGCATGACTCGCGACGAGGCCAAGGAATTCATCGATAAATACTTTGAGTTACGGGCACCGGTGCGTAAATACATTGACGACACCGTCAAGAAAGCGCTCGAAGACGGCTACGTCGAGACATTGCTTGGGCGACGCCGCCCGACCCCAGATCTTAAATCGAGCAACTTTGTAGTTCGCGAGGCTGCAAAACGCGCCGCGGCTAACATGCCAATCCAGGGCACAGAAGCTGATTTAATGAAAATCGCCATGCTCCGAGTTGAAGACAAGCTGACTGGCCTTGGCAAGCAGTTACTGCAAATTCACGACTCAATTCTAGTCGAGACTCCTAAAGAAAATGCCGAGAAAGTGGCCGAGATTCTAAAAGAAACCATGGAAAGTGTTTACGACCTGCCCGTTCACTTAAAAGTCGATGTTTCTGTTGGCGCTAACTGGGGGGAGCTGTAATGAAGATCCCTGTCGTCAACCAAAGCAACCACGCCCTGCCAGAATACCAAACAAAACATGCAGCAGCTGTTGACGCGCACGCCTACTTGCCGGATGGACCGATCACCTTGCAGCCTTTGGAGCGAGCCGCGGTCCCCACTGGTCTATACATGGCCATCCCCCCTGGTTATGAGCTACAGGTACGTTCCCGCAGCGGCCTGTCTTTCAAGCACGGCATTATGTGTATCAACTCACCCGGTACTATTGACCCTGACTACCGGGGCGAGCTTAAAATTCTACTGGCAAACATATCAAATGAACCTTATGAGCTACATGATGGTGATCGTATCGCACAGCTACTAGTTGCAAAGACTACCCGTATTGAGTGGGAAGTGGTAGAAGAGCTCGATGCAACCGACAGGGGCGATAAAGGCTTAGGAGGAACGGGCCGCTAAACGGCGCCATATAGTACTATGCCAGAGCTTCCCGAAGTCGAGACAGTCAAGCGTGGCCTCGAAAGGCTTATCGTGGGTAAAACCGTGCAATCGGCAACGCACGACACTCCAAAAGGTTTTCCGAACGCGCCCCAAGAGGTTAAGCAGTTTTTGATTGCGGCCACAGTCACCGCCGTGCGACGCCGAGCCAAGGTCCTCCTTATTGATCTTGATACTGGCTATAGTCTCATGATTCACCTCAAGATGACCGGGCAACTAGTGTACGTTGATAATGCAGCGCGATTTGGCGCCGGGCACCCTAATGACAGCCTTATCCACCGTTTGCCCGACAAAACCACGCGCGTCACAATTCCTTTTACCAATGGTGGTCAACTCTTTTTTAACGACCAGCGTAAATTTGGCTGGGTGAAGCTATTGCCAACCCCTGCAGTTGCGGACACAGATTTTATGCGCAAGGTAGGCCCCGAACCGCTTGAGTCTGCATTCACGAGCGAGATTTTTATTCAACGTATGCGTCGCCGACAAAAATCCAATGTTAAAGCCGTCCTGCTTGACCAAACGGTACTGGCCGGCGTGGGTAATATCTATGCCGATGAGAGTCTCTGGGGGGCAAAAATACATCCGTCGACTCTTGTAAAGGACATCTCTGACCTGCAACTTAGAGAGTTGCATAAAGCAGTGGTTGAGGTCTTACAATTGTCAATCGACAAAGGGGGCTCAACCGATAGGAACTATGTCAATGCCGAAGGCAAAAAGGGGAGTTACATCGATTTCGCCCGCGTGTTTCGGCGCGAAGGTTTGCCCTGTCCACGCTGCGGTATGAGTATTATTAAAACTCGTGTCGCTGGTCGCGGTACTCATGTTTGTTTGCACTGCCAGCCGGAGCCAAAGGCATGATCACTTATATTGTTGGGCCGAATACTTTTGTTGCTCACGGTGCGCTACAAGAGATTATCCAGAATACGCAAGGGCCGGAGCGCTACGATGCTGAACAGCTACAGCCAACTCAGTTGCCCGAACTGCTGCAAGGGCAAACCCTATTTGCAAGCGAGCGTGTCGTGATCATCAAACAGCTTAGCAACAACCAGGCAGTTTGGCGGGCGCTTGAGCCCTGGATCGCGCGCGTCCCAGACGAAACCCATCTTGTGCTCCTGGAGCAGTCCCCAGATAAACGCACTAAAACACATAAGCAACTTATGGAACATGCAGTAGTGATTGCTGCCGAGGATATAAACGAAGCGCAGGCTGTCGATTGGGTACGACAAGAAGCGCAGCGTATGGGGCTGGAGATTGCTCTGGACGAGGCTCGGTTCTTAGTTGAGCGAATAGGGGCCAATCAGTGGCAGCTACAGTTTAGCGTACAGAGCCTCGCGCTCACTGGTAGTAGCTCTAAGGCGGCCATTGAGGAGGCAACTGTGGCATTGCCCCAGGCGAACGCCTTTGCGACTCTCGACGCGGCGCTCACTGGTAAAGCGGACGCCCTGCATGCATTACTGCGACAAGTTATCGCCCAAGAAGATCCGTATAGGTTCTTTGGCCTTTTATCGCAGCAGATATTCCA
>DASUUR010000013.1:0-3586 GCA_036373975.1 Saccharimonadales bacterium (SeqCode)
GTCGCCGCTCTTAACTGGGAATACTTGCTGTTTAGTGCGGTGTAATTCATCGAGCATCATTGGCCCCAAGAGCTCATCGTGGGCGACCGTCACTACCTTAGTAATTGGGATCATAAAATCCTTGACCCTTTTTTGCTGAAAACTCAAGCGCGCATGTATTGCGTCTTTTTGTTTGGCAGAGACTTGGTGGGTATGGTCAATAATATCCAGAAGCTCTTCGACCGACTGTACCCGTACGGCTGTCACTGGCCGCCTGCTTGCCCACCAACGAGTCAGTGGCCAGCTAAACTGTGCGGCATTGACAATATACATGTGGTATCGCCTTAGGATGATCGTCGCCCATGCTCGCAGCTGTTTATGGCGAGCAATAAGTGGCGACAAGAGCAAAAGTAAGCTCCAGATAGCCCATGGAACAAGGCCTGCAACTGCACTTATACCCGCAATCCCCACCCATAGCAGCATCTTCACTACCCGGCGCAGCGCCAAAAGTTTTGGCAACTCCTTGCCCTGACGCACAAGTTCACTAGCCTGCGCATCACCCAGCGCAGCACGCCGCTTCAACTCAAAATCGCTGAGGCTTGAAGGGGCAATCCGCATCGCCTGCCAAATGAGCAGTTTTATATACAGAATCAGGAGCACAACAAAAAGCAAAATTACCATGCCCCTATTGTAGCGACAATACTAGACGTAAGCCAGATGCTTCAGGTATTATGAGGAAGTTAACCATAAGGAGTTACCGTTATGACCCGCTCACGCTGGATTATTTTCGCTCTTATTTGTGCCGTGATACTAGGTGGTTTAGTCTGGATTTCTAATAGTAATCGTGTTGATGTATCCAAACTAGAGAAATTTAAAGTAATCGGCTCTACCAAAGAATTTGCAATTGCCGATCATGTGTATGGCAGCAAAGATGGCAAAGTAACTATTATTGAATATGGGGACTTCCAGTGCCCGGGCTGCGCCTCCCTTCACCCGGTGCTAAAACCGATGCTTAGTGAGTACCAAAACCAGATCACATTTGTGTTTCGCAATTTCCCGCTTACTAATATTCACCCCAATGCCCTCGCAGCCGCTGCCGCTGCCGAGGCTGCAGGCAAACAAGGCAAGTTCTACGCCATGCACGACGTATTGTATAGCAAGCAAGCTGAATGGCAGGGCTCAAGTGCGACTGATCGCACCAATTTGTTCAGACAATATGCAGAAATTATTGGACTAGACCTCAACAAATACGATACAGACGTTAAAGACAAAGACGTTACCCAAAAAATTCGCCGCGACCAGGCCCTGGGCGGCGCAAGTAAGGTTGAGAATACACCATCGCTATTTATCAACGGCAATCGAGTCAACTCCGACATCTTAAAAGACCCGACCAAGATTGAAGAAGCAATCAAAAAAGCTATCCTTGAGAGCGGTCAAGAACTCCCTAAAGAGAAAAAACAATCATAACAAAAAAGACCCCGGTGCCTTGGGGTCTTTTTACGGTTAGTGAGCTATATACAGCTGCCATTCGGCCGGCACAACATCCACTTCAATTCGCGTAGCGCGACTAGGCACTTTACGAACAGTGATTGGCATGTGTGTACTCCTTGTTTATGTGCTGGTTTCGCGTGGTCGACCTTTAGTAAGTTACGTGGGTATCGCGAAACACAAGAGAGAGTGTATCACCCGTAGACAGCAGAGTCAAATCTACCCCTGTTAAATACATGTGTCGAGTATGTGTATATTCTAGAATATCCGTTTTGCTCGGCCGATGGCGACGACCACCAAGGTAACGCCAATGGTTGAACCGACGACAGCAAAGAAAGCTAGTGGTTCATGAGCAAAAGGTACGGGCACATTCATGCCGAACATTCCATAAAAGACGTTTGGCAAAGTGATAATAACTGTCGCGGCGGTAAGTGTACGCATAGCACGGTTTAGGTTGTTGTTAGTTATAGTGGCATGCGCTTCACGAATGTTAATAATGCTTTTTACAAGATTACGACATGATTCGATAGATTGTTCGTTGTTAAGCAGTAAGTCCTCTACAATTTCTTGATCTTGGTCGTAGATGGCCACATGCTTGCTGACTAAGAGGCGCCGCAGAATTGCCGTAGTTGGCTGCAGGCCAGATAGAAACTCATTTAGCTCATCTTCGATCGTCACAAAGTCAATAAAATCTTGGTTCACCACTTCATGGCTGCGGAGCCTGGTGCGAATCGCCTTAATACGCTTGCTAATGTTATTAATGTATACCTCATATTGATCGACGATCTGCGCTAAAATTTGAAGCAAGAGCTTCATGTGTTGTGTTGTAGAAAAAGCAACTTTGCCATTAGTGAACCTTTGCTTGCGCGGCAAACTGTGCAAGGCAACAGTTATTAAGGCTTTGGGGTGGAGCACAAAAAGTAACGGCGCAGTAGTGAGCTCGAGGTCGTCATTCACGTAGGCATACCGAACAAAGATGTACGTTGTGTCACCTTCGCGTTCCAGGCGTGGCATTTCGTCAACGTCAAGCGCATCGCTCATATGACCTGGGTCGAGAGAGAACTTCTCTACAAGGGCGTCGATTTCTTCGTTTGTTGGGCTTTCAGCACAAACCCAGCTCCCTGTTCGGGGCTTATCGAGTACGGCAAGCTCGGCCGTGTGCACGTCCTTGTAATAATAGGTCACCATTCATAAGCAGTATACTGCACTTTTACAAGATACGCCAAGGCGCTCATGGTAATTACGCGGCTTGCCGATACAATGCCGCAGCGTCTTTGCCCGTAGCCACCAGAACGCCACTTGTGGTAAATGCCGTGATTGCCGCCGTCCCGATAGCAATCTCCTGCTTGAATAGTAGCTTTGGCCTCTCGGACTGGGGGACCTTCTTGTCCGCTCTGGCTAATGATTCGTGTGTAGCTTTTGGCTGGTTATGATCAATGATTCGACCGGCCCGCACTTCGCGGTTGCAGGCTGGACAAGCAATGCCCCCTTGAGGGGTTGCAATAGCATCGACCATTTTACCGCAATTGGGGAGCGGGCATGTAACACAACGAAGAGAGTTGCCACGGTAACCAAGGCGCTCTGCTTGCTGACTGGTGCTGGTGGGTGGTGTTATGACACAATCGCCTTCATATTCCCGCCCCTCACTGCGCGCCTCTTGGCCAGCTTGCTCAATACTTATAACAGGCTTACCATGTAGGATATCATCCAGGGCGGCCGCACAGTTGTAGCGGGCAGCAGCGAGCATATCGCGACGCGCATCGGTGTCGGCTACTCGTGCCATAATATCTTTAATTGCTGCCATGTGCTGTGCTATTATCTCGGGCTGCGAGCGGACAAACTCTAAGGCATTACCTTTAGATATAGCTGGGCGGCCAGCGTACCATTCACCCCCCAGTTCTGCCGAGAGATGCGCATCATATGCCCGCCGAAGCGCACCGGTTAAGCCTTTCGAGAGCGTCTGCTTACTCTGCTCTGCCTCCATACGCACCTGTCCAAGCCGCTCATCATTGGCCGTAAATTTATAGCGTTGCTGCACAATTTCTTCTGAGCTGAGACCATCTGGAATAACCGCACCGATCGCGCCAGCCGCCGATTGCATTGCCTGGTAGTGCGAACC
>DASUUR010000014.1:0-15391 GCA_036373975.1 Saccharimonadales bacterium (SeqCode)
TCTTTTTTATGTGGTGTTGTAGCCGCTAGGCTACAACACCACACGCACTAATTATGCACCATTACCGTTGAAGAATCCACGTAGAGTGCCGTTGTCGTTCAGTCCATCTCCCGGTCCGTAGTGGTCATGCTGCTTGAGGAACTCGGAGGCTCGCTCTGCATGCCCGTCCCGGAGGTAAGTGTGGTTTTCCATCTTTCCCTCGCCGAATGAGACCGTGACCTCTTCTCCGTCAGCGGTGGTGGCATGCACCGGACTGGTGCTGCTACTCCATGCAGGGGTTTCGCCCGTGCCGTATTTACGCTGGCAACGAGCGCACTCGCACGCGGCATGGCAGTTGCGACGACCCATCGTGACACCGACTTTCTCCGCTGTATGCGGGTTCGTTGACGCTAGTGCTCGGCTACAGTATCAATAGTTCCCTCGAATGTAAAGATCAAAATTTCCTAGATATGAAAGCCCGGCGAATGCTATACTCACCCTATGATCGCAGAGCATCAGCCCACTATCTTCCCGCCGTCTGTTATAGCCAAAGTTTCGTCTGTGGCGAATGGCCGTATGCCAACGGCAATTGTGCCGACCGATCCCGAGCAAGATCTTGCGGCCAATCGCGAGCAATTCCTAGCTGCGGTCGGTATTCATCCTGACCATGCCACCCAAATTAGGGTCACTTTTGATGCCGATCACTACCGCAGGTATCGAGTTGCGGATGTAAACGCCAAAGGCGAGGGGATTGGCTTGGCGCCCGGCGAACCTGCCGATGCCATGGTTGTGACCGATACCAACCACGCACTCGTTTTACCTCTGGCTGACTGTGTCGGCGCAATTGTATACGACCCAACAAAGCGCGTTCTGATGGTGTCTCACTTGGGGCGGCACAGCACCGAGGAGCACGGCGCCGTTCATAGTGTACGGTTTATGCAAACAGCTCACGACTGCAACCCAGCTAATATATTAGTGTGGATTAGCCCTGCGGTAGGTGCCGCGAGCTATCCGCTACAGAAGTTCGACGAGCGTGGTCTCCAAGAGGTTAACCTAGAGCAATTCCTTGAGGCTGGCATAACACCAGAGCATATCGAAGTCGCCGAAGTTGATACGGCTAGTCACGATGATTACTATTCCCACAGCCAGTTTTTGAAGGGCAACGATGCAAAACGCGGACGTTTTGCGATTGTCGCTATGATGCTCGAGCAGGGTGAGCCTGCTTAGTTCTATCTTTGAATTCCAATCTGTTACACTTAAAGGAACCTATGAGCAAAAAATTATATATCACGACCGCAATTCCATATGTAAATGGCACGCCGCATATCGGCAATGCGCTTGATTATCTGTATGCCGATATCTGGGCGCGCTATCAGCGCCAAAACGGCCGCGAAGTGCGCTTTCAGGTGGGCACCGATGAGCATGGCAACAAAATTGCCGCCAAAGCCGCCGAGCTGGGTATTGATCCGCAAACCTATGCCAATAACATGTATGTTAATTTCGAAATGCTAATGCGCAAGATTGGTGCTGAATTTACCGATTTTATCCGGACTACAGACGAAAAACATAAGCAATCCGTGCAATATATCTGGCAAAAGCTCGAGCCTTACATTTACAAAGGGAGCTACGAAGGCTGGTATTGCGTTGGCCACGAAGCATTCTTTACCGATAAAGAAGCTACCGAAACTAATGGTGTTTGTCCCGATCATAACCAGCCATACCAAAGACTCAGTGAAGAAAATTACTATCTTAAAATGAGCGCTTTTGGCGAGAAAATTAAAGAAGCGTTAGAATCTCGTCGCTTTGATATTGCGCCAGAATTTCGTAAGAAAGAAATACTATCGCTCATCGAAGGTGGCCTCGCCGACGTAAGCATTTCGCGCCCACGCAAGAACCTAAGCTGGGGAGTGCCCGTACCAGGCGACGATACGCAAGTAATGTATGTGTGGATTGACGCCCTCTGTAACTACCTAACCGTACTTGGCTATCCAGGCGATGAGACCTGGCGCGAATTCTGGCCGGCAGATATTCAGGTGGTAGGCAAGGATATTCTGCGCTTCCACGCTGCTATTTGGCCAACGATTTTGATGGGGCTTGACTTGCCCCTGCCTAAAAAACTGTTGGTACACGGCCACATAAACGTTGGCGGCGTCAAAATGAGCAAAACGCTTGGCAATGTCGTGGACCCGAACGAAGTTGTTGATGGCTATGGAGTCGACGCCTTCCGCTATTACTTCTCACGGCATGTGGCTACCCTGGACGACGGCGACTTCACCTGGGAAAAGTTTGAGAACGCCTACAATAATGAGCTTGGAAATGAGCTCGGCAACCTCGTGCAGCGTGTGGCGAGTATGATCATTCGCTATCAAGAGGGGGTGATCGGTGATTTGCCTCGCCCAGAGCATGATATACAGGCTTACCGCGAGGCCATGAATGACTTACATTTTAATAAAGCATTCGATGAAATATGGAACAAGGTCCGCGCACTAAATGGCTATCTTGAGAGCGTAAAACCATGGGAAATTGCCAAAGGCCGAGGTAAAGAGACCGAAGCCGAAAGCCACCTAGCCGAGGTGCTAGCTTACTGCGCTAGTAGTTTGGTGCAAATCGCTGATCTGTTGGTGCCATTCCTGCCGACTACTGCAAAAGCAATCCAGGGCATGTTCGAAACTGGTGTCGTGCAACAGCAAGCCGTGTTGTATCCCAAGATCTATAACCACACCCCTGATCCGCGCACTAAAGCGCAAGAATAGTATGCTAGTTGACACGCATTGTCATGTCCATGAGGCGAATTATCCGCTTAATGCCGACGAAGTGTGGCAGCGCGCCAAGCTTGCGGGTGTCGAAAAGCTCCTTTGTATAGGCACGGATATAGAAAGTTCAAAACAGGCGGTGGCGTGGGCTAGAAGTCACGAAAATGTCTGGGCAGTTGTTGGTATTCATCCACATGAAGCCGCGAAGGAATCCATTGGGCCTCTCCGTGAGCTCCTGGCTAGCCCGAATAATAAAATTGTTGGGATAGGAGAGTGCGGGCTAGACTATTTCTATGAGCATAGCCCGAGGGACCGTCAGATTGCGCTTCTTGAGGAGCACCTTGATCTTGCCAAAGAGTTCAATATGCCGCTGAGTTTCCACGTTCGCGAGGCGTTCGATGATTTTTGGCCAATTTTTGATAGGTATCCAGCCACTCGGGGCGTGTTGCATAGTTTTACCGATTCAGAGGCTAATCTTAAAGAGGCTTTGGCAAGAGGGTTGTATATTGGCGTGAATGGTATCAGTACATTCACAAAAATCGATACCCAAAAGGCTATGTTTAAAGCAATTCCGCTGCAAAAGTTACTACTAGAAACCGACGCCCCCTTCTTGACCCCGGTGCCTAAACGTGGTACTATAAATGAGCCAGCGTTTGTTACGCTTGTTGCCAAATTTCATGCGACTCTCCGGTCTATCAATCTTCAGGAGCTCTCGCGTGCAACAAGTCAGAACGCATCGGATCTTTTTTCAATTTAAAACAGACAGTTTAAAATCAAAAAACGCCACTTTTAACCCCATGTGGAGAGGTTTTGTATGTCTGAGCATTACAACCCCGAGCAGTATCACTATGCGCCAAAGCCTGAAGAGGTTAAGGCTGAGCGACCGCCAGAATTGACCCACGAAGATCGTGAAGCACTTCTTCGTAACCAGTTGGAAATGGTTGCGGCCGTAAGGAGCTATGGTGCGGCCACCGCCGAAGTTCGTCAGCAGGCTTTGACGCAAGAAAACTTCGTGCTCGCTAGCTAAGAGGATTTATATTATGTCTGATATTTTTAAGAAAGCCATGAAGCTGATCATAGGTGACGCTAAAAGCCCTAAGAATGATCGCCCCTTGCGTACGCTGACCGAGCGCCAGCTAATTCAGCTTGAGTCTGAGATTGGGCGTGAGCTATTTGGTGCTATTCCAAAAGGTCACCGCCGAGAGTTCTTTTGCCTTGATGCGCATACCTGGATTTGGCACGAAGAGTGGTCAGAAAACGGTAAACCACACAGCATAACGACTCGCTATGAGGTACACGAAAATGGTATCTTAAAGGTAACTGGTGGTATGAACTACCGATTTATTGAGGGCGACGAGCTGCGCAATTTGGCCCTCGCAACCCGTCTTTACTACGAAAGAGTGACGCGGGATATATATAAGCGGGACCCCCACACAGGGCAGCCATTATCGGTGGCACCTGATATAATACAAGCAGCGTGATGAAAACCGTCTATCTTGACTATGCTGCTGCGACTCCGCTTGATGAGCGGGTTTTTGCTGCTATGCAGCCATATTTTAGTGAGCTTTTTTTTAATCCATCAAGCGCCTACCAGCCTGCTCGTGAAGTGCGAAAGGATCTTGAGGCGGCACGTGCACAACTTGCAAGATGTATTGGCGCAAAAACAGATGAAATTATCATTACAGCGGGTGCAACGGAATCGGTGAACATTGCCTTCAAGGGTGTTCTTAGCAGTGGTGGGCATGTGGTAAGCTCGGCTATTGAGCACCAGGCGGTACTTGGTTCGGCGGCGCAGTTTGACCATACGCTCGTAATGCCTGATCACAAGGGAAATGTTGATCCGCAGCATATCAAACAGGCAATTCGTGAGGATACTAAGCTGGTGAGTATCGCTATGGCGAATAGTGAAATCGGTACCATCCAACCACTGAAAGATATAGCCCATATAGTGCAACAAGTACGGCAGGAGCGACTGGTAGCTGGTAATAAAACGCCGCTTTACTTCCATAGTGATGCTTCGCAGGCGGCGGGCCTGTTGGAACTGCATATTGCCAGGCTAGGGCTCGATCTGCTGACGCTGAATGCCGCAAAATGTTATGGCCCCAAGCAGGTTGGTCTGTTGTGGGCGGCTAGCCATGTTAAGTTGGCACCACTCATACACGGGGGTGGGCAAGAGCAAGGCATTCGTTCGGGTACCGAAAATGTTGCAGGTACGATTGGTTTTGCCCGTGCCTTAGAGATTGCCGAGAAACGGCGCAAAACTGAAGTCAGACGTTTGCAGACGCTCCGTGATAGTTTACAGAAGCGTCTCGTTGACGCGTTCCCGAACTGCGAAATAACTGGCAACCAAAAACGTCGCCTGCCCGGACATTTGCATGTCGCCTGGCCTGGGCTTGATGCTGAGCGTGTTTTATTTGGTCTTGAAATGAAAGGTGTTTTGGTTGCAACCGGATCCGCTTGCGCGGCCAATAAAGGCACCCGTTCACACGTATTGACTGCACTTGGTATGACGCCTGAGCAAGCCGATGGTAGCTTGCGTTTCTCGCTGGGCCGACAGACCGATGAAGAAGCTGTTGCGTATGCTGCTCAAGCTATCATCAGTACTGTACAGGCGGAGCTCGCTCGATGAGATGGTTGATTGGCGGTGTTGTTGCATTTGTGGCGCTACTCGTAGTGTCTATTTCGGTGTATCTTACACCGAATGATCTACAGAGCTGTAATATTACACCGGCAGAAGAAGGCAGTTGTGGGCGTGCCGATGCCATTATCGCTATAAGTGGTGGTGATACGCGATCGCGCACCGATGAGGCGATTGCGCTCTACAAGAATGGCTGGGCGCCACGGCTAGTATTTGCTGGTGCCGCCCAGGACTTGTCGGGCCCAAGCAATGCCGAGGCCATGCGCCGCCAAGCGTTAGCTGCAAACGTGCCAGATCAAAGTATTGTTATTGAGGAGCTTTCGCGCACAACCGCCGAGAATGCTCTACAAACACAGAATCTCTTTAAGCAGCATCAGATTAAGCGGATTATTCTTGTTACCTCAGGCTATCATCAGCGTCGGGCCTCACTTGAATTCCATAAACGACTTGATGGGCAGGTCGAGGTACTGAATCATCCGGTGCCAAAGGATAATCAATGGTCCTCGCTATGGTGGCTCACGCCAACCGGCTGGTGGCTTGCAGGTAGCGAGCTTATTAAAATCGCTATTTTTCATCTCGGAGGTTCACTGTAATGGCACGCATTTATGTAGGTATGAGCGGTGGCGTTGATAGCTCTGTAACGGCAGCGCTATTGAAAGACCAAGGTCACGATGTTGTTGGGGTCTACATGAAGAACTGGACTCAAGACCTGCCCGGCATGAAATGTCCTTGGGCTGATGATTTAGCCGATGCTAAGCGTGTGGCTGTGCAGCTTGGGATTGACTTTAAAGTATTTGACTTCCAGGCAGAGTACAAGCAAAAAGTTGTCGATTATATGATTGAAGAGTACAAGCTTGGACGCACACCAAACCCAGATATCATGTGCAACCAAGAGGTGAAGTTTAAGATATTTCTTGAGGCTGCGCTTGAGGATGGTGCTGACATGATTGCCACCGGTCACTACGCACGCGCACGCCATAAGCCTGATGGGAGTGCCGAGCTCCTTATGGGTGTCGATGTCAACAAAGATCAGTCGTACTTTCTGTGTCGCGTTTCGCAAGCAGCTTTGCAAAAAACACTCTTTCCTATTGGCGAACTGCACAAGCCTGAGGTGCGCGCGCTTGCAGAGAAGTACGGCTTGGTGACCGCTAAAAAGAAGGACTCACAAGGCATTTGCTTTGTCGGAGAAGTCGGTATCAAGGATTTCTTGAGTGAATACGTTGAAACTACCCCAGGATCTATTATTGATACCCAAACCAATAAAGTTATCGGACAGCACGATGGTGCACTTTTCTATACGATTGGCCAGCGGCACGGGCTAAACGTGGGTGGCGGGCTCCCCTACTATGTCGTAGGTAAAGATATTAACAAAAATATCGTGTTTGTTACCACCGATCTTAACGACAAGAATTTATGGCGTGAACAGTTAACGCTCACGTCTCTTCATTTTATTAATGAGCCACCTCGGGATGGCGTGACGTATACCGTCCGAAGCCGTTACCGTGCACCGCTACACAAGGCCACTTTTGTAAGGCAGTCAGATAACACCGCGGCCTTACAGTTAATGCAGCCTGAGCGGGCAATTACACCGGGTCAGTCTGCGGTTATATATGATAACGAGCGGGTGGTTGGCAGTGGCATCGTTGCGGCGGTGTGATACACTAAAGATAGTAATATGACCACTGAAATTACCACACATAGTAAGGAGGAGTAATTATGTTTGATGCAATTAAAGAATGGATTCAAAATACTTTTGGCGAGCAAGTGCAGCAGGGTGTAGAAGAGACTGTTCAGAACACCACCGAACAACTGCAAGATGTGCCTACCCAGGTTACCGAGCAGATTGAGCAGGTAAAAGAACATCTCCCTGGCTCTGACAACCAGTAGAATCCCTTATATACATCTGTTATAATGGGGCTACTATGAACGCCCAAGATATTCGTACTGCTTATTTGAATTTTTTCAAAAATCGTGATCACGCAATAATTCCGCGTGCACTGCTTGTGCCGCAAAACGATCCCACCACTCTATTTACCGGCTCTGGCATGCAACCCCTTATTCCGTATTTACTGGGCGAGGAACATCCTAGCGGAATTCGCCTAGTAGACAGTCAAACATGCATTCGCGCCCAAGATATCGAAGAGGTTGGCGACCGTAGCCATACAACCTTTTTTGAGATGCTTGGTAACTGGAGCTTGGGTGACTACTTTAAAGAAGAACAAATTCGTTGGTTCTTTGAATTTTTAACCAAAGAGGTTGGCTTGGATCCACATAAGATCTATGTCACCTGTTACATCGGCAGCGAAGAGCATGGCATTCCACGCGACACCGAAGCAGCCGCAATCTGGGAGAAACTCTTCAAGGAAAAGGGCGTTGATGCCAAAATCGTTGAGGTTGGTTCACAGGCCGACGGTGACGCTAAAGGTATGCAGGGTGGGCGGATTTTCTTTTACGACGATGGCGAAAACTGGTGGAGCCGCGGGGGTGGCCTAGCTAAAACACCTATTGGTGATCCCTGTGGCCCGGACAGCGAAGTGTTTTACGATTTTGGTGATCAAAATCATGATCCAAGCTACGGTGAGCCGCACCCAGCCAGTGACTCAGGGCGCTTTATGGAAATTGGCAATCAGGTATTTATGCAGTATCGGCGCACCGAGGCTGGCTTTGAGCCACTTGAAAAGAAAAACGTTGACTTTGGCGGTGGCTTGGAGCGTATCGCTGCAGCTGCGATCAATAGCCCAGATGTTTACAAAATAAGTATTCTTTGGCCAATTGTTGAGAAACTTGAACAGCTTTCGGGCAAAAAATACGAAAGTCACACCAACGCAATGCGCGTTATCGCCGACCATCTGCGTGGGGCTAGCTTCTTGGCTGTCGATGGTGTAAAGCCAAGCAACAAAGAACAAGGCTATGTAATGCGCCGCTTGGTGCGCCGCGCAGTACGATTCGCATTTGACCTTGGTATCGAGCAGAACTTCCTTGAAGAAATCGTGCCTGTTATTGCAGACCTCTATGCCGAAGACTATCCAGAAGTAAAGGCGGCACGTGAAGAAGTAATCGCCGTGCTCGTACGTGAAGAAAAGGCGTTTCGTCAAACGCTGCGTAAGGGCTTGAAAGAGCTTGAAAAGATGGCTCAAGGTAATGGAAATACTCTGTATGGAGAGCAAATTTTTACCCTTTACGATACCTACGGATTTCCAGTAGAGTTGAGCATTGAAGAGGCATATAGGGCCGGGGTTACTGTGCCTGATTCTTGGCGCTATGACTTTGAACATATGATGAAGGTTCAGCGCGAACGCTCCCAAACTGCCAGCAAAGGCACCTTTAAGGGTGGACTTGGCGGGCAAACCCTGCAACACAAGAAGTATCACACCGCTACGCATCTAATGTATCAGGCGCTTCGTGATGTGCTTGGAACGCATGTTATTCAGCGTGGTTCAAATATAACCGAGGGGCGCTTGCGTTTTGATTTCTCTCACCCCGAAAAGGTCACCCCTGAGCAACTGCAGCAAGTCGAAGACATTGTAAACGAACAGATCGCCAAAGATCTTAAAATTTCCTGGGCGGAATACCCAACTGCTGAAGCAACTGGGCCACTCGGTGCGCTAGGCCAATTTGGTGATCGCTACGGCGATACCGTAAAAGTGTACAAAATGATTGCTGACGATGCCAAAAGGCCCTTTAGCTTTGAGATCTGTGGTGGCCCACATGTTGACCATACATTACAGTTATTCGAAGACGGTAAGCGCTTCAAGATTTTGAAAGAAGAAGCTAGTTCTGCAGGTGTGCGCCACATTAAGGCCGTATTGCAGTAGTAGGCAAGTAAGAAACCGGATTGTACGCACCTGGTTGGGTACGCACAATCCGGTGGTTCTCGATCCATCATCACGCAAACAGTCGTCGGATAAACCTGATGAGCGCATTGATAGCGACCCCGATCCATCCTAGGACTGCCAGGACTGCCTCTGCGCTTTGCTCCGGCTCAGTGATGAGCAAAAAGAGCACAATCGCAACCGCCGACAGCACCAGAATCTTCTTGAGATTCATGGCCACCTCCTTCATCGAGAATTCTGAGTAGTATGACACGTTTTAGCGACTATGAATAGACGGGTATCCTCGTTGAGCTTATGGTATACTTACTACGAATATGGTATTCGATAAATTAAAACAGTCTATTTCTCGTTCTCGAGAGCCAGGCGATCGTCACTTTGTCGCTCTTGATATTGGTACTGAATTTGTTAAGGCTTTAATTGCGCGCCTTGATGGCGATACGATTGAAATTGTCGGTGTTGGCCGGGCCAGGCAGGATCTGAGCGATATGCACTCAGGTGCAATTGCCGATATTGGTGGTGTTGTACGCAATTGCGAAGAGGCACTGGCTGAGGCCGAAGACCAAGCCGGTGTGCAAGCCAAAAAGGTTATTATTGGTATCGCAGGCGAGCTGGTAAAAGGCATTACAAACACTATCCGCTACAAGCGCCCGCAGCCAGACCGACCACTCGATGTTTCAGAGATGGAATTTATCATCGAGAAGGTGCAAGAACGGGCACAAGTAAAAGCTCAAAAGCAAGTTGCCTGGGAGACCGGCAACGAGGATGTCGAAGTAAAGTTGGTGAACAGCGCGATTGTTAGCATTCACATTGACGGCTACAAGGTGAGCAACCCAATTGGCTTCCAGGGGCGTGATGTTGCGATCCAGATCTATACGGCGTTTGCGCCTATGGTACACATCGGTGCACTGGAACGTACAGCGAGCGAGCTCGACCTCGATTTGGTGGCAGTTGCCGCAGAGCCATTTGCGGTTTCGCGTTCAGTGCTCGGAACTGACGCGAGCAGTACTTTTACGGCGATTCTGGCAGATATTGGTGGAGGTACTACCGATATAGCTGTTGTAAATGACGGTGGTGTTGAGGGTACGAAGATGTTTGGTATTGGCGGCCGTAGCTTTACACGCACAATATCAAGCGATCTTGACCTTACCTACGACGACGCCGAAAAACTCAAAATTAACATCGATAGCGACAGCATTAAGCCAGCGGTAGCTAAAAAGGTCAACGAAGCACTCGATAAGACCCTTGCGGTGTGGATTAATGGTGTCGAGCTGGCTCTGAGTGAGTTTGACTCAGTCGATCATCTGCCGAATCGGATTTTGCTTTGCGGGGGTGGTTCGAGCCTGGCAAAGTTAGTCGCCATTCTTGAAACAACCGATTGGTACAAAGACCTTCCGTTTACGCGACGGCCAACGGTTCACCACATTAAACCCGCAGAAGTTGTGGGTATAACCGATAAAACCGGCGACGTGACGGACCATACCTTTATTACCGCTATGGGTCTCCTGAGAGTTGGATATGATACTATAGTAGGGAACCAGGAAGACACAATAAAAGACAAATTGAACAAAATGTTACGCATATGAAAGATGTCATATATATAGATATCGAAGACGATATCACCTCTATTATCGAAAAAGTCAAAGCCGCAAAGGCTAAGATTGTCGCACTAGTGCCCCCCAAGCGTGTTGGTGTGTTGCAGAGCGCGGTTAATTTAAAACTATTGCAAAAAGCGTCGATCGGTGCCGAAAAACGCCTCGTACTTATTACGAGCGATCAGGCGCTATCATCCCTTGCGGCTGGCGTACACATTCCCGTTGCTAAGAATCTTCAGTCTAAGCCAGAAGTCGCCCCAATTGCTGCGCTTGAAGTTGATGACGAGGATGTTATAAATGGTGAAGATATTTCAATCGGAGAGCTTGACGACGCAGCAAAAGCTGGGGGTGCAGGTACGCCGGTGGCCTTTGATTCCCTGAAAAGTGCCAAATCAGACAAAGCAATTAGCCCTGCCAAGGACAAGCTTGCTGGCAAGAACCCGTTTAGAATTCCCAATTTCGACCGTTTTCGCAAGTGGCTCTTTTTAGGAGTGGGCGGTGGTGTGCTGCTTATCGCATTTCTGATTTGGGCTATCTTTTTTGCGCCGCGTGCAACGGTTGCCATTACCGCAAAGACTACCTTAGTAAATATCGATCTACCGTTGACGCTTGACCCTGATGCCAAGACTAATCCCGATAAAAATATTGCCAAGCCCCTTGCTCAAGAGCTCAAAAAGACCCAAACAGTTGACTTTGCTGCCACAGGTCAAAAAGACGTGGGCGATAAAGCAACTGGCAGCATGACGCTCACCAATGAGTCTAGTAGTGATCCGGTTGTCGTGTCTGGCGGGACGGCATTTACCTCTGGCGATGGCTACGTGTTTACCAGTAATAGCGACGTGACCGTTCCCGGCGCTACCATCGAAGGTGGGCAAATTGTCGGGGGCAAGGCAAATGTGGCGGTGACAGCCGAGAAGATTGGCTCCGAATATAATCTGGCTGCCCAGTCGTATAACTCTGGCAATAGTAGTGTAACCGCCGAAGGTGGGCCAATGTCGGGTGGCTCAAAGCGTACGGTAAAAGTTGTGTCGCAAGCGGATGTAGATAAGGCAAAGCAGCAACTCAAGGATCAAAATAATGATGCCGCGAAAGATGAGCTGAAGCAAAAGCTCGGCGGCGACGTAGTGATTATTGATGAGAGCTTCACCGCAACTGTGGGCGATCCGTCAGTGTCGCCAGCGGTCGGCCATGAGGCCAGCCAGGCTAAGCTGACTGTTGAGACCGCATATACTTTGCTTGCCATCTCTAAGCCAGACATGAAAGCTATTCTTGATAATGCATTGAATAAGCAACTTGAGGGTAAAGAGGATCAGCGTATCTACGAGAACGGCGATAAATCAGTCCGCTTCAGCCGCTTTGAGCGTCAGCAGGCTGGTCTAACGGTGCGGCTCACGACGGTTGCCTACATCGGCCCAAGCATAGATGAAAAGGAATTAACCAAACAGCTCGAAGGCAAGCGCTACGGCGAGATCCAACAACACGTCGAAGCCATTCCTGGTGTTGAAAATGTTGAAACTTCATTCTGGCCATTCTGGGTTACGTCGGCACCATCAGCAGATAAGATTTCAATCAAGTTTGTTATAAAAAATGAGTAGTTCTCACACAGTTATTGCTCTAGATGTAGGCGAAAAGCGGATTGGCGTTGCCCATGCCGATACGTCAGTGCGCTTCCCGGTGCCGTATGGCGTGATTGATGTCGATGGCCTCGAGGGCGAACGTTTAAAGGAAGTGATTGCTGAGTTTGAGCCCGTTACAATTGTTCTCGGGTACCCGCGTAACCAGCAAGGAGAGCCAACCGCGCAAACGAGTTACGTCCAGGAATTTGCTAAACGGTTAGAAATATTCTCTATCCCGATTGTATTCCAGGATGAGTCACTAACATCGGTACTCGCTGAACGATACCTCAAAGAACAAAAACAACCGTACTCAAAGGCTGATATTGACGCCCATGCGGCAGCGATAATCCTTGGTGACTATCTAGAGGGAATATACGGTAGTAATGCAGCTTAACTCAGAGTCTGTTCCAGAGCCAGAGCTTACTATCAAAGCTCGTCCCCGCCATACTTGGCGCTGGGTGCTTATAGGCACAATGATTCTAGCCCTACTATTTGGGGTATTGAGTGTACTTTGGTATCGCCATTCTTTAGCCCCCCGTGATGCGGCGAGCAAGCAAACCATAAGGTTTACGGTGCAAGAAGGGGCGACCGCAGGTGTTATTGCAAAACAGCTTGAGGATGATCGCATAATCCAGAGCTCCCTAAGCTTCCAGATCTTTACGCATTTCACCGAGACGAAGCACAAGCTGCAAGCTGGCACCTATAGCCTTACGCCGGCTATGTCGATTGAAGAGATTGTTGGCAAGATGACTAAGGGTGAGACTGATCAGTTAACGGTAACCATTCTACCAGGCAAGACACTCAAGCAGTTAAGGGCTGACTTGCAGGTGCAGGGTTTCAAGGCGGGTGAGATTGACGCCGCATTCACTGCAAGCTACCAGCATCCGTTGCTCGCGGACAAGCCGAAGGAGGCGACACTTGAGGGGTATATTTTCCCAGATACCTATCGAATGCCTGCAGATGCGTCATTGCAGACGCTGCTTGAGCTCTCATTTAGTACTTTCCACGACCGCCTTAAAGAGAGGTCTTTGATTGAAAACTTTGCCAAACGTAAGCTTACGCTGCACCAGGCATTAACATTGGGCTCAATCATCCAAAAAGAAGTAGCAAAGCCAGCCGATGAGAGGCAGGTAGCGCAAGTATTCTATAAACGTCTCGCCGAGAAAATGCCACTCGGGGCTGACGCAACCTTTATTTATGGCGCAGAACTACTGGGTGTTGAACCCCGTGTGACCCTTGACTCACCGTACAATACGCGGATCATAAAGGGCTTGCCCCCCGGCCCTATCGCCTCTATGACGCTGTCGGCACTTGAAGCGGTGGCGCATCCTGCCAAGGGTGATTATTTGTACTTTGTAAGCGGTGATAATGGAACAACCTACTTCTCTCGCACCCAGGCTGAACACGAGGCCAATACTCGTAAATATTGCATCAAGAATTGCAACATCTTTAATAATTAACATATTAAAAAATATATTGACGTGGAATGCAAGAGTTTGTATAATGAAGAGGCATTAACAGTAGTAAAACTACTCATGTCTTACAGGAGGGGTTATACACTGTGACGGCCTACCGACAAATGTCGTACGGGTACTAAACTAAATAGTAGCTAAATAACGAACGGTCGAGTGTACCCTGTTCTTGTTGCGAGAAGAAAGACAGAGTAAGGTAGTGTGGTGCGGTAACGCATCGCAGGAGATTCATTATTCGTACTCAATTTGCAAAAGGTATTGTTTCGCGTATGTCGACACAACCTACCAACTTAGCGGCCACAGCCCCTAAGCGCAAGCGCACGAAACATTCCCAGAAAATTACTACTATTGTGACCTATGTCGCAGTATTTGCGCTTATTGCAAGCTTTATTTCGTTGGGGTATCGCTCGCCTGTTAGCCAACAGCTTGCTGCTCAGCGAGCTGCTGGAGTTTCTATCGAAGTCGATAAACCCTCGGTTGACCAGCTAGTGGCAACAAATATGGCCGCAGCTATGGCTGAGACGGCCAACCTTTCGGTTGCTACCAATGTTGCCAACCTATCTATTTCGCTAAGTGCCAAGGGCGAGCTTGCTCAAACTGATGATGATTTAATTTCTAAGCCACAAATTATCCAGCCAAGCAGCACCAACCGTGGCATTACAAATTACCGTGCTGCTGCCGGGGATACTGTTGCTAAGATTGCTCAGAAATTTGATATTTCCCCCGATACAATTCGATGGGCTAACAATCTTACTTCGGATGCCATCACTCCAGGGCGCAGCCTACGGATCCCAGCCACAGACGGTGTGCTCTATACCGTAAAGTCTGGGGATACGCTTGATGCGCTTGCGCAGCGCTACAAGACAAGCAAAGAGCGCATAATCTTGTTTAATGATTTGGAGCTAACGGGTATTAAGCCGGGCAAGCAGATCATGATCCCTGCGGGTGTGCTCCCTGAATCCGAGCGCCCTGGCTATACGCCGCCATTACAGTTCGGCGGTTCAGGCTTTGGGTTTAGCGGCGGCTTCGCTTCTACCGCTTCCGTTGGTAACCGTTATGATGTTGGTTATTGTACGTGGTGGGCCTATGAGCGTCGTGCTGAACTCGGCCGACCAGTCGGCAGTTTCTGGGGGAATGCCACATCATGGGCAAGCTTTGCGGCGAGCTCAGGCTACAAGGTGAATAATAGCCCAGCAGTAGGGGCGGTGCTTCAGTCCTCTGGTGGATGGGGCGGCTATGGTCACGTTGCAGTGGTCGAGCGGGTAAACGCCGACGGCAGTGTTCAGGTATCTGAAATGAACTACGAAGGATGGGGCGTGCGGAGCAGCCGTACGATTTCGGCTGGCCAGGCTCGGGCTTACAACTACATCCACTAATTTGGCTGACTTATTATGAAACGGCGCCTCTGTTCGCAATAGGCGCCGTTTCTGGTATGCTAGAGCATATATGTTTGTAGATACGGCTCGGGTGATTGTAGTAGCGGGTAAAGGCGGCAATGGCGGCCTTAG
>DASUUR010000015.1:0-3015 GCA_036373975.1 Saccharimonadales bacterium (SeqCode)
CTGTGGGGCGACGCTTGAGAGCCCCGCAACTGTTATGTAGCGTGGTTTGAATTGTCGGGGTGGCTGTTCCAGCGAGCTAAAGTCAAGTACCTGCCACGGGCTGGCGATACGTGCGGGCATAACGAGCGCATTTGTAAAATAGTCGCCGAGCCCGGGAATGTTGGAGCCCCCACCCACAATAATCACTTGCTCGATTTTTTTGCCGGATTCCAGGCGTTCGGTATAGTAGCGCATGACCTTGCGTACTTCAGTAATGATACGCTTTAGGTTCGGCTCGACGGCCTCAATGATTTTGGCTTGGCGTGGTCCAGCATTAAGGCCGTGCAATACTTTGAGCTGATGAGCATTTTCGAGTGGGACGTGTAGCTTCTTGGCGATATCAAGTGTAAAAGTATTGCCACCAATGGCGATGCCACCGGTAACCCGCACGGCGCCGTCCAAAATGGCAATATCGGTACTGGCTGGGCCAACATCGACAATTGCAGTCGATAAGTGACCTTCTTCAGTGCGGGCCAGCAAGCGTGCAACAGCGCTAATGCTGGGCTCAACAAGCACTACTTTGAGATTGGCGCTGCGGCAAGCCGAAACGCAAACGTCAACAATCTTTTGTGGTACGGCGCACAAAAGCACCGAGATGGAATCTTTACTGCGTTCAATGATTTGGAAATCGCTGTAAAGCTGCGAAATTGGTACGGGAATGTACTGCTCGGCTTCAAGCTTTATGGCGTCCTCGAGGTTCTTCTCGGCATCTGCGGGCAGAGTAAAAGATCGGGTGTAGGTGCGGGCAGTTGGAATGCTAATAACGGCATGGTTGCTGCGCACTTTGCCGATCAGCTTTTCCTTAAAAAGGGCCTTCAAGGCAGTGGCCAGATATTCACTATTGCCGTCATCAAAACCTTGCTGGGTCTTGATCGGATCAAGATCGACAGAGCCATACCCCAGCACTTTGCTGCGGCGGGGGTCGCTGTCCATGACTTTTATGCTGGTCTGGCTAAAGTCGAGGCCGATAATTGGCTTGTCTTTGTAAAATAATTTGCTCATGATGCCCACATGTAACTATTAGGTCAAGTATAGCACGAAATGCTTATGGTTACTGCTTAATGTTTTGAGCAAGATTACTAATTGGCCCCATAACGCTGGCAGCAATCAGACCGACCATCGAGCCCATAATCACGATCATAACCGGCTCAATGATAGAGCTTAAACCATCAATAGTTGTATCAACCTCTTCATCGTAAAAATCAGCCACTTTGATAAGCACGCTATCAGTTTGACCAGTTTCCTCACCGACTGCCAGCATTTGTGATATGAGTGGCGGGAAAAGGGCGCTTTTATGGAGTGCCTCCGAGAGCTGTTTACCGTTTTTTACTTCGTCGATCGCACGGTTAATCTCATCTTCATACACAACGTTACCGATGGCTCGACCGGTTACTTTTAGGGCCTCAATAACACTCACGCCAGCACCGAGCAAGGCTGCGAAGGTGCGCGAGAACCTAGCAAGGGCAACCTTCATGATGATATTTTTTACGATAGGCACTTTAAGTAGTACTGTGTGGACTTGTCGCCGCCCCTTTGGTGTACGAATAAAACGCGTGAATAAGAATGCAAATATCCCAATTGCAGCAAAGATTAAGAGCCAGTAAGCTTGAATGAAATTGCTAATCCCGAGCATCACCTGAGTAATGAGCGGCAGCTCGGCATCCGGACCACCGAGGTCCTTGATAATCTGACCAATACGGGGGACAACAAAGATCATTAGGCCAAAAAACGCACCAACAGTAATGACAAGCAAGATGGCGGGGTAGGTCATGGCGCTTTTGGCTTTTTTGCGAATTGTAGCATTCTTTTCTTGTTGCAAAGCCAGGCGCTTAAGGATTTCATCGAGAATACCTGCCGCTTCGCCGGCGCGCACCATATTGATATAGACATCACTAAAGACGTGCGGATGTTTTGCAAAAGCATCTGCTAAAGTGCTACCGCCCTGGATGTCTTTGCTGACTTGCTCAAGAACGGCCTTTAGGGTCTCGTTTTCGGTGTGGGACTGCAGGCCGGTCAACGCACGGTAGAGCGGTACGCCGGCCCCCACCATTGTGCTGAGCTGACGTGTAAACATAACTAACGCATCACTCTTGACGCGTTTTTTTAGAAGCGTTTTAAAATTAAAGCCCGTGCTGCTGCGCTCTTTTAAACTGATTGGCCGCAGCCCCTCGCGACTTAGGGCGGATATAGCAGCGGTTCTGTCTGAGGCCTCAACAGTGCCGTTAATGACCGAGCCGCTTGCATTGATTGCTTGGTAGGTAAAAAGTGCCATAGACTACTCGCGGGTTGCCTGTAAGATTTCTTCTATTGTTGTTTCACCGCGAAGGGCCTTAATAAGACCATCCATCTGCATGGTGATCATACCCTCTTTGATCGCGGCATCTTGAATAACATCGCTTGTGGCGCTACTAACGATCAGTTTTTGCAATGTTGTGGAATTTGGCAGCGCTTCGTAAATACCTATACGACCCTTGTAGGCGAGGCCATTACACTCTTCGCAGCCGGCATCGGACGCTTTCCATAAGCGAATGATGGTCTCGTCGTTCGTGCTTAAGTCTTTGCCGGAACTTGTGCCAATACCCTGGGAGAGTGCTTCGCTCTCCAGCTCGTGCACCCGCCGGAAGTTAGAGGAGACTTTGAAGAGGCGGGTTATCTCGGCAACCTCGTTCTTGCTTGGCTCATAGGCGACGCGACAATTTGCGCAGAGACGGCGCACCAGGCGCTGCCCAATAACCGCTCGTATAGTACTAGCAATCAGGAAGGGCTCGATATTCATATCGAGGAGGCGGGGAAGGCTGGTTGAGGCGTTGTTGGTGTGCAAGGTGCTAAATACGAGGTGCCCGGTCAGCGCAGCCTGAACCGCTAGGTTGGCAGTTTCTGAGTCGCGAATCTCTCCTACCATAATGATATTTGGGTCTTGGCGTAGCAGCGCGCGCAGACCATTCACGAAGGTCATGCCGGCCTTAGGGTTTACCT
>DASUUR010000016.1:0-6566 GCA_036373975.1 Saccharimonadales bacterium (SeqCode)
GCGAGCTTTTTGGGCTTTCGCTTATCGCGATTGGTTCGCGAGATTGAAATGTTCGCCGCCAGGCAGAACTTCTTTGATGCGCTGCGGGATTTCTTCTACACCCCCTTCGTTATCATAGGGCGGTGGTTGTCTGACAAGTACGCCAAGGTTAATGTGGTAACTCTCATACTTGATATGGCTATTGAGCTGCCCCTCAAGACTATTTTGCGTCTATCCCGGCAGTGGGTGCGTTTTTTGGGTGAGAAGCGAGATGAACTATAGCTCTTGATTGAGCCATTTCGTGAGGGCAAGATAATACTTCTCTAGATCATGAGCAAGTAACCACTCATTCGGACCGTGACGATCGCCGCCGTTTGGCTGAACAAGGAGCGCGGGAATATTGTGGCGCGCGAACCAGTGACCATCACTGGCCCCATATGATTCACCAAATTCTGCCGGTTTTCCTAGTGTGTCCTCAAGCGCGCGGGTGTACGAGTGGACGAGTGGCGAGCTTTTATCTAGATGCAATGCATGGCCATGGACCCTGGTTTTTAATGTTAAATTATGTGTTTTGGCAATCGAATCAAGATAAGCGATGTGGTCGTTTACTTCTTGGTCGTCGAATGACCGAAAATCGAATGCTACAAGTGCGCTATCGGGCACCTGATTCCACGCGTGACCAGCCTGAGCAACACTTATAGTCAGCGTAGGGCCGGCTTCGTGCTTAAAAGGATAGCGTTCGCGGATCTCATGTAGTAATGGGATAAGAGTGTGAAACGCATTATCCCCTTCCCACGGGCGAGAGCCATGGGCGGTTTTACCGCTAGCAATTAGCTCATTGAGCGTAAAACCCTTGGCGCGCTCCTCGATGCGCCAGTTGTCTCCGCCGTCGGGTATAAATACTAGACCAGCACGCCATCCGTCTTCAAGAAACTCATTGACACTTGCGCCGCCGATTTCTTCATCGGTCGTGAACAAGAAGCCAATATCGAAATCTTTTAATTGTTCACTGTGCTTTTTGGCAAATTCGATAAAACAAGCGGCTGCGAACTTCATATCGAACACCCCGCGTCCATAGAGCCTCTCGTTGACTTTGGTCATTGTGTACTGTGATTCGTGCGCCGGCACAACATCGAGATGCGCCGCCAGAAGGATTTTAGGTGAGCGGGTATGCTTGGTGGTGGCGATCAGGTATGGGTTGTCACGCTCCATAGCTGCGGTCATGAATAGCCCGAGCGGCTCAAGCTCGTTGCGGATAAATTCAATTATTGAGTGGCACGCCTCTTTATTGTGGCTCTCGCTTGGTATAGCGATAAGTGACGCCAGAGTGCGCTCAAGCGTTTCCTGCATAATAATCCTTTAAGATTGAAGTGTTAATTTGAGTATGTATGATATACGCACGTCTGTCAAATAATGCGTGTGCTGTATGATAAGAACATGCTGGGTGAATATCTTTTGATTATACGCCGCAATTTAGTAAATCCACTAGTGATTGCGATTGCTGTATTGGTGACCTCCTTACTCTTGTTGGGAGAGTTTCGTGATGCCTGGTTTATTTCTGTTGTTATTACTCTCAACGTACTTATTGCCATAATCCAGGAGATTCGTGCCCGGCGGGCTCTGCGAAAGCTTGAAATACTCACCGCTCCTAAAGCGACACGCATTCTCCCTAATGACACAAAAGAGACGGTTAATATTGAAGCAGTCGCTGTTGGAGATGTGCTGTATATCGAGGCCGGCGAGCAGCTGACTGCTGATGGCGCGGTAATTACCTCACAAGGCCTAGAGTGTGATGAAAGCTTACTAACCGGGGAGGCGCGTACTATCCCTAAAGATACTAATGACACCGTCTACGCTGGCAGTATGGCAATGGCTGGCAAAGCGACGGTTCGAGTGTTGGCGGTAGGGGCCGATACTAAAGCCGGTGCCATGGTGGCGACTCTAAAGCGATACGAACCCGAGGCAACGCCACTGCAAAAACGAATTGCTCGCACCATTCAACTCTTGACTTACGCGGCCATCGTGCTGTCCGTAGCGATTATTGTCATTTATCTTGCACGCGATTTGGGCATGATTGCTGCACTCAAAACCGTTACTGCTGCTGGTGTAACGGTTGTCCCCGAGGGTCTGCTGCTGGCAAGCACATTGCTACTCGCCTTTGGAGCCTTAAACCTAGCGCGACACAAAGTATTGCCGCAGAAGCTGTCTGCAATTGAGGCTATGGCGCTGCTTGATGTGCTGTGCGTGGATAAAACCGGCACACTGACAAGCGACGCTATGACGCTAGAAAAAATCGTGCCGTTAAATGATGAGCCTGAAACCTACCTACGCAAAGTGCTGTATGTATTGGCCAAAGAAGCTAGTAGCCACAACCCCACTAGCGAGGCGCTCCTTCGCGATATTCCCCGTCCGGATACTTACCGTGTAGCAGATATATTAGCCTTTTCGTCGGCGCGTAAAATGAGTGCAGTCCGCCTAGGCGAAAAGGTGGTTGCCATGGGCGCCCCTGAAGTGTTGCTGCGGCACACGACTATTACTAAAAAGATGCAAGAGTCTATTGATGCTATGACGGAACAAGGGCTCAGGGTGTTGTTGGTCATGAGGATAGATAATTATGCAGGTAAGCTGCAGCAGCTACCGACCACAGTAAAGGGTCGGAGCATAGGTTTGGTCGTACTTAAAAACGCACTACGAGAACAGGTGCGTGAGACGGTAGATTTTTTGCAGGACCGCGATGTGCATATTAAGGTGATAAGTGGTGACAATCCTAAGACGGTTCAATATGTCGCTGAGTCGGCGGGCATAAAGGTTGCGGATAAAATTATTACGGGTGCCGAGCTCGAGAAATTATCGGCAAAGGAATGGGATGCGACTGTTCTTGCCACAACTATATTCGCAAGGGTGTTGCCCGAGCAAAAGCAGCGTTTGCTACAGACTTTCCAGCGTGTCGGTAATTTTACCGGTATGGTTGGAGATGGTGTTAATGATGCTCTGGCGCTTAAACAATCTAACTTGGGAGTGGCGATGTTTGCTGGCGCGCCAGCAACACGACGAGTTGCAGATATCATTTTGCTTGATAACTCGTTCACTTCTTTGCCTGTTGGCATGCGGCTTGGTAACCGGATTATGCAGGCGATCGAGCTCATTGCTTGCCTGTTCTTTCATAAGATTGTGTATGGAGTCGTGTTACTGCTTGGGACGTTGGCGCTTAACACCATGTACCCGTTCTTGCCGCGGCATATTACTTTTATGAATATATTTTTAGTAACTCTTCCTTCGGTATTGTGGACATTGCTTCCGCCTGAAACCCGCCAGCGAGTCAACCCGACGCACTTCTGGAAGAACACGGCGCTCAATGTTCTGCCAATTGCACTGCTGAGTGCTGCTGGCGTATTGTTTACGTATTTGTGGCTACTACACCGCGGTGGTCAGGAGCTTGCGATGAACGCTCAAACACTCACAGCACTGGCGGCGACAGTATTCGGGGTGGCGTTGGTGTTTTTTGTCCCCCGCCTGCTTGCTGTTCCAGCGGGCAAACGACTGCTCAGAATGCGCCTGCTCTACGCTGTGAGCGTGGTGGCCATTGTCGCACTCGTATTCACTGTGCCATTTATCCGTACTTTCTTGGATTTTGTATCACCAGATTTTTCGGATGCGCTTATTCCTGCGCTTGTAGTCATAGGAACTGTTGCGGCGCAATATTGGCTCAGTGGCTACCTGGGTCGCCGTGTTATTAAGTAGTACTTTGTAGCCGCCTGCTGATATATTTATGGAGTTCGCCGAAAGCTATAATGACGCCAATGCCGATGCCCGCAGCAACCGCAAGGTCTGCTGGCGAAACCGGCGTAACGCGTAACAGACTCTGCAAGGGGCCGAAGAGTGCTAGCCACTGCAACGCTATGGCAATGCTAAGGCCGGCATAAAATTTACCGTTCAGAGTTTTTAATCGGGTAAAGATTGATTCAGACTCACTCCGAGCATTCAGCGCGTTTGCCCACTGCATAACAACAAGCACGGTAAAGGTAATGGTTTGTGCGTATGCAACGCCGTGAGACTGTGCAAATGCCTGGAATGTGCAGAGTGCCGTAATAGCCATAACTGTCGCCAACAGTACCAATCGGCTTATAAGTAGCTTGGAGAGGATCGGTGCTTTGACGCGCCGCGGCGGGAGGCGCATGACGTTCTTTTCGCCTGGCTCAAGCCCAAGTGGAATAACCAGCGCGGTGTCGGTTACTAAGTTAATCCACAGAATTTGTACTGGTGCGACTGGCACCGGCATGCCAATGAGTAGTGCTCCGAGCATGGTAAGCATCTCGCCCGTTGTGGTTGTGAGCAGATAGAACAGCATACGGCGGATATTGCTAAATATGATACGACCTTCGCGTAGGGCCTCTATAATGCTCTTAAAATTATTATCAAGCAGAATCATGTCGCCAGCATCTTTAGCAATTTGGGAGCCGCTGCCCATGGCAATGCCAACGTGCGCATTGGCCAGGGCTGGTACATCATTAACACCATCTCCAGTCATTGCGGCAATGCCACTATGTTTTAGGGCCCCAAGGATGCGATACTTTTGCTCGGGGACAACACGCGCAAAAACAGTCGTTCTCTTAACCAGCTCTTGCAACTGCGCATCGCTTAAGTCATGCATTTGCCGACTGTCGAACACTTCATTACGGTGACTGGCTATGCCAAGCTGTTTGGCAATGGAAAAAGCGGTTTCAAAATGATCCCCCGTAATCATATGTACTGAGATGCCAGCCTGTTTTGCTGCGAGTACCGAGGCTTTTGCTTCAGGGCGCAGTATGTCACTGACGGCTATGAAACCAAGAAAACTAAGGCCTTTTTTAACTTGCTCAAGAGCGAAGTCGGAATGGACGCGCTGGATTTTGGCTACGGCAATGACACGGTGCCCTTGCTTGGTAAGCGCTTGGAGTGTTGCTTCGGCTTCAGCTTTTTGCTCGCCACTCAAGGCTGTTAAGCGCAGGACATGCTCCGGCGAGCCCTTGATAACGGCAAAATTTGTGTCGCCATCTTGCCAAATATTGCCGCTCATCGCAAAGCGGTGATCAAATGGTAATGTCGCGATGTGCTTGAATTTTGGTAAGGGCATGTTCTGGGCGTCGGCATAGGCCTCAATAGCTTTGTCGAGTGGATCATGGAGCGCGCCTTTGGTTTCATTTATTGTCAAAGGCAAGAGATCCAGGAGCTTGAGAGAGGTGTGCGGTGATTGCCAAGTGTGCTGCAGTGAAAGAATATTACGGGTTAAAGTGCCGGTTTTATCAGTTGCTATGGTCGTCACTACGCCGATAGTCTCGATAGCGCGCATATTACGCACTAGGGCTTTACGCCGCGCCATTCGACGCATACCAAGAACCAGAATTACAGTTATAGCAACCGGCAGGCCTTCCGGTACAGCGGAGACAGCCAGTGTTAATACAAACTGTACGGCGGCCGCGAGTTCCATATTGCGATAGAGGCTTAAGGCCAGCGCACAAAGTGAGATAACTCCAACCACTACCACGATTTGGGTGAGCAGCTTATCTATTTTTCGTTGTACCGGACTCTCGGTGTCGGTACGAGTTGCAAGCGCCGCAATTTGCCCAAATTCTGTTGCGTTCCCGATGGCCGTTACCGCTGCTGTTGCTTCACCGCTCACAATAAAAGACCCCTGGAATAAAATATTTGTTTGCTCGTATGTTTCCTTTTCGCCTTTTAAGGGGTGCGGTTGCTTATCGACAGGCATTGATTCGCCAGTGAGGAGCGACTCGTCAACGCGTACATTGCTGGCATGTATAATTCGGGCATCTGCCGGGACCTTTTCGCCCTCGTTTAGCGTGATGATATCACCGGTCACAAGCTCGGTGGCATTGATTTTTCTTTGACGACCACCACGCCACACGATTACTGCTTGAGTAGACTTTTCTTGGAGATCCTTTAGGATCTTCTCGGTCGAAAAATGCTGCACGTAGTAGATGATCGCGCTTACCGCCATGATAGATAATATTATGATTGCATCAAGAAGAGTGTGCTGAAAGAGGCTGAAAATCGCCGCAACAAACAATACCAGCATAAAAATGCTGGCAAACGGTTCAACAAGGGTGCGCCACAATGGGCGTGTTTTCAGGACAATGCTATTTGGTCCTTGTGCGGCACGGCGAAGCGCAGCCTCGTGATTGCTAAGTCCGCCTACTGTAGACCGTAACTCGCGCAGTACGTCCTCGCTGCGTTTTTGGTAAAGATGCATATGGTTATTGTAGCCGGATCTGTGAGCTTTGGAAATGCTCACAGGCAGGGTTCAGAGCCATATTTCGCACCCCAGTCACACATTTGCGACAAGATTGGCCAAAGCGAGGCACCTTTTTCGGTAAGGGAATATTCAACTCGGGGCGGCACTTCAGAATAACTATGCCGTGTAATAATTTTGCGCTCCTCTAAAAAATCTAGCCGCGCCGACAAGGTGCGTGGATTGATGCCTGCAACCTGTGTCTGCAAGGCTCCAAATCTGAGTGGTCCGTGATTTGCGAGCTCACGCAGGAGCCGTGGCGTCCATTTATCTCCTAGAATATCCGTAGCTGCCTTGACGC
>DASUUR010000017.1:0-12673 GCA_036373975.1 Saccharimonadales bacterium (SeqCode)
CGTCAATTTCAGTAATAAACTGGGGGTACAAATTGATCGCTGCTTCGTGTTTCTTCCAGTCGTATGTTTCTTCCCAGTACTTTACAATTTTCTTAAGGTAGCTCTTGGGGACGCCACGACTCCAGTCTTCGACCTCAAAGCTTTGTGGAAAGCGAGTGTCCGCGAGGCGCTGCTTTAGATTGTCGATTGCTATCTGGTCGACATCGATAGTAAATGGTTTGATAGTCATTGTTCTTTCCTTTCGTTTATTTGACTGTTTCTATTTAAGCGAATGTTAAGATAAAAAAATTGAACGAAAACGCCAACCTATAGCGGCTCATTTCGCTTGGCATTTTGGCGCGGTGTGTAGCCGGTCACCTTTTTAATGGTGCGGTTTAAATGGGCCTGATCGGCGTAACCAAGCTCATGCACTACCGCGGTAATTGCTGCGCCTTGCTGTAATAGCTCCACGGCGCGCCACGCTCGTTCAATTTGGGCGATATACGCCGGTGTTAGACCAATAGAGTGGCCAAAGCGCCGTTGTACCGAACGTCGCGAGGCTCCGTATTTTGCCCCTTCTAATACAGCACGGACGATCGGGTCTTGGCTAAGTAATTGCAAGTTCTCTAGCTGCGCAATAAAGTTATCCATTGTCTCGTAGCTTGGGACGTGCAACAGGTGTCCACCAAGCAAGAAGGTATCGGGCGATGGCATGGGCAGATATTCGGTGACATCAACCACCTCGGCTGCGGCGATATGGGTAAAGAAGGCGCCTTGTTTTAGGCGCATGCCGACATTACGATTGCCCTGCTTGTAGTGAACTGGGGTGGTAGTTGATGAGGGGCCACTAAGTCGAACGGTGGTCTGCCCTTCTTTGGTGGTGGTGAATATCATGTCCCAGCTGCCATCCGCGGCCGCTAAGTAAGTGCCGTCGGAAGTGTCAACAGTATGCCAGATGACATCAACATAGGGTGAAGCGGATGGTTTCTCGATGTAAGTAAAGCTCATTATTGTTAATTGTAGCATCTTGCTTAGCTGGCTTAGCGCCTGTATAGTCAAACTCGTCGGTCCTTTAGCGAAAGAGGTTGTGACATGGCAGGCGTTTCCTTTCCTCCGGTTCTGCAGATTCTGCCGCGGAGTACGAGAGCTTCACTCAAAACTGATCTTGAGTACCACGTGGAGATGGATCCTCGCAGAAAGTTCAACAGCCGGCAGGTTGCTGCGCTCAGGCGAACCCTTGGGGACTTTCTGAGGGCTGAATATACCGCCGCGGTGAGTACGGAGGGGTCTCGGCTAATTGTCCGGACAACCCCCGCCGACACTATGGACGAGGTAGAGTTCCATGTGTTGAGTACGTTGCAGGCCATCTTGAAGCCGAAGGTGCCACACAGTGCAATCGGCTTCCATCTCTCGGACGCTGATTCTGCGAAGTGGTTTGCCGTAAGTGTTCGGGTAGTTGGCTACTACACCGATATGTCGCAGATCAGGGCAATCCACGCTCAGCTCAAGAACCTTCCGGGCGTTCTGACGAGTCGACCAAAGCCGGACGACAACTGTGTGATCAGGCTGACGATCAATGGCAATTGGAAGGAGCAAATGCCACCCTTCATCGAGAAGGCTGCAGCACAAGGTGTTAGTATTGCTCCTCATGAGCTGTGGGCCCCCAGCCTTCGGCTCTACGACCGGTAATCAAGCTGTTGGTTCGCACGAGAGGTCGGGGTCATGTCTGAATTCTTATTTCCGCACGTCATGCAGATTCTGCCGGTCCCTGTGGGGCTGTTGGGCGATCTCGACTATCATGTGGAGGTGCAGCGGGGTCAGAAGAACTTTAGCCGGCACCAGATACGGGAACTCAGGGAGCTACTGGTAACCGCATTGTCCAAGGTTGGCACCCACAACGTGGATATCATCCAGAACGGCAAGCGGCTCATCGTCAAGGTGCGCCCAGCCGACCTTGTGAACGGCGTGCAGTTTCCAGTGCTTGGTGCTTTGCGGTCGATCTTGCTGCCCGGCTTGTCGGTGAGTGCGGTCGGTTCACGTCAGAATCCGTCCAATGCATCTGGCGAGTTTGTGTTCCGGGTTCAACTGCTCGGCTCGTTCAGTAAACCTGAGATCGCTCGTCTCCATGGGTCCTTGCAGGGGCTTTCGGGGGTGCGGGAGAGCCGACTTGACATACCGGACGACCATACAGTTCTCCTGACGGTCGAGGGTGATTGGCGGGTCCTGCGGCGCAGATTCCCGACCGAGGCGACGCGGTGCGACATTGGTCTTCACATCCAGGACTAGTGATCGCGGCGATAGGCGGAGCGCTCAGTGCGCTCCGCCCTTCTATATTTGGAATACCTGTAAATCTTGAGGGATCGTTAGTGCGCCCTGATAATGCTGGCGCACAGCTGCGGTTATCTCACCGGCTGATTCACGGTCATAGAGTGAGGTAAGTATCAGGTGCTTAACGCCTGCGAGGGCGGCCAATTGACCGCACTGTACGGGTGCAAGATGAGATCTGATCGGCTGTTCTTCGTACTCGCTTTGGCTAGCGGAGGCATCCATAATAGCGATATCAGCATCTTGCAGCTGTGTAAGAATGTTTTCGTCCCACCCCGTATCACCTGTAAACACGACTTTTTTATCTTCTGCTTCAAAACAGAACGACACTGCGGGCATGGTGGGCACGTGGGGTACGGGCATACTTGTAATGCGCAGGTTTTGCTCTGCACTCACCTCTTCGCCAGGCTCAGCGATTATGAGTTGGCTTTCGACGTCCAGTTCAGGGATCATCATGGCGCAGAGGGTTGTTATATCCTGGCGGATACCAGGATAGCCGTGGATGGTGAGCGGTGTCTCTCGTGGCTCACCTGGCAAATGCCTGATATTCGCAATAAACTGCGATTGTAAAAGAGCTGGCAACGCACTGACGTGGTCGGCATGGCGGTGAGAGATTGTGAGATGCGTCAAAGCATGGAGTGGAAAGCCAAGATCGTTAATTGCACCAGGAACGCCCCAGCCGCAGTCAGCTATTGCAGTCTCCCCTGTCGAGGTCTCGATAAGTACTGATGGGGCGCGTCGTTCACGCCGAATAAGTCCGGTGCCTGTTCCAAGCATGGTGATATTCATGAAGTAATTGTAGCATTGGATCACGACACATGCATTAGGTTTCCCGGTATCTGTAGTAAAATAAAGCAGCCACACAGAGAGAAGGAGTCAGTATGACCGAACTGTTGTTGGTCCTGGGAAATGTCTCAAAGGAAGCGCGTGCTGCGGTTGAGCGCCAGCTAGGTACATCATTGCCAAGGGAGGTCAAAGAGTTCGGTCGCGGGGCTTTCCTGCATGATTTGAACGACGCGCCCCTGCACATGTTGCGCAAGAACGCTGGCTACAGGCCTGGTTCCGTTGAGGCAAAGTTCGACCTTTCCAAAGTCGACGCAAGCTACCTGGAGCGCTACTACGATCTCCCTGCAAGCTCAGCGACTGTTGTTGTTGTGGAGACGGAGATCTATGAAACGTGGTGTCGCAGCGACCCTAAGCGTTTGGTGGATCGCTTCCCGCAGGCTGTCGGCATTTTCGAGGTGCGTGGCGGCACTCAGATTGCCAGGATCAAGTAGTCTCTGCATCGTGGTGCAGTAGCAACTGCCACCCTCCTGCCCGATAAGATATTTCGGGCAGGAGGGCTTTCTTTTTAAGCAGGTCCCTTGTATTAATTGCGCACGAGTAGCGCAGAACGGACGCCCCGTAAAGAGTTGCAACGTCTAGGGCTGTGCCATGACAAACGTTCGCAGAAATGCATTAACCTTTTCTTGCGGTTCGGCCATGTCAATATAGTGGGTGGGAATCCAGCCCTCAACTTGCTTGGAGTATGTCAACAGCCGTTTTTGCCATTCGATGTAATATTTCACGGTGGCATCAAACCCACCCAATTCATCAACATGTTTGAACCAGCCTTCGCCTGTACGGATTTCCATTGCATGAGCAAGACGACTCCTGACTTCAGCCGGGTCGAGGTGCATAATAATAAGCTGTAGGTTCAGCCCGGCCATACGGCGCACCTCTTGTTCAAATGGCGTCGGATCAATGGTCATAAATGCACAGTGCGATAGCACCATGCGCTCCAGAATAACAATAGCGTTTAGGTGCTGGCCGCGTTCGGCCAGTAATGACTGCTCATAATGTGTATGGAATACCTCTAGTGAGTCGGCAAGATCGGCAAAGTGTTTTTTAATTGATGCTACCGTCGGTGTGTCGCCGTTCTTTTTGCGGGCAAGCGTTTGATAGCTGTGATGCTCAGAGATGAACAATGTTGTGGTGTCATGCTGCTCCACTGCGATCTGCTGCCGCAAATTCCGTATGGCGGTTGTTTTACCAATACCAGAGGTGCCTTCGTAGATAATTCCTTTCATTATGATTTCCTCGCGCGCTTAGCGAGTATCCCTTGTACCGATGGACTCACTGCTTTGTCAGTGCGGTGTATGCAGCCTAACCAGCAGCATGGGCGGCGTTTGCCTTCAAGTAGTTCTTCGCAGGTTCGTCGTACGCGGCGCTCCCTTGTTTCGGTGTGTTTGGCGTTTTCTACCCAGCATATAAACTCATTGCGAGCAAGCGGGGTGATATCCTCCCAAAGTGGCAGTACTCTAGGGTCATTAGTAAGCGCTTTGTGTAAATCGGCTGGCATTCTATGGAATGTGCCGCCTGAGATTTTTGTAGCCATGCTGTTATTTTACATGGTTTTTGATGATACAGTACCTAAGTACCCCATAGGTCACTCTAAAGGAGCCAGATTATGAAGATGACTATCAAGGCCATCGTCAACATGAAGGGCAAACTTCCTAGGGAGTTCGTGCAAGCCATGGGAACATCGCTGTCCAATGCCAGGTCTTTCGTGTATCAGGGGGTGGAGTTTACTTGTAACCCAGGGGATGGCTATGCGCCGGTTTTTGCGCTATTCGAGGACGGGCGGGAAACCCTCCCTGCCATCTTTGACAGAGGCGGTGTGCCTTTAAGCAGAGTTTTTGTTGCGCTCACCAATCTCCCCAAGCCCCTCCCGCCAAAACGCGGTCGTTACTACAGGGATAGCGAGGGTCCAGATGGAAATATTGGCGTCACCGTAGACCCTACCGGTGAAACATCCCGAGGCTCGAGACAGCCAGTGGTACGGGCCAATGGGAAGTTACTGCCCTCGACCCTCGCCTTCCTGCGTGAGGTCATGAGCGGCAAGCTCGAGCCGGACTACCGTGACCTGTAGGCCGTCTGTGTCTGCCCGGGTAGCGCCGGGCAGACGCGCAACAACAAGGGCGCGTATCCGTGCTCGGCGGGTGGTAGAATAAGATCATGATTATTAGCGACAAAATCTACGGCGAAGTCAACATCAAGTCAGAAGTTATTCTAGAATTAATAAACTCTAAACCACTTCAACGCTTAAAAGGGATAGGACAGTACGGCATACCCGATGAGTTTTACCATCATAAAAATTATTCGAGATATGATCACTCTGTAGGCGTGATGCTTCTTTTAGGGAAACTGGGTGCCTCAGAAGAAGAGCAAATCGCCGGATTATTGCATGACGTGTCGCATACTGCCTTCTCGCATGTAATTGATTGGGTGGTTGGCGAAGGTGGCGCTGAAGGTTACCAAGATGAACAGCACGAAAATTACATACTGAAATCTGAGATACCTAGTATTCTTGAAAAGCATAATTATTCCGTAGAGAGAATTACCGACTATCATCACTTTGGATTACTCGAACGCGACTCACCTGATCTTTGCGCCGATAGAATAGATTACTCATTGCGAGAGTTTTCGCCAGACATTGCTAGAGCCTGTGTGGCGGCGCTCACGGTTTCTGATAACCGCATCGTATTTGCAAACAAAGAAGCCGCGATACTATTTGCTCAGCACTTTTTGAGATTGCAAACGGAGCACTGGGGAGGCTTTGAAGCAGTTGCCCGCTACAGGATATTTGCCGATACCTTGCGCCTCGCCCTTAAAGACGGCACCTTGGTCATGGACGATTTTTGGCAGAACGATGATTTTGTTATTAACAAGCTCACTAAATCTGAGAATGAGACCATTCAGGGCATGCTGCAAGTACTGCGGAGTAAGTCGTTGGCACACCTGCATAAAAGCGATCAGACTGTCTATAAAAAATTTCGGCATGTCAATCCGCATTTTATTGAAGAAGGAAAGCTCGTCCAACTCAACGAGGCTAGCCAAGATTTTGCTTTGGAGCTGGAACAAGCTCGCAAAGCCAATGAACTTGGTATTGTAATACCGTCCCTCGCAAAGCTGACGACCAGTTAGGCATCCCTGGCACGATCACGTTTTGTTCTTCTAGTTAAATATTATATAATATATTTCGTCCTGAAAGCCCAACAAAGAAGGCGGCATGACGAAACTCACTGGTATTGTGCTTGAGGCGCAGGCGTTTGGACCGAAATTTCCGGATCGTCCGGACCCGGTCTATAGTGTGGATGCTAGTCATTCCGCAACTCCGCGCCACTGGCTTGCCGATGTCATTGACTTCAAAGGGAACGATGGCCAGCCCGTGCAATATGGGATGGTGCAGAAGCTCCCTCCGTCGATGGATCCGAGGACGCAAAAGATCTGGGGTTCCTATCGGTTAGTGTTCACTCTTCGGGTGGATACCGATGATGACCTATTGGATCTCATTGCTGGTTTTCAAAGCCAGGTAGGCCGGCGAGAGCTTGAGTGTAGCCCGTCGGTGTCGTTGCGGTTCGAGCAGGGCGACCAGAAGTTGTTCTTGGCTAGTCGGCTTAATAATCTGCGTCAGTGGCGGTGGGGCGGCTGTGGCCGAACTACCGAAGGGATGTTCCGGACAGCGATCAGGCAGCTGAGCGCCGCACCCTTCTGTGTCGAGGCGACGACATTCAGTTTGTGGCCTGAGAGGCCGGCGGTCGATGGAGTTGCCTCGGTGTTACATCCGGAGACCCCGCTCATCAAGGGGGCCACACAAATCGCCGAGGTGCTCTTTCCGATTGCGCCGCGCTGGTGACCGATGCCCGCTCCTGTACTGGGAGCGGGTTCTCTTTTGTGCTGAAATGAAAACGGCGCCCCTGGCAGTCGTGGTCGATTGCCAGGGGCGCCCGTAGGGCAGCTAGCTCTGAAGGTACTTCAGCAGTAGAGTGTGGTGCCTCACTTCAGGCAAAATCCTCTCATTGTCTCGCACACTCTTGATGGCCTGCTGCACAACTGGTGATTTGGCGAGCGAGTCGCTGCTCTGCAGTTGAGCGACGACCAATGTCAGAACACTCCGCTGCTCGATAGGCGTCAGTCCGTCGATCAGCTCCAGGGCGAGCGTGAACTCCTCGGGCTTGGTTTCCCACGCTAGGCCTTGGCAGATCTTGTAGGGCAAATCGGGAATTCGCCGGATGGCTTCCAGGGCGGCGGCACGCGAGTCGCCCTCGAGTGCACCGACCCGGCCCTGAATGTCGACGGTCTTCACGTTATTGCCGCTGAAGGCCTCGACGAACTTCTTGATTTGTGCTTCGTTCAAGTTTCCCATGCTATTCCCCTATCGTGTGGCCTTGCCTGGCTTGCTTTGTTCAGAGGTCAAGTGGTGTGAATGGGTCCTCGGAATTGAGTATCTCCACCACCTTTGCCATGCCGCAGAACCACGTGCCACTGTCGTATCCAGCCGGAGGGCCCAAGGGTGACCGAGCATCTTCCACCTTGACTCGTGCCAGTAGCTCGCTCGCAGTTGGGTTCTCTGCCCCCTCCTTCAGCATGAGCAGGAGTGCATGGCTGATCCGGCGCAAGACACGGCGGTCGCCTTTCTCGTGCAGGGCCTCTAGCTGCTCAAGCAGCGGGGCAAAGTGCTCCCCCCAAACCACTTGCACGGCCTCGTTAGGCCTCAGGAATGGTGCGGGCATAGATGCCTCCATGTGTGCCTTGGGAACTAACTATTATTATCATCTTTTAATAAGATGGTCAATTTTTAGGGGCTCACTGTAGTAACTCAGCGTGGGCAGGAGTCAGCTCTCAATACTCTGGTCATGGTATAACTAATTCTGGAAGTAAACCTTTTGAATACTAAGTATAATCATATATTTATTCTGTTTGGCTATAGTCTTTAAGATGTCATCAACATTCGCCTGGTACAATACGTTTAAGTAGTCGATGTTCTGAGTCTCAGCTTCAGCGTAGCGGATATCGAGCAGCTGGGTATCCTTGCTGTAGCCCCCTAGTGGCGTGGGAAGGTCCGATACTAAATATTTGCCACCTAGGCTGTTGCTGACTGGGTTCTTTTTGCCATAATATTTATCGTAATATTCGATCATGATCTGTTGCAGTGTGTCGCCTTTAGGCTGCCAACCGAGCGCCCTAAGCTTTTGTTCCAAAGTGATCATTTGCTGGCGAAAGTCGCCGCTAAAACCGTAAAAGACTGTGGTTGTAGTAATGCAGCGGTGAGCGTACCCATCGCGCACCTTGCTGTTATTTTGACCTTTATTGCAGACGTTCTGATTCGCGGTTGAATAGCTTTTAAGACTGGCAGCATTATTAATCTCCGCGAAAGACTGATGTATGGCTGTAGCGGCGGCATTCTTTTTCGCGACAAGTTCAGGGCTCTTTGGGTCCGGTGCTGGCTGCATATGCAAGATAATATTGTCGATACCGCCCGACAGCTGGACGTACAAAACCGCAGGAATACTTGCCAGAGCAAGAATCGCTAGCACAAGAACCAAGTGAACGGTTGTCTTATTCATAAATTAATTCTAGCAAAAGTTAGCCTCTGGCTACATGTAGAGCGCCCTCCCCTATGACAGAGGAGGGCGCTGGATTAAACGGTAGCCCGTACGATGGCCCTGAAGAGCTCCTCGTAGTGCGCATGCAGGGTGTCGTCCTCGATGCACGGATTGGGAACGGCGGCGGTCATCGTGCGCGTCAGGCAACACAGCCGCTGGTGATTCGGACCCTGTAGGGACACGACGATCCTGAACAGCTCACCTTCGCACAGGACGCTGTACGCGACCAGTACCTCTGGATTTACCCCAGCGAGCAATGGATTCACGTCGTCGGATTGCGGCTTGGTGCTTCGCCAGCCGAAGTCTTTGGTGACTTTTTCGATGGCCTCCAGCACCTCGTTGGACTTGTGACCGTTCAAATCGGTTTGTCTCACGTGCTCTCCCAAGTTTGCAGTGGCTTGATCCGTATGTACTATACCACTTCCAGAGGGAAAAGCTAGCACTCGATATGTGTTTTAAGCGAGTGGCGCGAGGTGAAAATCGCTAATGATTTGGCCTAAGCGGTTTCTAAGACGTGCCACGCGTTGTTCAGTGGTGAGGTCCTCGCGCAGCTGCGCTCTTGAAGTTCGCGCAGTGACGGTTTTGTTGCGTACATGTTGACTGCAGGCTAGGTCGGCGCAGCACAAAAAATTAATGCTGTTTAGGGATTGTTTATTTCGTTGAAAGCTAATGCTACCGGCGCCACTACCGCTCTGCCAGGTTCGGCAGAAATCGCAAATTATAGGCTGGGCGCGACCAGTTTGACTGTTGGCGATGCCTCGCGAAAGCTCGTAGGCAAGAATGTATATGTCGGTATCTGGTTCAAGGAGCAGTACGCCTTTGTTGCCGGTCCGATCGGTAATGTTTAGGAGCTCTGTTTCGGCCCAATCCCCTGCAGTCATGCCGGCGGTACTTTGCATAAAACGCAGGTCGCGCTTAATGCGAGGTTTGAGTTCAGCTTGTGCAATAAGCTGATTGAACTGCTCTAAACTAAGTGTTTTCATAGGTCTCCAATGGTCATTCTTTAAGGTGGGCGTCCTTCCTGCCTAGACAGGAAGGACGCTTATTCACTGCACTGCTTTGGCGATGGCTTGACCCAGTGCCTCGTAGTGGTCGTACAGGGCGTTGTCTTGTGCGCATGGAGAGCCCAGCACCGTGCTCTGCCAGCACTCCATGACGCACTTCTGCTTGTCGCCCCTGCCCTGGATGGTGATGGTGACGCGGTACTGGTCACCGTTGCACTTGACGTTGAAGATCGCAAGCACCGCCCTGGCTGAGGCAAGTGTTGGATCTCCGGTGTTGACCGCTGCGGTTGTCTCTACCCGCCAGCCGAAAGCCTGTGTTGCGGCTAACACGGCGGTCTGTACCTCAGCGGCAGTGTGTCCATTGAGCCTCATTTCAAAAGCCATGGCGTACCTCGTCTCGTAGCTGAAAAACTGGGCTGAGTCTATAATAGTATATTACTAATAAAAAATCCCCCCTGGGCGTCCTCTTGAGATGTTTACTGCAGAGATGCGCGTGAGTTACGGCTTAGGAACAACCGCACCCTTGTTATTTGAAGCCGACGGATTATTGATGTAGTTGTTTGTCCAGGTGGCCCAGCCTGGCCCACTGCCGCTTTTTGCTGCAGCACCATAGCCAGTACCGCTAAACCGGTTATTGGTTGCCGACATATGTGTTCCGTAAGTATTGCCCTCGAGCGCTAGCTGGTAGCCACCGCCCTCGAGTAGGTTGCCTGTGATTGAAACATAGTCTATGTTGTCGTTCCATGTTTGTTGAATGAATATGGCGCCTGTGTCGTTACCTGAGTTGCAGTTAAATCGATTGTTCTTTACTACTGCACGGCGGCTTGGGTTGCTTGTGGTGATAAAGTCACGGATTGTGAAGGCGTCACTGTGGTTGCCTGTTGTTGATGGGTCGCCAAAGGCGGTTAAGCCTGTTACGTAATTACCTTCTATAGTGACACTTGCAGATAACCCTGCATTAGCAATGGCAATGCCGCTGCCCAAGCCATGAATATAGTTGCGGTAAAAACTGCCTACGCCAATAAATCCAGTCGCAAATGCGCTTTCTTGGGCGCTAAGGAGCGAACCGTCAATCTCGGAATCACGGACTGTTATGGGGTTGGGTGCAACTGCGCAATCAGGGTTACAATCATTGTAGTCGGTGGTTGTCAGGATCGGGAGCCCCAGCCCCGCCGAGGTTGGGCGGATACAGCTCTTTTCGATTGTTATGTTTCCGTCGGATAGATCAAGACCGGATTGAATCCGTTTTTTGCTAATAATTGTACCGGGGGCAGGCTTACCCGGCCCCGTATACAAGGGCAGGCTACTGCAACTTAATCCGTGTGGTTTGAGCCCGGTATTTTGTGAGGTTAACTGCCAGCCCATAAGTGTCGTAGGGGTAGGAGTCGGGCTGCCACCCCCGCCTCCGCCTGAGCCGCCACCACCTCCTGAGCCTTGCCCGCCACCTGTGGGAGTGCGGCTTCCGGTGGTTGGTTGTGTGGGTTTCTTGGTTGTTTTTTTCTTTTCGTCTGGCGTTTTTTGATCTGGTTTGGGCTCCGGTGTTGGCTCGTTTGTGGAAGGCTGCGTTGATGGTGTCGATGTGCGGGGTTGGCTTGGTGCGTTGACTATAAAAAAGATAGCAATGCCTACACCTACTAATAGAGTGACCCCAATAGGTATAATAAATCGTTTTTGTTTCAGAGCACTAAGCATAATGGTTTTCTTAATTTTAACGTAATTTTTAGAATTTGAGAAGCACAGACGGTTAGTTATTTACAACGATCTCCGTAATAGATATAAGCTTGTCGCTATCGACTGCCATGGCTAGCTCGTGGAATCCCGGTATAAAGTCATCAGGGTGAATGGTGTTGAGGCTGGCCCAGAAGGGCTCACTAGTATCTGTTCTTGGTAAGGTGTTTTCGAGTGGCTGCAGGTTGTTGGCCCGGAACAAGCGTACCAACATATGACGCTCTACCGCGTCGTTGTGTAGGGTGCGGATAGGCACCGTATGGATGTATGAGAGGTCGCCGCCTAGGCCGGTCTTTTCGGCGAGCTCCCGCTTTGCTGAGCTTAAGGAACCTTCACCATAGTGCATCATGCCGTGTGGGAAGCTAACGAGCCCAGTATTGGGCTGCCGATGCCAGCGTAGGAACAAGTACTCGCCCTCGCTGTTTTTGGCAATAATACAGTTTAAAACCAGCGGTTGCCGCCGTTGTTTGCCGGTAGAGAGACTGAGCTGAGCAACATGCTGCTGGCCCTTTTTAGATAGCATATATTGCTTCTCGGTTTTCTCGATAATGCCTTCTCGCAACAAGCCCTTAAGATGATACATGAATAGATTGCCCTCGATATCGCGAGGTCGCAGCTCGCTATAGCGCCTGGTTTTGTGGCGAATAAGCTCCTTTAGTACGTGCTCTTGAATCCAGTTTGCCATTGTTCAATCTTTTTTGAGTCAAAAAACCTTGCTTATATCTGTTATTTTCCTTGGCTAGTATAGCACTGTACCTTTCAAGCTAGTACGAGGAGGAGCTATGAAGCTCAACTTTAGCCCGCAGCAGGATGGCCGTGTGCATTCACACTGTGTTCGCTGCCAGGCCGAAGCTGTCGTAAAGAGGGCGCAGCGCTACCACTGCAACCAGTGCGGCCATGTTGATGATCGCGCGATCATCATTGACCCGGAGGTGACGTGGTGGCTGCAGGAAGGGGTATATTACCACAGTACCGCTGGTGTGTTTCTGCGGAACCCTGAGGGCAAGCTCTTGTTCTTTGAGCGGGTTAAGTTCCCGTTCGGGCTCACGGTGCCGGCTGGTCATGTGAGCCCGGCGGAGAGCGATCAGGAAACCGCACTGCGCGAAACGTTCGAGGAGACGACCATCCGCCTTAGGCGGGATCAGCTTATGCCACTCTTCTCGGAAATGATCCATCAGGATAGTTGTCCGCGGGGCGCCGACTCGCATC
>DASUUR010000018.1:0-2111 GCA_036373975.1 Saccharimonadales bacterium (SeqCode)
GTTCTGGGGTCGAGTAGGCTCCGGTGGCTTAACGGTAAAAATATTTTCCTCGGGAGTGTTTGGCTGCATATATCACTACCTGTTTAACATCGTTACCCATACTAAAGTTGCACACACCAAGATTACGAGTAATGCCATAATGACAACGCCCGCTGTCCTGGTAGTACTTTGGTTTTCGAGCATTGCCGGCTCATCTTTAACCGGTGGTGTTTTGATATTTTGCTGAAGCTTGCTCTTTAGCTCACTAGCAACTCGTTCTTGCAGCTCACTTTTGCCGTCTTTTTGTTGTAGAAATAATGCCATATGCCTATTCTATCACTCTCTTTCAGTCTGTACATGCGCTTCTTGATGGACGGGGGACTGCGAATGCCCTATTACCTTATGCGCCAACAGTGTTGTTGCCGCCACAAATAATAAACCAGCTAGCATAACTAGAGTCTGGATATTGGCGACTCTCATGCTCGTTTCGGCATGGATGCTCGGAATAATATCTGAGGCTGCGATATAGATAAAAAAGCCAGCAGTAACAGCCAGTAATATCGGCTCAGACAGGGAAAAGCTCTCACCCAAGCCAAACACCAATAGCGCGCCAACGATGGTCGCGCCTACGCTGCATATGTTCACTAACATCACCTTCTTCTTGGCCATGCCTTTTGAAAGTAGCAGTCCGAAATCACCAATCTCTTGCGGAATCTCATGGGCAGCGATTGCAATTGTTGTGACAATACCCGTCGCCGGGTTCACTAAAAACGCCGCACCAATCGCTAAACCGTCAATAAAGTTATGTAAGATATCGCCAATGATTATCAGCGCCGCCGAGGACTTCCTAATGGTGCCCTGATGGGCCGATGTGTCATGTTCGTGATGGTGATGAAACCAGTGCAAGAAACGCTCAAGCACAAAAAAGCCAATAAAGCCCGTCAATGTAATTATCATAATCAGTTGCGCCTCGCTCTGCTCAAGCGCTTCGGGCAACAGATCAAAAAAGCTAGCTGCGAGTAGAGCGCCGGCTGCAAACGGCACAGCAACCCGCTGCAAAATCTTAGCGCCCCTTTTGCCGTACAGGAGATAAAGGCCGCCAACTAACGACACCACACCGCCTGCTAAGGAGGCTCCCAAGACCATAATCCAATTACTCATTACGCTCATTGTAAAAGCTCCGCCCAAAGAGTACAAGCAGAAAAAACCTACATGCTATACTAAAAGGCATAAGTAGCATAAAGGAGACAATACATGCCAACTGGCGACAAAACAACCCAGAGTGAAGCTGTAGACACAGCTCCCACTCAGTCACGTAAACTTAATGTACCGGTTGGAGTTCTCGTAGCCGAGCTCGTTGGTACATTTATTCTTACGGCGGCACTCATTGCCACAAATGCTCAGCCGCTCTATGCGTTCTTTATACTCGCGGCTCTTACTGCGATTATAGGCGCACTCTCGGGTGCTCACCTTAACCCAGCAATTACATTTGCTGCGTGGATTACCCGACGCATGACTATTCTACGTGCCCTTGGCTACATCGTAGCCCAGTTTGCCGGTGCAATGCTGGCATTCGCAACACTTAATGCCCTCCTCGGCGGCGCACCAGGCAGCGTTAACCCATACACGGGCCAGAACGTTCCAGCCGAGCTGTTCAAGACTGCCTCGCTCGCAGAAGGTAAAGAATGGTACGCTCTACTCGCCGAAGTTCTAGGTGCAAGCATACTTGGTTTCGCTGTTGCACACGCGCTCAGCGAAAAGCGCGAGCGTTTTGCGGCCGGCTTCAGCGCAGGCGGTGGCCTCTTCCTTGGCCTTGTTATTGCTGGTACGACCGCAGTGCTCAACCCTGCAGTCGCCGTTGCTACGCAGGCCTTAAAGTTTGAAAGCTGGTCAATCGCTGTATACGTTGTTGGCGCAGTGGTGGGTGTCACAGTCGGATTCTTAATTCACAAGCTAGTCCGTTACGATATCGATAAGTCAGACGAGGAAACAACCGCCAAGTTGGCGATGTAACTAAACCTGAAATAAAAATAGCCCCTCAACCGAGGGGCTATTTTTATTCGTCTTTTTGCGGCCTATCAACAATGAGGGGCGTTACCACTGGAGTCGAATTGGCAATCTTAACAACATCT
>DASUUR010000019.1:0-12684 GCA_036373975.1 Saccharimonadales bacterium (SeqCode)
CATTGCTGATATTAGGCGGCGAGCAGTTATGGCTGGGGCGAATGAGGTGCTAACTTATAGCTTTGTGCACGGTAAAATTCTTGAGCAAGCAGGCCAAGATGCTACACAGGCGTTCAAAATTACAAATGCGATAAGCCCGGATTTACAGTATTACAGACTAAGCCTACTACCCAGTCTTTTAAGTAAGGTTCGCCAAAATAGCAAACAGGGCTATGACTCCTTTGCTCTCTTTGAGATTAACAAGGTGCATCAAAAAGATGTATTTGATGCGGACGAAATTGATGTACCTGCAGAATTCCATCACCTGGCGCTTACTGTGGCGCTATCGCCCAAGCGGGCAGCCGGGAAGGGTGACCCATATTATGAGGCAAAGTCCCTGCTTGAGTTCATTGTGCAATCCGCTTTAAAATTCGTGCCCATTACCGAGGGCAAAGATGCTCTTTCGGCACCGTTTCAACCCGGACGCAGTGCCCATGTATTGCTGAACGGCAAAATAATTGGTGTTGTCGGGGAGTATCGGGCTGCCGTTACAAAGGGATTCAAGCTGCCTGAATACGCCGCCGGCTTTGAGATTGACACTCGCTTGTTATTCAAGTACCGCAACAAGAGCAAAACCTATACGGCTCCAGGCCGATTCCAGGGAACGGAGCAGGATATCTCGATTCAGGTTGCAGAGAACATAGCATACGAAGAGGTCATCACTGCCGTGGAGGGAGTACTACAAAATAGTCACTTGCTTTCCAGCGTTACACCGATTGACATATATGCCCCCGAGAACAACGCGACCAAAACAATTACTCTACGAATTGCCTTGAGCGATAGCCAAAAAACCATCGCGACGAATGATGTTAAGCAATGCATTGAGCAAATTACTGCCGAGGTAACGACAAAGCTCAATGCAAGAATCGTATAACGTATCTAGAAAAGTGAAATTTTCACTACTCTAGATACGTGGACAGAGGTGGCTCTGCGCACGCATCGCCGCATGGCGTTTGGCGCTAGCCATAGAAACAGCCGCCAAGCAGAGTCATGTAGGCACCGATGATGCCACCAAGAACGGTGACAAGAATGTCGCTGATCTTCTGCTTGAACTTCCGCTTGACCAGCACGTGGATCACAATGCTGGCTACCAAGGGAATCAGCGAGAAGAAAAGAGCCGGCGCCCACTTGCCGGCCGACAGAACGAGGAAGCCAAACATTGCTCCCAAAACGAACTGCACGTACTTCATGGGCTCACCTCTGTCCAATTGTGTTGTGCTGCCGAAGCAGCGCGCAAGCGGAATGCTTGTATACTAATTATATAACAAATACTTAGATTATGCAAGTAGGCTATTTTACCGTACAATAGCGGGTGTGAAAGACTTACTTACTACTCTCAGATACGCAAAGAACCTATGGCCATATTATGTTGGCGTCACATGCTTTTCATTACTTATGGCCTTGACTGCTTTGGCAGTGCCTTTTGTTATTAAACTTTTGACCGACGTTATGGTCGCAATCGTAAACGGTTCTACTGCCGATATGACGACGGTTATTGGGCTGGCCCTTGCGTTATTCGGGTCCGACATGGCCAATACACTCTTTACCAACTGGGGCGGCTACTTGGGTGATGTGATGAGCGCCAAACTTCGCAAGCAGCTTTCGGAGCGATACTACGAGCACCTCTTATCGTTACCGCAGACCTACTACGACAACGAACTGACGGGTCGAATAATCAACCGGCTTAACCGAACGATTGCTGAAGTTACCCAGTTTATGAATATTCTGGCTAATAACTTTTTCCAAATGATCTTAACAATCATCCTAGGGCTAATCATCATTGGGATATATAGCTGGGAAATCGCACTACTGCTGCTGATTGTCTACCCTCTGTTTTTATGGCTCACCATGCTGACCAGTAAAAAGTGGCAGCGCTTGCAGGAAGAAAAGAACCTAGAGACGGATATTGCATGTGGCCGTTTTGCCGAGGTGGTCGCGCAGGTCAAGGTAGCTAAGAGTTATGTTCAGGAAAAGATGGAGCTCTTGCACTTTACGAATCGTTTTGGCCGGACGATCGGGATAACACAGAAACAGTCGAGGCATTGGCACGTTATGGATATTGGTCGACGGACGGTTCTGGCCATTCTCTTTTTCGCTATGTTTGTGTTTCTATTTGTCGGCACCGCACAGCAACGCTTTACAATTGGTGAGATGGTGCTGATGGTGCAATTGCTAGGCATGATGCGCATGCCAATATTTGGTATGAGCTTTATTGTTGATAATTTCCAGCGAGCCATAACCGGCTGTCGAGATTTCGCACAGGTTATGAAGCTTGACCCTGCTATTGCAGATAAGCCACAGGCAGTAGCGCTCACTGTTAATGAGGGGAGTATTAGCTATGCGGATATTGAGTTTGGTTATAGCAAGGATAAGACTGTGCTTAATGACATTAGTTTTACGATTGGCGCCGGGAAGAAAGTAGCGCTTGTGGGTGAGAGCGGCGAAGGCAAGAGCACACTAGCTAACCTGTTGCTTAGGCTGTACGAGCCAACAAAAGGTGCCATTACCATAGATGGCCAAAACATCGCTGATGTTACTCAGGCGAGCCTACGTAATGCTATCGCGGTTGTATTTCAGGAGCCGGCGCTTTTTAGCGGTACAATTCGCGAAAACATCGCCTATGGACTAAGTGATGTAACCGATGAAGCAGTGCAGGCTGCCGCGGTTGCTGCAAATGCGCATGATTTCATATCAAAGCTAGAACAGGGCTATGACACCGAAATTGGCGAACGAGGGCTCAAACTTTCAGGCGGACAAAAGCAGCGCATAGCAATCGCAAGGGCAATCGCAAAGAACGCGCCCATCCTTATACTCGATGAGGCAACGAGTAGTTTAGATAGCAGAGCTGAAGCGCAAGTACAAGAGGCGCTCGACCGGCTTATGGAGGGTCGAACAACGCTTATTATCGCCCATCGTTTGAGTACCATTGCGCATGTTGACACGATCATTACTTTAAAGGGTGGTCGTATCGACGAGGTCGGCGCACCTTCTGAACTTGCAGATACGGGTGGTATCTACAGCCAATTATTGCAGTTACAGATGGGCGCACCTGAATTGGCCAAGAAGAAACTTAAGGCATTTGATATAGCCGCTTGATGCTCGACAAGCATCTGATACGAGTGCTATAGTAGAGCTAGTTTGAGTATGTAAGGAGGGGTATGAATACGAGCCGCGCACAGCGTATTGGCATCTGGATAATCGCTATTGTTATGTTTGTTGGTTCAATTGGGACGTATTTCTTGGTCATTATTGCCAACGAAAACCAAAATCGGCAAGCCCAAGAGCTGCAAAAGGAGCAAAAACGCGCCGAAGAGCGCCAGAAAAAGGCCGCAGAGGCGCTACCGGGGTACAAAGCCGAAGCATTTGATGCCAAAACGGTCAAAGAGCTAAAGAAAGAAGATCTCAAGCAGGGTACTGGCAAGGAAGTGGAGTCTGGCTCTGCAATTGAGGCGAACTATTTTGGTTGGCTACCAAACGGCAAAATATTTGACAGTACCAACCGGGGTGGGGATGTCGAGCCTGTAGGCTTCTCGCTGTTGGGGGTAATTGCTGGCTGGACCGAGGGCTTGGTTGGAGTAAAAGAAGGCGGAGTGCGCAAGCTCACCATTCCTGCCGATAAGGCATATGGCAAGCAGGGCTCCTCAAGCATTCCACCCAATACGCCACTTATGTTTATTGTTGAAGTGAAAAAAGTAGCCTCATAAACACATATAGCGCACTGTACATATTCTTGTACACCATATATACTGTATTGAGAACTAGCAAAAACAAAAGGGGAAGAGCTTATGGCCAAAGATATTACGATCTACACAACTACTACCTGCGCATCTTGCAAGACGGTCAAGCAGTGGCTAACAAGTAAGGGCTATGAATACTCAGTGGTTAATCTCGACGACGATGTCGAGGAGCGCCAGCGTATCATTGCTTTAACCGGTCGCATGGAGGTGCCAGTAACGATTGTCAGTGACGGTGATCAACGCTCTATTACTGTAGGTTGGAAGCCGGGTGAAATTGCTGCGGCATTGAGCGCGTAATTATGGCGACTCCTCAACACGATGTCATTATGATTGGCGCAGGGCCTAGCGCACTAGCCGCTGCAGTGTACACGACCCGTGAAGATATTGATACTTTGATCATTGAAAAAGGTGCGATTGGAGGACTGGCTGCTATAACCGATGTCGTTGATAACTACCCTGGCTTTGCCGAAGGGGTGGGCGGGCTCGAACTGGCCGACCGACTCCAGGCCCAGGCAGAGCGATTTGGCGCGAAAATCGAGTTCGGAGAAGTTAAATCGATCGAAGATAAAGGCGACTATAAACTTGTCGTGACAACTGATGGTGAACTGAAAGCAAAAGCCGTACTGATTGCAACCGGGAGCGAATACAAGAAGCTAGGTATTGCTGGCGAACAAGAATACTATGGCCGAGGGGTCCACTACTGTGCGACCTGTGATGGAGCGTTTTATCGAGACAAGCGGCTGGTCGTTGTGGGTGGCGGCAACTCTGCAGTGCAGGAGACACTGTTCCTAACCCGCTATGCGTCGCATATTGATATGCTTGTACGCAGCGAGCTTAGCGCAAGTGATGTTCTGCAGCGTGATCTCCAGAAATACGTTAGTGAAGGCAAAGTGACGGTACACCTTGCGACTACAACTGATGAGATCCATGGCGCGGAAGGAAAAGTAACCTCGGTTACTATAACTAAAAACGGCACTAAAGGGTCTATTGAGACTGACGGTGTATTTGTGTTTATTGGCCTAAAGCCAACGACGCAGTTCCTTGAGAACAGTAAAATAACACTCGATGAGCAGGGTTTTATTGTAACGGATAAACATCTGATGACATCTGTACCGGGGATATTTGCAAGCGGCGATGTCCGTAGCGGCGCGACCATGCAGATTGCAAGTGCGGTAGGCGAGGGCGCGACGGCTGCTCTTAGTATCCGTGAGTATCTTGAAGGCCGCTTGGTTAGTGATACCGATGCCAACTTTACGAAAACTTATTAGGAAAGTCGGTAACGATACCGTCGATGCCTTTTTGGGCTAACCCTTTGACTGCTTCTGGGCGGTTTACAGTATAAACGTATATAAATAATCCAAGGCGCTTGGCGACTTCGATTGCCAGATTGGTAACGCGTAGCCGATGGAAACCAACGGCGGCTAAGCGGAGTTGGCGCTCGTAAGCCACAAACGATAATGAGTTAACTGAATGTAGCATTGCCAGTTGCGCTTTCGGCACGAGCTTACGGATTTTTTGTAATATGCGTACCGAGAAAGAGGAAAACATGATTGCGTCCCAGTCGCTTGGCTTCTTGATGTATTTTTGCTGGATGAGCGTAAGGGTTGGTCCAACGGCGCTGGTGTGTTTTATCTCAATATTTAGCATAACGGTGCCAAAAGTTTCTTTAAGCGCTTCATCGAGTGTTACGACCGGCCGGTCGCTCCCGGCATGCTGACGTCGCAATTCACTCAGGGTAAGGCGACGCACGAGACTCATTTTCTTGTGGGTACGGAATGTGTGGAAATCGTGGCTAAGGATGGGCACGTTATCTTTGGTGACGCGGATGTCGAATTCGATCATGTCGGCACCGGCCTGATACCCGGCGCGGATTGCTGCAATAGTATTTTCGGGCTTTAGTCCAGCGGCACCTCTGTGGCTAATTATTATCATAGTCCCAGTGTACCAGACGTGGTCAAGCGACTTGGTATGGGGTATACTTTCAAGCAGATGCAAGAGTAAAGCTAAGGAGATCATATGGCTGATTTTAATAAAATTCTTACCCCTGGTGCTGTTGATGATGGCTTCATCAATGTTGTTATCGAGATCCCTAAGGGCAGTTCGCACAAGATTGAATGGAATCGTGAGCTTGCTGTAATGCAGCTGGACCGCGTTGAGCCAGCGATCTTTGCAAAACCAACAAACTATGGCTTTATCCCACAGACGCTTGATGAAGACGGCGACGAGCTGGATGTCTTACTTGTGACCGATGAGCCACTACCAACGGGTGTCTTTTTGGAAGCAAAAATTATTGGAGTGATGAAGTTCGAAGATGATGGCGAAGTTGATGACAAGATTGTAGCTGTGCCTACTGATGATCGGAATACTGGCAACCGGATTCAGAGCCTTGCAGATATTGCGCAACTGGTAAAGCAACTTGAAAACCATTTTAATCACTACAAAGATCTTAAAAAGCCCGGTACAACTGTGGTAAAGAGTTGGGGTGATATTGCCGAAGCGAAGGCTGTGGTCCACGAATCAATCGAACGCTGGAATAACCAATAGTAAAAACTTAGAAGATATAAGCGGTCTGCGCGCTTGGCACAGACCGCTTGTGTCAGCGAAGCTTGTGCAGCGCTGTGACTATGTCGGGGATGGCGCCTTTTCCGAAGCGCTCGACTAGCTCGTGCGCTGCAAGATGAATGGCTGCTGAATACACGGCGTCCATATGGCTCGCCACCTGTGTCTTCTTGGGTGGGTGTAGAAACCAAGGGCCCTTCCCTCTTGCCCGTGCTGCCGTATTCACAAGAATCTTCTGATCCTTGAGTGCGGTGACGAGGTAGGGTATAGCACGCCTTGGGATCTGTCCCCTGAGGATCGTCGCGAGAAGCTCTTGCGGTGAGCCATTGTGGAGCTCGCCGGTCTCCTTGTCTGCAAATGGAGTGAGCAAAATCGCCAGCACCTCGCACCGTTTATCCAAAGGGAGGCGGCTTACCTGGTACCAATTTAGATCAGAGAAGCTCATTTTGACTCCATCTAGAGGTGGCAACCTCTAGATGATAGATTGTTTAGTGGGAGTGCGTCAATCTACTCTATCGAGTATTTTTTCTTCGGAGGGCCTTCTGCTTGATAACATTGGCTGCCGCACTAATAGTGTTAAGCACCTCAAGTTTTTTGAGTTGCGCGCGGAGCTTTTCGCGAGCATGGTTAGTGGTGACAAGTTCTAGCCAGGCCTTTTTAGGGGTCACGAAGCGTTTTGTGAGTATCTCAATAACATCGCCATTTTGAAGGGGGGTATCAAAGGAGGCGATTTTGCCGTTGATTTTACAGCCAACAGCGTGTTTGGCAATATCACTGTGCACGACGTAGGCGAAGTCGAGCGGGAGTGCACCTTCGGGCAGGTTGTAGATGTCCCCTTTGGGCGAGTATACAAAGATGCGATCCCCGAATAGATCGATTTGTAGTTGGCTCAGAGGCACCTCTTGGTTGTCTTTAAGCTTGGCTGCAATTTCTTGTAGCTGAGTGATCCACTGCAATTCCATAGGCAACGTGCTGGCCTGGCGGGTGTGGTAACTGCGCGCACTTTTTTGCTCGTGATAATGGAAACTGGCAGCCAGCCCGCGCTCGGCGTATTCGTGCATGTCGTGGGTGCGGATTTGGAACTCAACGATTTGTTTACTTGGTGTTATAACGGTAGTATGAAGGCTCTGGTAGCCGTTCGGCTTAGGCGCTGCGATGTAGTCTTTGATGCGGGCAATCATAGGCTGATACATGTCGTGCAAGATTCCCAGCACACGGTAGCAATCGGCCTTATTGTTTACGATAATTCTGAGAGCTATGAGGTCATAAATATCATCGATATTGTTGTCGACCTTCTTCATCTTCTTATACAGGCTGTAGATGCTTTTAATGCGGCCATCGAGAGTGTAGTGGATAGATTGTTCGTCGAGCGATTTGCCGACCTCTTGGCGTACGATTGCCAGCTTGCGGTGCGATTTGCCCAGTCTGTCTTTCATAAGCTTCTGTAGGAACTTAAACTCCTTTGGGTCGAGATAGCTGAAAGCGAGCTCCTCAATTTGCATACGAACGCGCCCCATACCAATACGGTCAGCCATGGGTGCAAATACCTCCAGGCTTTCGCGGGCAATTTTTTGTTGTTTGCTAGGCGGCATATGCTGTAGGGTACGTAGGTTATGCAGACGGTCAGCTAGTTTGATTATAATAACGCGTACATCCTGCCCCACAGCGATTAGCAGTTTGCTCAAATTATCTTTAGTTTGCGGTAAGTAGCTAGAAATGTCCCGCATACCAGCTCGGGCCTGGCCTACCTTGGTAACGCCGTCAATCAAAAAGGCGACGTCTTTCCCAAACACGCTCTCGATCTGCTCTAGCGTGACATCAGTATCTTCCACGGTATCGTGTAAAATGCCTGCCAGTACACTGTCTATGTCCATGCCCCACTCTACAAGTATATCGGCGACATGCAGGGGGTGAATAATGTATGGTTCACCACTTTTACGACGTTGGCCTTTATGCGCCACGGTTGCAAGATCTATCGCGTGCTCAATTTCTAGCAGCTGGTCTTCGTCGTAATAGGGGGCGGCGTTGTGCAGGAGGTCTTGTTTTCGCATGTCTCTATCTATTATAAGAGAAAATGTTTGATTCGTCTCGCTGCATGATAAAATGAAACAAATAGCTCATGGTTTAAAACACAAAGGAGGGGCATGGCTACAACGAAGATCGCAATCAATGGCTTTGGCCGGATTGGGCGCAATGCTTTCAAGATTGCTTTTAATCGCAGCGATATTGAAATAGTTGCAGTGAACGATTTAACAGACACCAAGACTCTGGCGCATTTGCTAAAGTACGATTCAAACTACGGTATATATCAGCACGATGTTAGTGCTGTAGATGATGGCATTACAGTCAATGGCAAGCACATTAAGGTGCTTGCAGAGCGTGATCCAGCCAAGTTGCCTTGGGGCGAGCTTGGGGTAGAGGTAGTCATTGAAAGTACTGGATTTTTCGTGGATCCTAAGCTGGCACGAGCGCACATTGATCAAGCAGGCGCGAAACGTGTTGTCATAAGTGCGCCAGCCAAAGGTGAAGGCTCAGAAACGATCGTACTTGGCGTGAATGAGGAGCGGATACAGGGTGGTAGTGATGTGCTGAATGGCGCGAGCTGCACTACAAACTGCATCACGCCCGTTATGGCGGTGCTCGAAAGTAACTTTGGTATCGAGAAAGCCATGATGACAACGGTACATAGCTACACTGCAGATCAGCGTTTGCAGGATGCGCCACACAAAGACCTGCGTCGAGCTCGAGCTGCGGCAGAGAATATTGTTCCGACAAGCACTGGCGCGAGTATTGCGGCCGGCGAAGCTCTCCCTGCATTGAAAGGTGTGTTTGGCGGGCTATCACTTCGTGTTCCTACCCCAGTCGTGAGCTTGAGCGACTTTGTAGTTGTAACCAAGCGCGATACGACTGTTGAAGAAATAGTCAGTGTCTTTAAAAAGGCTGCTGCCCAGCCCTTTTACCAGGGTATATTGGCTGTTACCGAGGAGCCGCTTGTTTCTAGCGACATTAAAGGCAATAGCCATAGCGCGGTAGTTGACTTGCCGTTGACTAGTGTGGTGGGCGGTAATTTAGTAAAGGTTGTCGCCTGGTATGACAACGAATGGGGTTACTCCAACCGCTTAGTAGAATTAACTGCCGATGCGGGTCAGGTTTTGCAAAAATAGGCCATGAGTAAGCGACCTCTAAAGCTGTTTATAGCCGCAGATCACCAGGGATTCCATATGAAGGAGGCCGTTTTTGCATATCTTGTAAAACACGGCTATGATGTTTCGGATGTCGGTGATGTGACCTTAGATCCAGCCGACGATTTCCCGGAATTTGCCCAGAGAGCAGCATTAAAAGTTTTGGGTGAAGATGATTCTGTAGACGCGCGGGCAATTTTGATCTGTGGCGGTGGTCAAGGGATGTGCATGGCGGCCAATCGCTTTAGGGGCATTCGTGCGAGCGTGATATGGGATGCCTACGAAGCTAAGATGACGCGTAATGATAACGATAGTAACGTGCTCTGTCTTCCTTCGCGCGTTCTTGAGGGCGATGAAGAAGCTTGGAAGGGTATTTTGGAGACCTGGTTAAACACACCGTTTGCGAACGCCGCTCGCTACGTGCGGCGCAATAGGCAGATAGACGAACTGTAATGTCGATTATTTGCCCGACAGTACTTGCCGAAACGCCTGCTGATTTTCGTGAGCAGATGGAGCGAGTTGCACCATTTGCAACACGTATTCAGATTGACCTGATGGACGGTGATTTTGCTCCAACCAAGAGTATTGCGCCGATCCAGGTGTGGTGGCCTGAAGAGCTCGTGGCTGACATCCACCTAATGTTTCGGCAGCCGATTAACCACCTGGAAACCTTAATAAGCCTAGAGCCACATATGATAATTCTTCATGCAGAAGCCGAGGGGGACTTACTCGGAATGATGCGCCATCTCCAGAAACTTGATATTAAAGCGGGCGTGGCGCTGCTTAAAGATACACCAGTTAGCGCGGCAAAGGAGCTTATTATGCAGGCTGATCATGCATTATTGTTTAGCGGTGACCTTGGGCGCTTTGGTGGCGAGGCGGACATGGCGGTGCTTAGTAAAATTGCCGAGTTGCAGACTCTACACCCTGATATTGAGATTGGCTGGGATGGGGGTGCCAATGTATCAAATGCGGCCCAGCTTGCGCAAAGTGGTGTCGCAGTTATTAATGTGGGGGGCGCTATACAGAGTGCCGCAAACCCAGCGCAAGCGTACCGCGAATTGACACAGTCTATTAAGTAGTCCGGAGCTTGCGAGTAGGGTATAATCATAAGCAACATGACTATTCAACAACTACAACAAAAAGCGAACGGCATTCGGCAGGATATTATTGCTATGCTGGTCGAAGCCGGGAGTGGCCATAGCGCTGGCCCGCTTGGTTTATCGGATATCTTTTGCGCGCTTTACTTTGATATCTTGAAGCATGACCCTAAAAATCCCGACTGGGACGAACGAGATATTTTAATTCTGAGCAATGGCCACTGCGTGCCGGTGCGCTATGCCGCAATGGCTGAGGCGGGGTATTTTCCAAAGAGCGAGCTTAAAACGCTGCGCAAATTTGGCTCGCGCCTACAGGGGCACCCTGAGCGTCTTAAGCTTCCAGGCCTCGAGACCACTAGTGGCCCGCTTGGTAGTGGAATAAGCCAATCGGCGGGTATGGCCTTTGCATTGAAGTATCTGCAGAAGCAGCCACAACGCCGTGTTTATACGATTGCCAGTGACGGAGAGCTTAATGAGGGCAACAGTTGGGAGGGGATATTATTTGCTGCCAAGTATACGCTCCATAACCTGACGGTTATTGTTGATCGCAACAACATTCAGATCGATGGCAACACCGAAGATGTTATGCCGCTTGAGGATCTGCGAGCCAAGTGGGAGGCGTTTGGCTGGCATGTTCAAGAAGTCGATGGCCATAATATAGAGAGTATTATTGACGCGGCGAGTATGGCGCGCGCCATTGTGGAAAAGCCGAGTGTGATTATTGCTCACACTATTCCAGGCAAGGGCGTTGATTTTATGGAATATGATTATCACTGGCACGGGGCACCACCAAACTCCGAGCAAGCCAAAGTAGCGCTTAAGAAGCTGCGTTCTCTCGATGGCCGTATAACTGGAGACCACGAATAATGAAGGATCTACACTTACGACAGGATATGTTTACTGCCGAGGTGCCGCAGGAGCCTATCCGCAAGGGATTTGGCCGCGGTTTGCTCGAGGCCGGCAAGCAGAGTGAAAAAGTTGTTGCGCTGTGCGCGGACTTAACTGATTCAACGCAGATGAGCCTGTTTAAGGAGGCGTTTCCGGATCGATTCATTGAGATAGGGGTGGCCGAGCAGAACCTTGTCACGGTGGCAAGCGGGGTTGCGGCACTAGGGAATATACCTTTCTGTTCTAGCTACGCGGCATTTAGTCCTGGCCGGAACTGGGAACAAATTCGTACGACGATTGCGCTGAATGATCGCCCAGTCAACGTGGTTGGTTCACACGCCGGTGTAAGCGTTGGCCCTGATGGGGCAACTCATCAAATGCTCGAGGACATTGCACTTATGCGGGCGCTGCCTAACATGGTCGTGATTGCGCCAGGCGACAGTGTTGAAGCTGAAAAAGCAACCTTGCAACTTGCCAAGGCCGGTAAGCCAAGTTATTTGCGCTTAGCCCGTGAGAAGACGCCGGTATTTACCACCGAAGCAACGCCGTTTGAGATTGGGAAGGCCTACGTACTCAAAGAAGGCACCGATGTCACCCTGCTCGGTACGGGGACCATGACCTACCAGCTTTTGCTTGCGGCCGAGATACTTGAAAGGGATGGCGTTCATGCCGAAGTTGTGCATGTGCCAACTATTAAACCACTTGATGAGAAAACGATTTTGGCAAGCGTTAAAAAGACGGGTCGAGCCGTAAGCGCCGAGGAGGCGCAAATGGCGGCTGGGTTTGGGGGCGCAATCGCTGAATTGCTTACCGGGAAACTACCTACGCCACTTGATCGCATAGGCATAGATGATCGGTTTGGTGAATCGGGAACACCTCAAGAACTTCTTGAGCACTTTGGGCTAACGGGCGCCCAGATGGCTTTGCGCATACACATGTTCGTTGATTCAACACCACAATATCATCAGTAAAGGAGGTGACATGGGTCTAAGCATTAGGGAAATTCGTGATAATACGCTGCGAGCAAGGCACCTACTACAACGCACCAGGCAGCAAAAGTTTGCTGTTGGGGCCTTTAATATTGATAATCAGGAAACCTTAATTGCGGTGTGTCGAGCGGCCCAGGCCAAGAAGTCCCCCGTGCTCATCGAAGCAAGCGATGGCGAGGTGAAGGCTATG
>DASUUR010000020.1:0-11481 GCA_036373975.1 Saccharimonadales bacterium (SeqCode)
CAATATTCGGGTAGCCGTAGAGAGCCTGCGCAGCACCCGCATTCGTACGATGCTTACAATATTAGGTATGGTGATTGGTGTTGCATCCATTACATTAGTATTGTCCTTGGGCGAAGGCGCCAAGCAAGCCGTACAGACCCAGGTGAAAGAACTCGATGAAAATATTGTAGTTGTACGCCCAGGCAAAGTAGAGCGTAATCAAAAAGGCAGCATCGTCGACTACAGCCCGCTTTCCTCCTACGCTGTTACCACGCTCACCGAAAACGATCTCGATTCCACCAAACAAAATAAGTACGTTGCTGCCGTTGCCCCAATTATGATTGTTAACGGTAGCATCAAGAATGGCCAATTAAGCGCCAAGAGCTCCCCCATAGTCGCCACCTCACCGGAACTTGGCAGAATTTTACAGCTCAAAGCAAAGCAGGGGCAATTCCTTGACGGCGCAACCGCCCGTTACACTGTGGTAATTGGCGAGCAGCTCTCGGTTGATTTATACGGTACCGACCAATCCATTGGCCGACAGCTAAAAATCCGCGGCCGAGATCACACGGTTATTGGAGTGCTCGAAAAGGTCAAGAACCCCTTAGGAATCAACGGTATTAACTTCGATACGGCCGCCATTGTTAGCCTAGAAGATGGCAAGAGCTTTAATCAGGGTATTGCCCAAATCCAGCAATTAACAATCCAGGCCAAAGATGTAGCTCAACTGCCGGAACTCAAAAAAACGCTCGCCAAGACTCTGCTCGCTAATCACGAAGGCGAGGAGGACTTCGCGGTCTTAAGCGGCGAAGAGGCCGCCAAGGTATCGGGCAATTTCTTTGAAATTATTGCCAGCATCACGACTGCCGTCGCAACTATCTCGCTGGTTGTCGGTGGTATCGGCATCATGAATATTATGCTGGTTGGGGTTGCTGAACGTACCCGTGAAATCGGCATTCGCAAATCTCTTGGGGCTAGTAACCACCACATCCTATCGCAGTTCCTAATTGAATCACTCATTATGAGCATGCTCGGCGGGGTTTTTGGGTTTGTTATCGCAGCAGCTCTGGCCTACGCGTTGAGTATCTTCTTAACATTCCAGCCCATATTTACCTGGCAGATATTCGGATTGGCTTTTGGTATTTCGCTAGCCGTGGGTCTACTATTTGGCATCTTCCCTGCTATTCGTGCGGCCAAAAAAGACCCAATTATTGCCTTACGCCAGCACCATTAAGCAGCCAGGGCCGCCTTGAGCTTCTCAATCAGCGCTACCGGTGTTGGGTCGACTCCATTAAGAATTGCCGTGTAAATGCTCACAAAGTCACCTAGTACACTCCCCCACAGCATTTGCGCAATAATATTATCCCCCTCTAGCGCCACCGAAATAGCATGGGGGCGCTTACCACTCAGCAAAGTATCAGACACCATAAATCGCTTCTGGATCTGTGGATGCTCAAACTGTGAAAGCAAATCAAACACAGCAAACGGTTTTTCTATAGGGTGGCTTGTCCAACCAATAAATTCATTATGGTTAAATTCTGGTAGCTCATTGCAGAATGCAACATTTTTAGCATTCTCGTTAAAACTAATCTTCCATTTATATGCAACCGGCGACATAAGGGCGCCAGCATATATAACAGGGGTTTTGCCAATCGCTTTAAGCGCAAGTTGCTTTGCCAAGTTGTCCTCGGTTGGGACACTCGCCATCCAGCCTGCAATTTCGCCCTTCAGCCACTCGGCGTTGGCCGCGATCTCCTCGTAGGCATCGCGTGCGAACCCATAGGCCCCCAGTAATTCCACCAGAGCCCGCAGGTTATAAATTACCGCCATGCGCGGCTGCAACCCCGCCGGAATTGCCACGTATGGATATGTGTGTTCCTGTGCTAGCTCAAGAAGTCGGCCACCAGCCGCAAGCACTGCAACTTGCGCTCCGCGGATACGGGCGCTCTCAAGAGCGCTTAGTGTTTCCTCGGTATTGCCCGAGTAGCTACTAGCAATCACCAGCGTAGACTCATTAACATACGCCGGTAGCTCATAGCGTCGCACCACCTCAAACGGCACAGGGAGGTCCAGCCAGTTCTTGGCCATCCCTGCCGCCAATGCCGAGCCGCCCATGCCGGTTACAACAATACTTTTAATAGTAGGTTCGCCCGCAGGGACGTTCTGTACCGTTGCTTCAGCGGTCAGCTGCTCCCATTCCTTGCCAGCAATCGCCAGTGCGTTACTGGGGTCGCGCTGGGCAATTAGGTTCATGTCATCAAGCATCATTCGCTCCTCCACGGTACTATTCACATTCGTATATCACTATGGTACAGTATTACGAAAGAAGCATAAACAATTTGACAAACATAGAGGTGGGTATGGACAAAACAGATAATCAACAACCGATTAGCGATGATCAGGAACTTGCCAAGGTTTTAACAGGCGACAATAAAAAACCTTCAGGCACAAAAGCACTCGATGATTTGCAATTCGAAGAGTCTCCACTGCCTACACCGAGCGTCACGCCGTCCGCCGCTCCATCCGATACCCCTGCGCCGGCAACTCCGTCCGCTTCGCCTGCTCCAGTTATCCCTGTTATTGATCCGATCCCAACCGTCCCTGCGGCTGGCGGACTTGATGCAATTAAAAAGGATGCTCTTGAGGAGCTCCGCCCGCTTGCGACTAAGCTTAATCTCCCTGCCGATGAAAAGTTTGACACCCTCCTCCTAATTATTCGCTCTACCGATGATCAAAGTCTACTCGGCGCTGCCCACGAAGCAGCAAAAGCCATCGAAGACGAATCTCGCCGCGCCCAAGCATTGCTTGATGTGATTAAAGAAATTGACTACTTCTCCGGTCAAAAATAATGTCTTAAAGTAAAACCCCCACGCCGCTGGCTGCGACGTGGGGTGTTGCGCAGGTGCCGAAGCACCATGCTCTGTCAGAGTGCAATAGACCTTCTGGCTAGCTCGCAGACACGGCCCACGGCTTCATGCCGCCACCTCGAGTCTCTCGACCCTTGTTGAAGTGGCTGGAAATGTCACGCACGAAACTGGCTTCATTCGAGAGACCACGAGTGGAGTCGTCCAAAACTGGATAGCGGTGCAACCGACCCATGTCAGCCTTGGCAATCACGAGCGTCCGTTGGTCCTGCGACCAGAAGTCAGAGTGTGCCGAGAGCACGCGCGCCAACCCAATCAGGAACGAGGCGTTGCACGCCCTTGAGTTCCCGGGGTTCTCGAGCTTCGTCAGCTCCCACTTACTCTCCAAGGCCGCAAAGAATGTCTGCAAGTTGGCGATCACCACGTCGTAGCCCAGCCCTTCGGCGACCATGTCGATGTTTCGTGCCGCCTCCTGAGCGCTTGGAGTAACGCCGGCATAGCCGAGGTGACGATGCAGCTCATCAGCCAGCCTCACCAGCGTCACAGACGAGATGAAGTCGCTCTTGTTCCGCCGCTGCTTCCAGGTCACACGACCTGCCAGCATGCACGAAGGATCGCCCTCGTTGCCATCGCCACCCGTCAACCGATACAGCTCGTCGATGAATTTGAGCTGGAAGCGAAGGTTGGCCACCACAATATTCGCGCTGACCTTCACCCGGTTGTTGTTCAGCAAGGCAAATCGCGCCCGCTCAACCTCAGCAGTAGAGTTGAAGCGAACAGTGACACGGATGATCACCTTGCCGCCCAGCTTCATAACGGCATACGCCGCTTCACGGCGCTGCTGTCCATCGACGATGAAGACTGGGTCATTCAGAATCAGCTCCTCATCCGAAAGGCACTCGAAACTGTCGCCTCGCATGCCCAGGTCCCATTCGGGAACTGCTCCCTTGGCGTAGGACTTCTTCCAGTCTTCAATCTTCGTGACCGGCAGAACCTCGCGCTGGTAGGTATCGATCAGCAGCTCTTCGAGCGAGGCCGGGTCGATTTCGCCCCAAAGGACAAACTCGTCTCCCTCGTCGTTGAGGGAGTACTTGCGAATGAGCACACCAGGCATTGGAGCCTCCGCCGTTGTTGTCTTGTCTGACCATCTTTTTATATAATGATTCCGAAATTGAGTCAATAAAAATAGCCCGAAAGGGCTATTTTTAACATAGTTTTAACTTTTCGCTACATCATTCCCATGCCTGGCATGCCACCACCCATTGGTGCGGCTGGGGCTTCCTTTTCTGGGATTTCAACTACCAACGCACCCATGGTCATTGCGGTCGCAGCAATCGATGCCGCGCTGCTAATTGCCTGGCGAGTCACACGCACGGGGTCAACTACACCAGCTGCCTTCACATCAATAATCCCCTTTTCGGGCGTATTTACATTCACACCCATGCCCACTTTAGCGGCTTCGGCCTGCGCAAGCAGTGCCTCGGCATTTAGGCCAGCATTGGCGACAATCTGACGGAATGGTTGGCGTAAAGCCTCTTTAAGAATACTGCGGCCAGCAGCAATTGAGTCAGAGCCATTGACCTTAATGCCCTTAGCAAGTGCGAGCAACGTCACGCCACCACCAGGCACAATACCCTCTGCGAGTGCAGCTTTGGTTGCGGCTACTGCGTCGTCGACACGGAATTTCTTTTCTTCGATTTCAGCTTCAGAAGCACCACCGACTTTTATGACGGCCACTTTGCCACCAAGGGCAGCAGCACGCTTTTCGAACTGTTCTTTGTCGTACTCGCTCTTGGCGTTTTCGGCCTGAGCTTTAATTTCGGAAATGCGGGTTTCAACCTCGGCAGCACTGCCCGCACCAGAGATAATTGTCGTGCTGTCTTTGCCAACAATCACCTTGCGCGCTGAACCAATGGCATGCAGGTCAACATTCTCAAAGCTGTAGCCTTGGTCTTCGCTAATTAGCGTCGCACCTGTCAGAATAGCGATATCCTGCAAGATTTCCTTGCGACGATCGCCGAAAGCAGGCGCCTTTACGGCAACAGTGTTAAAGGTTCCTTTAAGCTTGTTGAGCACCAAGATACCAAGTGCTTCGCCCTCAACATCTTCAGCAATGAGCACAACGTCTTTCTTGCCAGATTGGGCAAGCTTTTCAAGAATTGGCAGGAATTCCTGCACGCTGGCAACCTTTTTGTCGGTCACAATAATAGCTGGCTTTTCGTAGACCGCCTCCATGCGGTTGGTATCAGTCACCATGTAGGTACTCACGAAGCCGCGATCAAAGGTAAAGCCTTCAACCACTTCCGCTTCCATCTTCAAGCCCTGACCCTCTTCGACGGTAATAACACTCTCGCCGCCAACCTTTTTCATGACATCGGCAATAAGTTCACCGATTTCTTTGTCGCCAGCTGAGATTGTTGCTACTTCTACAACACGACCTTTTTTGCTCCCAATGTCCTCGGCCATGCCTTCAAGGGCGCTCAATACTTCGGCAGCGGCAGCCTCAACCCCTTTGCGTAGCTCCATTGGGTTATGCCCAGCAGCAATAAGTCGGTTCGCCTCTTTAAGGATGTTGTATGTAAGTACCGTTACAGTAGTGGTGCCGTCACCAGCAGCCTTGTTCATCTTGGTAGCCGCTTGCTTAATAAGCTCAGCACCAACTTTGTAGCCAAGTGTTTCGTCGTCGGTATCTGGTAGCTCAACACTTTCAGCCACAGTAACACCATCGTGAGTCACGGTTGGGTGGCCATAGCTCTTGCTAATCACCACGTTGCGGCCCTTTGGGCCCATTGTTACCTTTACTGCATCGTACAGCGCCTGGGCACCACCAAGAACGCGCTGGCGAGCATCATCATCGTAGAAAACTTTTTTAGCCATATCTATATAAATCTCCAATTATTACGCGAGTGTCGCAAGAATGTCTTCTTCTTTAACGATCAAGTAGTCTGTGTTGTCAATTTTTAGTTCAGTCGTGCTGTACTCTTTGTAGATAATACGCGCACCGACCTTTACCTGTTTCACGTCTGGTCCAACGGCTTTCACAACCGCCGCGACAGCCTTTTCTTTTGCGGTATCCGGAAGATACAGGCCACTAGCAGTCTTCGTCTGTGCAGCCTCTTTTACGGCAACTACTCGGTCGCCAAGCGGAATAATAGGTGTACTCATGCTGAACTCCCCTTATTAACTTGTTTCTGCATACATTCTAGACAAAAAAACTAGCACTTGCAAGGCATGAGTGCTAGCTTCTCTTGATTTTTTACCAGTTGAGGATTATCCTTAGTGGGCTATCGTACCAGCAACAGGGAGAGACCGTGGAACCACTCAGCCTTCACAACATGGCAGCGTTCCGCTACACCAACTGCCAGCTCTACGCTCCGGTTGCACTCCGGGCCGGGCTTGCAACGCTGCGAAAGTCACTCATACACAACAGCAGCGATGAAGCGCTCGTGCCTTCCGCGTCTTCATTCACTACTCAAGTAGCCGAGGCATGGCTGCAGAACATGCGCGCGGTGTTCGTGACAATGAGGACACATGGTGTGCAGTACATAGACAAGGGCCGCGAAGCGTTCATACTCTTCTCCTACAACCATCAGGACGGGTACTACATCGTCAGCGCCCACTTCCGGATCGACGGCCCCGATCAGGTGGCCTTGGGACCCATGACCTTCCGGCTGCTCAAAATGGTTGCGTCCACAGCGTACTCAGGCCGTGCTGGCACCAGCAAATGGTGGCAGCAGGTCTTGCAGGCGCCCCAGACGCCCCTCCTGCCTCAGAAGGATCTGCGGCTGCGGCCCCACCTCCAGAACTTCGAGCTGCTGTCGATCGAGGGCGATCGGCGTCTGCAATACCAAGTCAGGCGCGAGCCTCGCATTTCCATGCGCTGACCGGCCATAGGGCCTCTGCTGCAAGCCGGCAGAGGCCCTTACTTTTATGCTGAATTCGTTCACACGATATAAAGCCTAGTTCCGCTATTTGCCCATTGCATTCATTCGCCTTTTATTTTACTCTATCTTTTACGGCTATCCGAAGGGAAGATCATGAGGCTTTCGCTCGACACGCTCGGCTTCTTCGAATACGAGTGGTGCCAGGTTTTTGCACCCGACTACTTGCGTCGTGAGCGAACCATGGAAGCGGCACTCTGCCCGTCGCTCCGGTCGCTCGACCGTGAAATTGCCACGGAGTGGTTTAGGGCTCTTCAGGCAATGCGTCAGGCCAAATACGACAACTCCGCAGGGAGTGCATACTTCGTGTTTGGCTACAACCAAAAGAGCAGCTACGAAGTTGTGAGCGTGCAGTTCGAGCCCACAGGAAGCCATGTCATGTTGCCAGAAGGCCCCGTATTCAACCTTCGCCATTTGACGGTACTCAGGCCATCTTTGTACGGCGTAGGCGAACCAGGAACACAAAGGTGGTGGCGAGCCGTGCTGGCTACACCTCGATCTGCTTTCCTGCCTCAGCTCGGGGCTACTCGGTTCATCGGGCTCGACAATGTTTCCTCGGTTGACCTTGCATTCAAGAAGAAGCTGCACCTGGGTGTAAAGCGCATTTCCTGCGCCTAACCCTCAACGCCTCTGCTCCACAACCGGAGCAGAGGCGTTCTTCATATTCACTATTGACTTTATTCATATTTTGTTGTATCATCTCTTTTGAAACCAGCGAACCAGCTGGAGTCACGTCACGTTCGAGACAAGTTCATGAGGGAGCCAGCGATGGCCAAGCAGAAGAACGACAACGGCAAGTCCAACGGCGGCAACCCGTCCAACAACGGCGGCGGCAACAAGACGCGCAGCAACGACATCGACTCGAAAGCGAAGAACAAGCTGCGCAAGGACAAGAAGGACCAGCAGAACGCTGCAGCACGAGCTCGCGCCCAGGGGCGCAAGGAGCAGGCGGCGCGAAGCAAGCGCACCGTGGTGAAGGTCGCGAAGGACCAGCCGGCTCAGACCGACCGGCAGCTGGAGCAGCTGCGCCAGACGCTCCACAGCGCGCTCGGCGAAGGTGTCGACAGCATCATCGTGCATCGGCGCATCAGCGAAGACAACCGCCGCGCCAAGGCGCTGCTGCAGTTCACTCGTGGCCGCCTGACGGCTGCCACGGCTGCCCCGTGCGGCATCGACGACGTCATCGACGCCTTCGAGAGCTTCGAGCACAACAGCCTCGGTGATCAGGGGCTCATCCCGCAGAGTCAGCTCCGCAGCCTGCGCAAGTTGGTGCGGGACTTGCAGATCCTCTTCGTGGAGGAGTGCAGGCGCATCAACGTGCGGCCCACGGAGATGCTCGTCCTCAAGCAGAAGTGGTACCGCGGCCTCAAGTCGGAGTTGGCCCAGGCCACCAAGGCGGCCCAGAAGTCCACGACCAAGGACAACGGCACCACGCCGCAGGTCAAGACCCAACCCGAACCCGCCGCGCAAGCGGCCTGACGTGGCGAACGGGGTGGCAGCAACCGCTGCCACCCCTTTCCCATATCTAGGCACCTTTCTTACTGGAGGTGTTTTTTGTTTTTATATCGCTTCTATCACGCTTTTTACACGCGCTACTAGATCGTCGAGCTCTTCTTGGGTCTTGGCCTCGGCATTTAGGCGCAGCACTGGCTCGGTATTGCTGGCCCGTACATTAAACCATGCGTTCGGATAGTTAACCGTCAAGCCGTCGAGCTCATCTTGAGCCCCATCAGTAAACGTTGTCTTCAAACGTTCGATCACCCCTGTTTTATCCGCCACTTCAAAGTTTGTTTCATCGATTGAAACGTATTGGCGATATGCAGCAGCCAGCTCGCTTAAGGTACCGCCGCTCTGAGCCAATACTTCAATCGCGATCATCGCCGCAAGCAACCCGCTATCTGCCGACCAGTTATCCTTAAAGTAATAGTGGCTACTGTGTTCACCGGCAAACACCGCATTATTAGTGCGCATTTCAGCCTTAATGTAGCTGTGCCCTACCTTAGTGCGAATAGCCGTGCCGCCATTGGCCTCAACAGTTTCGGGCACTATCCGCCCGCAGATCGCATTGTATAAGATTGTAGCCCCAGGGTTTTTCGCCAAGAAATAGCGCGCCAGAATTGCGGTCATTACCGTGCCGCTCACTGCTCCGCCCTTTTCGTCAATCAGCACAGCCCGATCGCCGTCGCCGTCGAAGGCAATGCCAAAATCGAGCTTATCTTCAAGCACCTTCTTTTGCAAATCAACAATGTTTTGCGGCTCTAAAGGATTCGCAATGTGGTTCGGGAAAGTACCGTCAAGCTCGTAGTACATGCGTTCAACTCGTAGCGGTGTGTGTGGCTCTAACACTGGCGCAATCGCCCCGAGCATCCCATTCCCTGCATCAATCGCAATATGATACTTAGGCCAACTACCAACGTTTACAAAACTCAGTACATGCTGCACCCAGTCTTCGCGAACGTCGCGCTCTATAACCGTGCCCTTAGTTGGGGCAGGTGTGGAATTCCCAGCAATAGTGGCGTCACGGATCTCAGCTAGACCGGTATCAATACCTATTGGTTTTGCCTCTTCTCGACACAGCTTAATGCCGTTGTAGTCGCCCGGGTTGTGACTAGCAGTAATCATGGCGCCCCCGGCCAGGCCTAGTTTGCCCACTGCAAAATAGATCATATCACTACTTACTAAGCCAATATTTATTACCTCTCGCCCCTGTAAGCGAACACCTTCAATCAGTGCTTCTGCCAGCTGTTTCGAGTCTGGCCGCATGTCATGGCCCACTGCTACCGCGCCGTCGCTTGGCAACCAATCAGCAAGAGCTTTGCCAATATTCCAACACACATCAACCGTCAATTCAGAACCAACTTTGCCACGAACGTCATAGGCTTTAAAAATTTCAGAATTCATTGACCCTCCTTTGTCGTGGTTCTATTGTAGCGTACTTTTGGCATCTCGCTCATGTTTATATTGACTTTTTAAGTTTTTAGTGTTATAATTTATTAAACCTTAAGAATTCAGAGGTGCGAGATGATGCACAGCATCGCTCGATTGTCCCCCAGACGCGCCTACCGCAAACTGGCGCGTGCCCTGTTCACCGGTGGCCCCTGTGAGCTCCCTACTTCAAGTGGAGTTCTGGAGTTCACCGTCGACATGCTACAGCGTAGCACCGACGGCGTCATCACTGTTGTTGGGCACACCCCAGCCGGGGCAGCCGTCAACATGACCATCAGCGCAGGCCGGGACATCGAGATCAAGGTACTACCTCTCCCCTAGACACTTCCGCGTGCAATGCGGGAGATTCCAAAGAAAGAGGTACCAGATATATGATCACTCGCAAGATGGACCGCACCGCCACCGGTGGAGTCCATGTCCCCGCCGGGCTCGTCCACTACCAGGTGTGTACTACAGCCTGGCTGGCGACCCCGCGATCTACACCGACCAGACCGTGGCGGTTTCTCCCCGCGAGAACCCCACCCGCCGTGCAGTAGAAATCCTGCAAGAGCGCGGACTGGCCGTCGGCGAGGATAGCATTGCTATCCAGCCCCTCTGAAGAAGGTGAACGCCCGGTATCGTACGCGAGCCGGGCGCTTCTTTTTGTAATTTGATTTTATAACGAACAGTGGTATAGTATACATACACCCACTGACGTTAGGAACGAGCATGACAGATATCCCACCGGGTCGCCATACCACTGTGAAGGGCTACATGAAGCTGTTCAATCAACTGTCCTGGGCCTGTGAGACGAAAGGGGCTATCACCGTGCGACTTGCGGACGGTGGAGCGGTGACCTTTGACAAGATCGAAAAGATAGAGGATGCTCCCGCCCGCCTCGTCACCTTCCGGGGTACGACCAGCAATGGCCGAGAGGTCGAAGTACAGATCTCCATGCGGGAGTGTAGCCGCTCCCTTGAGATTGGCCCCGTCCCCAGCTAGAGCCTGCGAGGAGACGAGATGCAAATCGCTTTGAGTACACCTGGCCCGCAGCTTCTGGCTTATCTGAGGGGCCGGATAAAAGCCCGGGCAGCAGCAATGGTCAGCATCCCAGCCTATCCAGACTTCATACCACAGGGCGGAATAACGATTTTCCGCCCAAAGCAGGCTTGCTACGCCGAGGGTCTTGGGGGAGATGTGGTGTTGGTCCACTGCGTCGTAGACAAGAGGTTCCACGCCAGCTTCATCTTCGGACTCGTGTCGGGAGCACAAAAGCCCGAGGACCCAATGTCCAGCTCTGTCCTCCCCGTGGCGTACATCGTGTTCCACCAGGCGGTCAGGTAGGGTGTGCCGGGTCGAGCCATCGACCCGGCACTCTTGCTTTAAATTGACTCAAAATAATGATACGGTGTATCTACCTACTCACATTGGGAGTGTACCATGAGCAAAACCATGGATGGCAGCTACTTCACCAAGCGCGGCGAAAAAATCGTGAAATTGCAATTGCGAATAGCCGCAAAGACCGGTATCACCTGCACTATCCAGCTCTATACATCATCTGTACGCATCGAAAACGTTTCGGAGCACGTCAACCCCAAAACAGGGTTTATCACCTTCACCGGCACTACGCCTGACAGCGATGGCAGCCGCTGCGTCAAGGTGTTCATCGAGAAGAATGACTGGGAGAACCCGATACTCGAGATCAAGCCCGCTGAGCAGTAACTGAGCTGTGGCATCTCCGATAGGGCGTTGGTGTGCTGGACCGATTTTTC
>DASUUR010000021.1:0-6037 GCA_036373975.1 Saccharimonadales bacterium (SeqCode)
GCTGATCGGTCCGGAAGCCACGAACCTGCTGAACCTGCTGAAGCAGAACAAGCAGGTCGATCGGACGGTCGCGGTGCGGCTGACCAAGGCTGTTCCCCTGCCGGAGGCGTTCGGGTTCAAGGCCCGGGCGTTGTTCGGTGAGTTGCTGCCGTTCGGCGGGTTGATGCTTCGTGTCGGAACTGTCGCGAGCTCGCCCGCATGGTGCTGGCTGGAGGTCGAGCCCTATGGGGCGATCGACCAGAAGTACTTCCAGATCCACTGGGACACGGTGTTCGATGGCATGAAGTCGCTTCTGGATGAGGTTGGCGCGATCACTCCTGCGTCTCGCTTGGGCGGCATCACGTTCGTCATGTCCGTCTAGCTGAACCTCGGTGTCGTTGTGACAACCAGATTCTGGTGGGCACATCGACATGCCCATTCTGAACCTGCTTGTCACACCGACACTCTTCCGAGAGTGTTTTTTTGTTGCTATTCTTATCTCCCGCATTGGATTATGCTTAAAAGGATGTCAGGGGCCCGGGAGCTCTTGGCCCCCGGGCCCCTGATGTGAGGCACTAGTTCACGAGGTCGAATCGATGACCCGGATCATTGCTGCTCTTCACGCTCCCATCTTTGCTGGTGGCGGCGAAATAGACGGCGATGAAGCATTGCACTCGGAATTCAGCTTGTACGTCGTGCGTGTTCAGCAGCTGCTGAACCTCATCTCGCAGACCATCGGCAACTAGCGCGGCCTGCTTGGCCGTGGCATCGGGCGTGAAGCGCAGCGTTACCTCAAAGTCGGTAACAACATTGCGCGAGGCTTCAGGGAGCCACTGCAGCGCCTGACACTTGTGTAGGCCCGCCTTTTTGAGCTGCCGCGAGAGCATGTGTACAAGGTTATGGTTTAGCGAAAAATGAAAATCACTTACCCTGTCCCACCCTGGACGGTAGGTGAAGGTGGTGAGTGCTTGCATCTTGCCCTCCAATGAATAGTGTGCCCTCTGGCCGCTCGGCTCCGCCACCACTAGTAGCTGGAACACAATCCATTATGGGGGCTTACATACTTACAAGCAAGTCGAGCTCCGCTAGTCTGCGAAGGACTGCTATGTATCGTTACTACTGCGCTCGCAATAATCCTTTGCTATTTGATCTATGGTCCTTTTAGGCACATCAGAATCTTTATAGTCCGTGCGCGTTGTGACCTTACCCTCTGCGTTAAAGCCGGCTGTTTTAATATATACCGCAAGTACGCGCCGGTCTTGCTTGCGGTATATTGTACAGCTCAAGTTGCCATCTATTACACGCTGATCCATCCAGGCTACTAGAATGTCTGGATTGTTTGTTGGTACATCCGTACGGCTAGGAACGCTGTTCAACTGTTCATAGCTGCCAAAGTACTCAGGCGCAGTAGTCGTATTTGCGTTTTTCATGTCTTGTCCAATGAAGACATACCAGGATCCAATACCTAAAACTATCAAGACGGCGAGCAAAAGCAATATTTTTGCTTTACTTCTATGTTTCTTCGCTATTGGGGAGTTCATAATGCTTATATTTACTATACCATCAAAAACACCTTCGTCTCAGCTATGATTCATCGTGATCGGCGTCTGCCTTTGTTAAGTGGACAGTGCCGTGGGGGTGTTCGGGTGGAGAATAAATAGAGTAAATCTTTAAAGGGATCGTACCTGTGTTAACGAGGTTGTGCCAGGTGCCTGCAGGCACAATAATAGCGTCGTCGTTATTTGCCAACCACGATTTTAACGACTCCTGGGAGTCGCCTAGATAAACGGTAGCGGTTCCTTCTTCGATGCGCAGAAACTGGTCTGTCTCCTCGTGGACTTCTAGCCCAATGTCATGCCCGGGCTCAATGGACATAAGTGTTATCTGAAAGTACCGCCCTGTCCACAGCGTTGTTCGGTAGTTATCGTTGTCCTGAGTTGCTTCTTCGATGTTAGCAACAAGTGGTAATGGGCCATGATCGCCAATATTTCTCATGCTTCACCCTTCCTTTGAAATTATTTGCAGATGGGCAGTGGAGATGCGGATAGGTTTCCACTGCCCGATTAAGTCAGCTGGTTTTAGTTGTTTCAAGACAGTAGCGCGCTACTTTCCCAGTCTTTCGATAGTGGGTAATCACCTCCGCAGCGTAACCCTTATAGTGCGCTTCATCATACGGCGTCGGGTCTAGGTAGCTATTGCTGTTGAAATACATAGCCCGAAGAAGGTCTTCAGTGTGTGGCGGCTCTGCTGTATAGCATAAGCTATTCAGGAACAATACCGCAAACACCTTGGATTTATCCAGTCCTTTCAATGAAATGAGAGTAGACACAGATTCCTCCTTGCCGCTTGACCTTGCCGACTCCGACTTGATAGTACGCCTAACTGAGAGCTATGGCTGTGATTGGTATCACACTAACCGTTTGACTTATTGCACGGCGTGTAGGTTTCGCAGGCTATTAAATGATAGTAGATGAGGAGGTTCAATGATCACGCTTTTAGAAAATGACACATATAAATTAGCTTTCATGAGGCATGACACAAGAATGCTTAACGTCGGGGAGGCGGTATGTGCCTGGATTGGCGTAAACGATATCGATTACCTCCTTATGTCGTTGGCGCATGCCTCTGCGCGAGGAGATTATAAGAGACTCGACGAACTTGGCTTTGCCGATTTATATGTGGAGCTACCAGATAGACGTTTTCCCGCCCTAGGAAGCGCGCTACGTCACATGCTTAATCAAGGGCACGTATGGCAAAAAGCCTCCTTCTCCCGCTTTGTGCGCTACTTGCAAAGTATGTTGTCGCGTTTACGATTGAAGCATTAGACTTACATCTTTAAGGAGTAAAATATGGAAGCAACAGCACAGAATAAGAGGCGCATAAAATCCGAGCTTCACGCTGCCGGTGTTTCTCGATTAAAACAACTACGCTTCCCGAGCAGGTTTTTAATTCGCGTTATTCACAAGGACGAGCATATTGAGGCTGTGTTGCAAGGTCGCAGCAAGGACGCCCCTTCACTCATGGGCTATACAGAGGCAATGCTTGTGGCGACTGATCGACGTATCCTTTTTATCGAACATCGTCCGATATACACAACCTTGGACGAGATAAGTTATGATGTGGTGTCGGGTGTAAGTGTTTCCTCAGCGGGGTTATTCGGAAGCCTGACGTTATTTACAAAAATCGCCGACTTCACTTTGTCTTTTGTGAGTTTTACGTTAGCTCAGCGTTTCGCTGATTTTATTGAGGGTCGTGCAATCGATAGGCCCCAACCCCCTACTGCCTGAGGGGTTCGCAATCTATCTTGATGAACCGAACGGCTGCTTTTATAGTTGTAGGTAATGGATAAGAATGCCGAAACACTTGTAGAGGATTTTTTTAGCAATTATCGCCTGCGTAAATATGCGAAGGGCCAAGTATTGCTCTTGAATGGTGATAATGCTGACTATGTCTTCTACCTTGTTTCTGGTCGCGTGAAACAATACGACATAACGTATAGAGGTGATGAGGTCATACTAAATGTTTTTAAGCCAACCTCATTTTTCCCAATGTCACTTGCTATCAACAAGACTCCCAACCCTTACACCTACGAAGCTGAAACGGATGTTGAGTTACGGCAAGCCCCCTCAGAGAGTGTGGTTGCGTTTCTAAAAGCGCATCCTGCGGTGACCTTCGCCCTCCTAAGCCGTGTGTACCGGGGTCTAGATGGTCTGCTTGGGCGCGTGGCATATTTAATGGCCAGCAGTGCGAGGGGTCGATTGTTGTACGAATTGGTAATTATTGCAAAGCGCCATGGTGATAGCCAGGCTGATGAGGTGGAATTTGCTATGACCGAAACCGATATTGCATCTCGTGCTGGTTTAACTCGCGAGACAGTGAGCAGGGAGATGAAAAAACTAATTCACGATAATTTAGTACACCTGAATCAGGGCACGGTGATTATACCCAGCTTGAGCAAGCTTGAGGCGAAGCTGAATAGTATTAATTATTAAGGTAGAATTAATGCTACAATTGGTGCATGAAAATACTTATACTCAGTGGGAGTGTGGGTAAGAAATCGTGTACCCGTACGCTCCTTAGATGTATTGAGGAACGCCTTGAGCTGCAAGGTTACGAGACGGTCTTCTGGGACTTGGCTATAAAGCCCCTCCCAATTATTGTACCTGAGTACCACAGCAGCCAAGGGCATCATCCAGATAAGAACGTACGTGAATTCGTCGCTTTGGTTGAGGAGGCTGATGGTTTTGTTCTTGGGTCGCCGCTTTATCATGGATCTTATACTGGAGTGTTAAAAAACGCGCTCGATACTCTTCCGAGGGATGCACTTGCACACAAGCCTGTGGGGCTTGCCAGCCATAGTAGTAATCCTCGGAGCTGTATAGCTCCATGTAATCAGCTTCGACCAGTTGTGCGTGCTCTTTCTGGCTACTCTATTCAATTGCAGATTGGGACCACGGATGAAGATTACAAAACCGTTAAGGGCGATCTTGCTATTCGAAATCAAAAGGTGACAAAAAGAGTCGATAGATTGGTTAATGAGCTACTTGTGATGTCCAGGATTCTCCACGGAGTAAATTGGTAGTCAATCCCGTTTCACTCCCTTAATTTATAGCGACTAGCGTAGATCAGGGCGTCTATCGTGTACTTTTTTGGTCTCAAAAGGCGCGGCGCTCTTGGCGACTTCGCCCCAATGCAGCCATTGTTGTATGCTATGTTGCATACTTAGCCCGTGTGAGTGAAATACCGAGCAAAGCGGTTCGCGAACTATGTGTATTTCTTTGTCTAGCATAGACTTGGCAAAAGCTCTATCTTCGCCCCCTGCAGCGTATCGTTCGTCGTAGCCGCCAAGGCTCTGCCACACTGAGCGTTTAACGATTGAACAATTTGCACCCATAATACCAATCGATAGTTTGCTCATTACGCTTGGGTTTTTCCAGACGCGCGGCGCAATAATATTCTCAAGTCGCTCCCACCTGGATGCATTCCAGTTTGCTAGAGGGAGCCCGTAGATCCCCCCGAGGCTTCTTTCTTTGTTGCTCCAATAAGTTAACTGTTTTAGGAATAAGCGGTTACTCAGACTTGAATGACCAACCAGTGTCACCACCCACGTATGACGAGCGGCTTGGAAGCCCAAGTTGAGTGCTTTAGGGTAGGAAAAGTCTGCCTGCTTTATGCTAATAACGTGCGCGCCCTGTGCCTGGGCATAGGCTACGGTATTATCGCGAGATTCAGTGTCGACTAAAATTATTTCAACCGCGCCATTGAAAATCTGTGCTCTAATATCGCTAAGTAGCTCCCTAATATGCTCTTCATCGTTTCGGGAGCGGATGACAATACTAACATCAGGGTCTTGTAAGGTTTTGGTTGCTGCAAAAATTGCGCCGGTTCTTGTTTGTATCCAGTTTTGGATACGGCGCCCATTTAAAAACATCTTAGAGTAGTTGCCGTCATGAAGCAGATAATTCACTCTGTTAGCATATCACGCTTTAAAATTAGCGGGGTGGCTGCTTTGATGTTATTATAATGACGTCCTCAGGCCTCCTAGGTTAGCTCAGTTGGTAGAGCAGCTCCAGAGGAGTTGTGCCCGGTGTTCGACCCCCGGACTTTGGTAGGCCTAATACTGCGCTGCATTGCGTGAGGAGTAAGCGTTAGGAGGAAGCTCTTGAGTAGCAGTTGAGAGTTGACCTTGGCTGCACCTCGTCGGGCCAGACCCTTTTGGGCATACAGTCAAACGACATTCAGGCGCCGTGTCGGTGTGTTCAGAGACTGTTCCTCGAGGCATTGCTTAAACTTCTTATGGCGTTTACGGCCACCGGTGCTTTTCGCGCCGGTGGCCCGCCATCAATTCTTGATTTACTATTCTGGAATGCTGACTTCTCGAGCTTCTGCTAAAATCATTTATATATGAAGACCGCGGCCGCATTGGAAGGTAAAACATGATTAAAGCTCTCATTTTCGATTGCTTCGGCGTTTTCTATGTTGACCCGATATTCGCATACATGCGCGATCCGACAACTCAGCCAGAGAAGGCTGAGGCCCTGCATTCACTCGATAAACA
>DASUUR010000022.1:0-15810 GCA_036373975.1 Saccharimonadales bacterium (SeqCode)
GAACTTTACCGTTGTGTACGGCAATAGTTCGGTTAACCATTTCGGGGCTAATGGTGCTTGAGCGTGCCCAAGTTTTAATAATAGTACGGTCGTTGACCCCAAGCGCCGCTACTTTTTTAGCGAGCTTGAAGTCTATAAATGGGCCTTTTTTAAGAGAACGGCTCATAGTTACTTCTTCCTCCTCTTAGCTTCGTGGCGACTCTTCGCGATCATATTGTTACTATATTTGCGGCGTCGAGTTCGGTATCCAAGGGTTAATTGACCCCATGGAGTACGTGGTGGCTTACCAGAACCGTGACGACCACCGTCACCACCACCGTGTGGGTGATCGGTAGCGTTCATGACAACACCGCGGACGGTTGGTCGAATGCCCATACGGCGTTTGCGACCGGCTGAACCGATCTTAACGTTTTGGTGCTGTACGTTGCCGACAGTACCAATTGTGGCCATGCATTCTACGCGGAATCGGCGGACTTCACCGCTTGGCATGCGTACAAGCGCATAGTCACCTTCTTTAGCCATAAGCTGTGCCTTCGTGCCGGCCGCACGAACAACCTGGCTACCTTTGCCGGGCTGGAGCTCGACAGCGTATATTTGCGTACCGGTTGGAATTGCGCTTAGTGGCAAACGGTTGCTTGATTCCACCTCAGCGTCAGGACCGCTTTTAATCGTCTTGCCAACTTGCATGGTTGTGTCAGCAATAATGTAGTGGTACAGACCGTGCTGATCTTTAACTCGTGCGATGCGGGCAGAGCGATTTGGATCATATTCGATCTGTTCAATAGTTGCAATTGTACCAGGAGCAAGACGGTAGTTCATCAAGCGGTAGAACTGCTTAACGCCACCGCCGCGATGACGAGTGGTAATACGACCGGTGTTGTTGCGACCAGCGGTAGTTTTTTTGATTGCAACCAAGCTCTTTAATGGCTTGCGGGTTGTAATGTCAGAGAAGTCCTGACTAGTCATCCCTCGTCGGCCAGGAGTAGTTGGTTTATATGCCTTGATAGCCATTACTTCTTCTCCTCTTCGTTGAAGATCTTGATGCTGTCACCTTCGACCAAAGTGACATATGCTTTTTTGACATCTTTGCGACTTGCAGTGCCGGGATTACGGCGCTTACCACGAGCGAAACGAACGGTCTTACCCTTTACAACAAGGGTCTTAACGTCGCTAACAGTTACGTGGAATTGCTCGGCAACCGCGTCGGCAATTTGCTGTTTGTTGACTTTTACAGGAACATTGAAAACGTATACGTTATTCTGTGTTGCTGCGTAAGCCTTTTCGCTCATACGCGGAATAAGACTAAAGGTGCTCATTACGCTTTCTCCCCTAGCCAGGCTGTAACTGCAGTTACGGCACTTGGGCTAATAATGATTTTATCTGCGTTAAGCACGTGGAACACGGAAAGATACGTGGCTCGGACAAGCTCAACACTCCGTAGGTTAGCCGTTGCGCGGAGTAACTCAGGAGTCTTTTCGTCGACAACCAGAAGTACGCGTCGCACATCAGCCTTGTGTTCGCCAAGGAAACTAACGATATCTTTGGTCTTGCCGCTGGTTTTTGCTTCGGCAATGATAATCTTGTCTGCCTGAGCAGCAAGTGTTAATGCCTGGCGAATCGCGACACGCTTAGCGTGTGTTGGCAAGGTCTTTTTGTAGTTCTCATTACCAAGTGGACCAAAGACGATACCACCACCGCGCCAAAGCGGGTTTCGGCTTGAACCGCTACGTGCACGACCGGTTCCTTTTTGTTTGTGGGGTTTCTTACCACCACCGCGAACTTCACCGCGTGTTTTGGTGGTTGCGCTCGAAAGGCGTGCGTTAGCAAGGTAAGAATCGTAAGCAAGCTTAAGAAGCTCATGATTCGCAACTTCTACAGCAAAAACGCTTTCTGGTAGAGTGGTTTTAGCTTCAGCCATTATGCCTTTCCTCCGATAGTTACAACACCACGGCGAGGGCCAGGTACGGCACCCTTAAGACCAATCAAGTTGTGCTCTGCGTCAACAAAGGCAACAGTTAAATTCTTAACCGTTACGCGGTCGTGACCCATTCGGCCAGCCATGCGCTTACCCTTAAAGACTTTTTGCGGATACATAGAACCGATTGAACCAGGCTTACGAACGTTACCGTTCCCACCGTGAGTCTTCTTGCTTGTATTAAAGTTGTGTCGTTTAACGGTACCAGCAAAGCCCTTACCCTTGCTTGTGCCTGTGACGTCGACACTATCGCCGAGTTCAAAGGTAGTAACGTTAATAACATCGCCGATCTTAACCTCACCAGTTAATTCGTCGAGCCGGATTTCCCGAATAACCTTCGGGGTCACTTTGGCGGCTTTTACATGGCCAGCCACGGCATTGCTCAGATTCTTTCCCTCACCATACCCGATTTGTACTGCATTATAACCGTCTTTCTCGACAGTCTTTACCTGAGTCACAGTACAAGGGCCAGCTTGGATAAGCGTTACTGGAACAGCAACACCGTCCTCACCAAGGATCTGGGTCATACCAACTTTGGTACCGAGAAGTGCTTTCATTTTGAGCCCTCGCTCCCACTTAAAATTCTTGGTGGCTGGTGGTATCTGTTACAGACCTGCCAATTCACCAAGAATTGCTTTAATATTTCGTTAAAAGTTACCGTTGCATTCTAACAGATGTGGAGTGCTCCTGTCAACTAATTAATGAATGCGCTGTACGCGGTAAGTAGATGTCGCTCCGCGGCCTGCAAGCTAGATTCAAACTCCGCCGCGCGTACCGGGAAATTGTCGTATGTTTTTGCGAGTGTCTTCTGGGCTTTACTGAATGCGGCGGCATCATGAGCTCGGTTGGCGCTAATTAATGCATCCCATCCCTGTACCGTCGCGCTTAAATCTCTAATTAAGGTATCGTTCACTGTCCTGGCAGCCTCTGGAGGCTTTGCGGACTGCTGTGCATCCCGTGCGGCACGCCAGATGTTTCTATGGGCGGTGAAAAGTTTCTCTTCAGTTGTTTTTACCCCAAGCGCAGGCGCCAGAACGGCCCGCGTATCCATGTCGTATTGCAATAAGTCGACAAGGTCACTCACACCTTTCATTAGAGCCATGCTCTCTTTGCGATGGAGGGCACATTCGGCGGTCGCCTGGCCGTACTGTACGGTGAATTGCCACCATTGCTGGCTTTCTTCACACGTTATTGAGTCTTTAAGTTCGGCTTTCACTGCTAGGAGCCCTGCTATTTTGTTGCGAGTATCTTTGCTTTTAAGCTGATCCGTCATAGCGTCAAGCTTTACAGCCACCTTGCTTTTGCTTTGCGTGATCGTCTGTTGCATGGAGTTGGCAAAGTTGTTGCCCTGAAGGCCAATGATCAGCGCGCCGACCGCAAGAGCAAGCACTAGAGCAATACTTATGACAAGGAGCTTATGACGGAATATCGCCGTGGGAATGAGGGATTTCATAGAGTGACCCCTAATCGGGTTGAAGATAGCTCAAAAGGCAACGGCCACGGGTTAAAGGCGCAGCCTTGAAGATCGATCGATTGCTGCTGCATGACGGGCGCCGCCGAGCCCGGGGCACGGCATGATTGATGACTATGTCCAAGCCAATGTCCCGTCTCATGGTTTACTACCATATGTCGATAATCACGTAGCGACCCTTTGGCCTTATTCCACGAAGGCGTTGCATTTAACCAGCGCGTTTCGTTAATGATAACGAACGATCCAACTTGGCAGCTGTATGTTGCGTCACATCCCATAGCCGAGAAGGATGTCATCTTATCGGCCGTCGCTAGAACCAGGGTAAAATCAGCCGCACCAGTAACGCGCTTGAAAGTGGCGCCAAGACGAGACCAGCCCCTTGGATCATTTAATGTGCTTTGAGCGAGCGAGGCAAACTCATCAAGATTCGAAACAATGTTGCCCCGGCTTGCTACTGTGTAAGTTATTTCAATCTTTCTATCGGCTCGTTGCTGTGCTAACCATGTCGGCTCAGCAATTGTGGGCGACTTTGCTTGGCGGAGCAGTGCGGCCGTGCCATTTGTGGTAGAGATTTCGCATAAAGAAAGGCTTTTGTCTTTCTTACAATCAATTGCAGCATGTGATGTTACGGCTGATGTTTGGCCCTGGACGCTAGATACCATAATAAGGGCAAGTAACATCAGACCAAACCTACCTAGCCTCTTGCCCCACCTCGCCATTACAATACAATTCCCGCCGGCAAGAAGTAGCTTAGAATAGTAACAATGAGCAATACGGCATACTCAATTTTGCGGTCCATCTGAAAGTGGTCGTGGCTGGCAAAGAGTACGCCTAGTAGCAATCCTAGCGGTAGACCGTTAAGCGTTAACCCGAGAATAACCATTGGATCTTGAAATTTGATCCATAAGGTTCCCGCAAGAATATAGATGACCAGTTTTAAGAAGTAAACACTGTCTTTTTCGGTGGCTTGGTGTCGTGTTTTGGTTTTTTTAGACATAATCATAATAATTATACAGCAGTAACATGAATCAACAACAAAATAGCCTCAATTTGAGGCTATTTTGTTAATTCAAAGGGGTTATTACATTCGGATTTCTGCATCACAGCCAGCTGGTAGGCTGAGGTTCTGCAAGGAATCGATAGTTTTAGGTGTTGCACCAATAATGTCAATGAGACGCTTGTGGATACGCATTTCAAATGCTTCACCGCCCGTCTTGTAGACATGAGGAGATTTAACTACGGTGTAAGTACTTCGGCGTGTTGGTAACGGAACTGGTCCGGCAATAGTTGCGCCTGTTCGGAGAACGGTTTCGATTATTTGTTTAGCGGATTGGTCTATAACCTTGTGGTCATAGGCCTTTAAGCGGATGCGGATCCGCGGGAGTGCTGGTGTAGCAGCTTGTGCCATTCGTATAGCTCCTTGCTATGTGCGATGTTGTAACCTCTGCATAAGTCTATGCTTAGCCGAGTTCTCAACATAATTAGTTGTCTTAATTAAGATTATACGTATTTTCTTTGGTTTTGCAAGTCTATCCTCGGCACAACAAAAGAGCCGCGGATTGCGGCTCTTTTGTGTGAGACATAGACTACTATTTAGTAATCTTAGTTACTGCACCAGCACCAACAGTACGGCCACCTTCACGAATGGTAAAGCGCATACCTTGGTCCATAGCGATTGGCGCAAGAAGCTTAACTTTGAAGCTTACGTTGTCACCAGGCATAACCATTTCTTTGTCTGCTGGGAGCTCAACCTCACCGGTAACATCGGTTGTGCGGAAGTAGAACTGAGGCTTGTAACCCTTGAAGAATGGAGTGTGACGACCGCCCTCTTCTTTAGTAAGGATGTATACTTCAGCTTCAAATTCAGTGTGAGGAGTGATGCTACCTGGCTTAGCAAGTACCTGACCGCGCTCAATATCGTCGCGCTCAATACCGCGAAGTAGGATACCGGCATTGTCGCCAGCCTGGCCACGATCAAGATTCTTCTTGAAGGCTTCGATGCCAGTTACAACCGACTTTTTAGTGTCACGGATACCAAGGATCTCAACTTCGTCGTTGAGGTTAACAACACCTTGTTCGATACGGCCGGTAGCAACAGTACCACGACCTTTGATTGAGAATACGTCTTCGATAGGCATCAAGAAAGGCTTGTCAAGATCGCGTACTGGCTCTTCGATGTAGCTGTCCATAGCTGCAACGAGTTCCATGATCGCGTCTTCGTACTGTGGGTCGCCTTCGAGGGCCTTAAGAGCTGAACCCTTGATGATTGGAGCATTGTCGCCATCAAAGCCGTTCTTGGTAAGGAGTTCGCGAACGTCCATTTCAACAAGCTCTACAAGGTCAGCGTCGGCCATGTCCATTTTGTTGAGGAATACAACGATCTTAGGAACGTTAACCTGGCGAGCAAGCAACACGTGTTCACGAGTCTGAGGCATAGGGCCATCAGCTGCGCTTACAACAAGGATAGCGCCATCAACCTGAGCAGCACCGGTGATCATGTTTTTAATGTAGTCAGCGTGACCAGGCATGTCGACGTGAGCGTAGTGACGGGCTTCACTTTCGTACTCAAGGTGAGCGGTAGAAATAGTAATACCGCGAGCCTTTTCTTCTGGGGCTTTGTCGATCTCATCGTAAGCCGATGGTTTGTTTACAGCACTTGGCAATTTCTTTGCAAGCACAGCAGTGATAGCTGCAGTCAAAGTGGTTTTACCGTGGTCAACGTGACCCATGGTACCAACGTTTACGTGCGGCTTACTTCGGTCAAAAGTGTCTGCCATTTATTTCTCCTAATTATTTACTTTATTCGCATGGGGTTAAAACCCCACAACGTATGTAGCAGATTATAAATTCTCGAGGCATAATTGTAAATACTAAAACCTCGAGAATCCGATAACTACCGCATTAAATTAAAATGAAGGAACTTATCCTTTTACGTTGCCGGCTTTTGTGCCACCGTAGGCGCTGGCACCATAGTTAGCCTGTTGCTTAGGGGCAGCGTTCACGCCTGTTAGGGTTTTGATAAGCGCTGCTGCACCAGTCAATGCGACAAAGCCGACAGTCACATGCTTCAAGAATGCACGACGATCCATCTTCTTTTGCATAAGAGTGTCTAGTTCTGTTTTCATTTTTTATCTTCCTTTATTACTATTACGCTAACGTTTATTATAGTATACTTCTTTTATACAACAAATATTTTTATAGGAAAATATGTTTATGGTTTTAAGACATTATTTCGCGGCCGACAATTATTCTTGTGATGCGTACGGCCAAAGTGCCTATGGCCAGTGCGCCACTCAAGGTACTACTCCTCCTTCGCAGACGCCAGGGGGTGGCCTTGGAAATACCGGCTACGAAATTATATTGCCACTGGCATTAGGTGCTGCACTTATTGTAGCAGGCATGATCTTACTGGCTAAGAAACTCCGACGACGAAACTCATAAGCGTAGCGCTCAGATACTCGACATATCCTTATCCTTCGGGCTTTCAGCAAACAAAAATGACGCACAGATGTGCGCCATTTTTGTTTGCTGGAGCAGCTTTAGGCTGATCGCTTAGCAATAATCTCCTGAGCAACATTCGGCGGTACTTCTTCGTACTGCGCAAGCTCCATGGAACTCGCCGCACGGCCTTGGCTCATTGAGCGAAGATCTGTGGTATAGCCAAACATGCTTGCAAGCGGCACAAACGCAGTTACAATCTTTGCGCCCATTCGCTCGTCCATAGCTTCGATGCGACCACGGCGACTATTGAGGTCGCCGATGACATCGCCCATGAATTCCTCAGGGGTAGTCACCTCAACCTTCATAACTGGTTCAAGAAGGACTGGTTTGGCGGCTTTAATACCGTCTTTGGTCGCAAGGATACCCGCTAATTTAAAGGCAAGCTCACTTGAGTCGACGTCGTGGTAGCTGCCGTCGTACAAAGTAGCCTTGATATCAACTACTGGGTAGCCAGCGATCACACCGCCCTTGAGCGTCTCGTCGATACCTGCCTTTACGGCTGGGCGATACTCTTGCGGAACAACACCGCCCTTAATCTCATCGATGAACTCAAAGCCCTTGCCCGACTCATTTGGCTCAAAGCGGACCCAAACATCACCGTACTGACCACGACCACCAGATTGTTTGGCATGTTTACCTTGCACCTCCGCCGTACCGCGGATGGTTTCGCGGAAGGCAACCTGAGGCTGACCAATGTTTGCCTCAACATTAAACTCACGCTTCATACGGTCAACGATGATCTCAAGGTGCAGCTCACCCATCCCTGAGATAATTGTCTGGCCTGTCTCATCATCGGTGTGTACGCGGAAGGTTGGGTCTTCTTCGGCTAGACGCTGAAGAGCAATGCTCATTTTTTCTTGGTCAGCTTTAGTCTTGGGCTCAATAGCAATTGCCACCGGCGGTTCAGGGAACTCAATGCTCTCAAGAGCAATGGGATGCGCAGGATCACACAACGTGGTGCCTGTAGTGGTGTTTTTGAGACCAACCGCTGCCGCAATGTCACCAGCACCGATCTCAGTAACGTCTTCACGCTTGTCGGCATGCATACGTACAATACGGCCAATGCGTTCTTTTTCACCGGTTGTGGCGTTCAGAACATAGCTACCGGCAGAGAGCTTACCGCTGTAAACACGGAAGAAAATCAGCTTACCAACAAAGGGATCGTTAGCGATCTTAAAGGCAAGACCTGAGAATGGCTGATCATCGGCTGGTTTACGCTCAATTTCGTCACCGGTCTTAGGGTGCGTGCCCCAAACCGAACCAATATCGATTGGGCTTGGTAGGTAATCAGTAATTAGGTCAAGAACCTTCTCAACAATTACACCGCGACCATCACCACCAGTTACGATATAGAACTCACCAGTAAGTACCGATTTACGGATTGCGGCCTTAAGTTCGACTTCGCTAATAGCGTCTTCGCCACCCTCGAGATACTTCTCGAATAAGGTGTCGTCAGCTTCGACAGCAGCCTCAACAAGCAATGTGCGAGCGTTCTTAGCTTTCTCGACCATATCAGCAGGAATCTCACCAACAATCAACTCTTTATCAGTAAAGTCAGTGTAGGTGTAAGCTTTCATGTCAACGAGGTCAACAACCCCATTAATATCCTTCTCAAAACCAATTGGCAAGTGAATTGGCAGTGCACGCTTGCTTAGGCGGGCGTGGAGGCTCTTCAAGCTCATGTAGAAGTCACCACCAGTTTGGTTGATCTTATTGATAAAGCAGATGCGAGGAACACCGTACTTGTTGGCCTGGCGCCATACGGTTTCGGTTTGCGCCTCAACACCCATCTTGCCATCGAACACAACAACCGCACCGTCGAGGACGCGAAGTGATCGCTCTACCTCAACAGTAAAGTCGATGTGCCCCGGTGTGTCGATAATGTTGATCTTGTGGCCCTTCCAGAAAGAAGTAACGGCTGCGGAAGTAATAGTAATACCACGCTCACGCTCTTGAGCCATCCAGTCAGTAGTAGTTTCACCTTCGTGGACTGCACCGATCTTATGGCTAATACCTGTACGATACAGGATACCTTCAGTAGTGGTTGTTTTACCGGCATCGATGTGTGCAATGATACCGATGTTACGGAACTTATCGAGAGGAATTTTTGCAGCCATAACCTACCCTCGTGCAAAATGCGCGAAGGCGCGGTTAGCTTCAGCCATTCGGTGTGTATCTTCCTTCTTCTTGAAGGTAGCACCAGCTTCGTTGTAGGCGTCAACAATCTCTGCAGCTAAACGCTGTTCGTAAGGCATGCCACGGCGTGAACGTGCAGATTGTACAAGCCACATAAATGCGTAATGCTGCTGACGATGGCCCTGAATTGGGAATGGAATTTGGTAGTTAGCACCACCAACACGACGGCTCTTTACCTCAAAACTTGGAGATACATTCTTAAGGGCTTTTTCAAAGATCTCAAGAGGCTCTTCACTTTTTAGCTTTTTGGCGGCAATTTCAAGAGCACTGTATACTTGACGCTCAGCAAGTAACTTCTTGCCATCAAGCATACTCTTGTTAATGAGTCGCTGCACAAGCACGCTCTGGTATTTGCGATCTGGAGCGACTGTGCGCTGTAGGGATTTGGTTACTTTACGAGGCATTACTTAGTCTCCTTTTTAGCACCATACTTAGAGCGACCCTGCGCACGCTTTTGTACACCTTGGAGGTCAAGAGTACCGCGAACAATGTGGTAACGAACACCTGGAAGGTCCGGCACACGTCCACCACGAACAAGCACAGCAGCGTGCTCTTGTAGGTTGTGGCCCTCACCGCCGATGTAAGCCCATACTTCGTGGCCGTTCGATAGGCGCACACGTGCAACCTTACGAAGGGCAGAGTTTGGCTTCTTTGGGGTTTTTGTTGTTACCTTAATACAAACACCACGCTTTAGTGGAGCTTGCTGGTCGTAGTAACGACTCTTCAATGCATTGTGAATTCGTCCAAGTGCTGGACTCTTGCTCTTCTTGGCTGCGCTTTTGCGCGGCTTACGAATAAGCTGATTAATTGTTGGCATATTTTCTCCTAGAGGTTAATTGGTAGGATGAGTCAGTGCATGATTCAGCAGGCACACACCGACAAACGTTTTAAAGGGGAAGTAGCTTGTACACACTCTCGCGCTTACTTCTCTTTCAAAACATGAAACTCATAGCGGATTATAGCAGAATTCTACCACGATAACAAGTGCCGCCAACGACAAACGCCCCTGAAAGCGGGGCGTTTTGTCTTAGGGCAAGAGCTCTACTCTTTGCCTTCGGCCTTGTCGTCACTAACCGGCAAGATGGCGCCAGTTCCAACTGGGATCTTGCGACCAATGATAACGTTCTCCTTGAGTCCGTAGAGATTGTCCATACGGCCACTCGTTGCGGCATTGATAAGCACGCGAGTCGTATCCTGGAAGGAAGCAGCAGACAAGAAGCTGTCACTCCAGATAGAGACTTTGGTGATACCAAGCAGTAGCTGAGTAAATTGCGCGGGTTCTTTGCCTTCAGCGGTGAGCTGCGTGTTTGCATCAATAACTGCGGCTTTAGAGACAATATCACCGGTAACAAAGAGGCTGTCACCTGGGTCTTCAATCTGAACACGGCTAAACATTTGGCGAACAATGATCTCCAAGTGCTTATCGGCGATGTTCTGGCCCTGTGCGGCGTAAATGCGCAACACTTCGTTAATGATGTATCGCTGAGTTGCCTCAACGCCCTTTAGGCCCATCAGGTCGCGGAGATTGATCGAACCATTTGTGAGACGATCTCCCGCCTCAACAACACTGCCGTCAGCAACAACTAACTGCTTAAAGCCCGGGATCTCGTAGCGAACTGGTCCTTGTGCGCCGCTAGTAACGATTAATTCGCCGTCTGCTACCTCAACCGTACCGTCGAATGGCGCAGTCACTGGCAATGATTCGTCTTCGTTGCTTGCTAACACATCCCCAGCAGTAACTTCTGTACCGCTCTTTACGCGAACAATCTGCTTCTTGAGCTTGAGGCGCTCAACTTTACCAGTCTGAGGAGTTACCTGCACAACGTAGTTGTTGCCGTCTTCCCAGACTTGGACACTACCGGCCACCTGGCTAAGGTAAGCTTCACCTTTTGGAGCGCGCACCTCAAAGAGCTCTTCAACACGCGGCAGACCCTGGGTGATGTCATCTCCGGCCACACCACTAGCATGGAAGGTGTTCAGTGTTAGCTGAGTACCAGGTTCACCCACTGATTGCGCAGCGATAACACCAACAGGCTGTGCGAGCTTGATAAGGCTACCTGTTGCCATGTCTAGACCGTAGCTCTTTTGCGGAATTCCGCGCAAGTTCTTAGTGCTGAGCACGCTCATGATCTTTACGCTGTCGATCTTTGCATCTTTTTCGATTGCATCTGCAACTTCGCGCTTGATTAGCTCACCACGCTTTACGTAGCTCGCAACATCTTCGGCAGCATAGCGACCGAATAATCGATCACCAAATTCAACCATAGTTTCTTCGGTTTCAGCACGATAGATTGAGAAGCCGTCATCTGAACTGTCATCTTCGACTGTGAAGACATCCTGGCTCACGTCTACAAGGCGACGAGTTAGGTACCCAGAGTCGGCAGTCTTAAGCGCAGTGTCGATAAGACCCTTACGCGTACCTCGAGTGGCGACAAAGGCTTCAAGAGGGCTTAGACCAAGCTTATAGTTTGAACGGATCGGGAGCTCGATCTCTTTACCACCAGCATCGACCATCACACCAATCATAGCGGTAGCAAGCTTCACGTTACTAATGTTACCTCGAGCACCAGAGTTCACCATGATGCTAACACCCGTATCGGTTTGGGTTAGACGGTCCTGCAATAGATCTACGACCTTGCTGTCAACCTGACGCCATGCCTGAATGGTCAAGGTGTATCGCTCGTCTTCAGTAATCAAACCCTGTTCATACTGAGAAGACACGAGAGCTGCACGCTCTTCACCTTCGGCAATCAGGGTTGCGATCTCATCAACGTCAAAGTAATCGGCCATACCCGTTGAGACGGCGGCGGCGGTTGCGTGCTCAAGAGCTAAATCTTTTACTTCGTCAGCAATATGGGCGGTAACTTCAGAGCCGTATGTGTCAAAAATGCGAGCTAGAACTTTGTTGAGCTGCTTTTTGTTCATAACGTCTTCGATGTACGGCAGATCAACAGGCAATACCTCGTTAAAGTACACGCGACCAAGTGTCGTCTTACGGCGTTCGCCCTTTGCTGGAACGATAATTGGCGTCTGGAGCTTGATCACACCCTTTTCGAAAGCCATGATCGCCTCTGAAATAGACGCGTAAGCGCGAACTTTATCGTTCTGGGCATCTGGCTTTGCGTAGGTAATGTAGTAACATCCAAGCACGATATCCTGAATCAAGTTCAAGATAGGCGTACCGTCGGCAGGCTTCAATAGGTTATTGGTTGCAGACATTAATTCGCGAGCCTCACGCTGCGCCTCGGTGCTCAATGGGAGATGCACGGCCATTTGGTCACCGTCGAAGTCAGCGTTAAAGCCACGACATACAAGCGGGTGCAGCTGGATCGCCTTACCTTCGATAAGCTTTGGCTGGAACGACTGAATACTCAGGCGGTGCAATGACGGTGCACGGTTTAGCAGCACATACTTACCCTTGATCACCTCGTCGAGTGCATCCCATACAACACTCTCACCCGACTCAATCAAGCGAGTTGCAGAGCGAATGTTGTGCGCGTGCTCATTGCGAAGGAGGTATGAGATAACAAATGGCTTAAATAGCTCTAGGGCCATCGCCTTAGGCAAACCACATTGGCTAATCTTAAGCTCAGGACCAGCAACGATAACTGATCGACCCGAGTAGTCCACACGCTTACCAAGAAGGTTCTGGCGGAAGCGTCCTTGCTTACCCTTGAGCATGTCGCTCAAAGACTTAAGGCGTCGTCGGCCACCTGCGGCGCTTACGGCACGGCCGCCTCGAGCTGCGCTGTTGTCAATTAAAGCATCGACTGCTTCTTGCAACATGCGCATTTCGTTACGACGAATGACTTCTGGTGCGTTAAGGTCTACCAACTTCTTCAGACGATTGTTTCGGTTAATGACACGGCGGTACAGGTCGTTAAGGTCAGCGGTTGCAAAGCGACCACCGGTAAGCTGCACCATTGGGCGAAGATCGGGCGGAATAACTGGCAGTACGGTCACGCACATGCTTGCAGGCTTGATGCCAGCTCGCTGCATACCTTCAAGAACCTTCAATCGCTTCAAGAGCTTCTTGGCGCGCTGGCCTTTTGCTACTTCAGCTTCTTCGGTGAGACTCTTGATAAGCTCATCGAGGTTAATCTCATCTAGGAGGCGCTTGAGGGCTTCGCCACCCATACCAACCTGGACAATTTCTTCGTATTCTTCAGGTAGATTGCGGTAATCAGTTTCACTCATGAGAGCAGACTTTACGAGACTTTCGAGCTGCGCCTTGCGCTGCAAGAAGGTTTCGTTGAGCTCTTCTAGCTCAGCAGATTGCTCAGTAGCAAGTTTTTTAACGTCAGCATTCTCTTCTTCAGCAGCTTTTTCATAGCGGATTTTGATCGCTGCACGACCAGCTTCGGTCTCGGCTTCAAGATCGGCAAGCAGTTGATCGCGCTTTTCGGTATCGACATCGAGCAATACATAACTTGCAAAATAAGCGACACGCTCGAGGTTGCGAACTGTCATGCCAAGCAATAACGCCATAGCGCTTGGAGTACCACGCATGAACCAGATATGAGCAACCGGGGCTGCAAGACTAATGTGGCCCATTCGCTCACGACGGACAATACTCTTAGTAACAATCTCGCCATTCTTGTCGACTGCCACTTCACGAGAACGCACACCTTTTAGCTTGGCGTCGTGCTGGCTAATATCTTTTACGGGCCCAAAAATGCGCTCACAGAAGAGTCCATCGCGCTCAGGTTTCTGGGTTCGATAGTTAATAGTTTCTGGTTTTAGGACCTCACCATGGCTCCAGCCGAGGATATCCTCGGCATTGGCCACAGCTAGGCGCACTGCATCGAAATCTGCAATGCTCGTATTAGTTACGAGGCGACTCATAATTTATGCAACCTCCTTGTTCTCATTTTCCATCTCATCTGCATCGCGAATCGCCATGCCGTCACCTAAGTCAATTTCACCATATTCGTCAACTTCATCAGCTGCGCTGACATCGAGAGGTCGTACATCCTCGGCTTGCACGGTTACCTGTTGTGCATCGTTGACACTACTCTCAAGTACTTGCTCGGCATCGATGATCTCGTCTTCACTCTGGTCAAGCAAGTCAACGCGAAGTCCAAGACCCTGAAGTTCCTTCACGAGCACATTAAAGCTCTCGGGAACCTTAGGACCGGTAATTGGTTCGTCTTTAATGATTGATTCGTATGCTTTAGCACGTCCGTATACATCGTCGGACTTAATTGTGAGCATCTCCTGCAAAGTAGTTGCGGCACCATATGCTTCAAGTGCCCATACCTCCATCTCACCAAAGCGCTGACCACCATTTTGTGCCTTACCACCGAGTGGCTGCTGGGTCACCATAGTGTATGGCCCAATTGAACGAGCGTGGATCTTGTCGGCAATCATGTGGTGCAGCTTAATCATGTACATGCTACCAACAGCGGTCTTTTCGTGGAAAGGTTCACCGGTGCGGCCGTCGTAGAGCTGCATCTTACCGTCTTCAGGAAGGTTAGCTTTTTTGAGCTCTTCAACGATTGCATCGCTAGGAACCCCATTGAAAGGTGGTGTTGCAACTTTGTAGCCCAATGCCCGGGCAGCCATGCCAAGGTGCACCTCAAAGAGCTGACCAAGGTTCATACGTGAAGGCACGCCCATTGGGTTTAAGAGGACGTCCACCGGAGTACCGTCTTCGAGGAAAGGCATGTCAGCCTCTGGTAGAATACGTGCGACAACGCCCTTGTTACCGTGACGTCCAGCAAGCTTGTCGCCGACAGAGATCTTACGCATTTGAGCAACAAAGATCTGAATTTGCATAAGTACACCAGCTTTCAGCTCGTGGCCCTTTTCGCGGCTGAAGACTTTGACGCCAACTACCTTACCGTGCTTACCATTACTCATGCGCTGCGACGTATCGCGGACATCTTTAGCTTTTTCACCAAAGATAGCGCGCAAGAGACGCTCTTCAGAGCTGAGCTCCTGCTCACCTTTTGGCGTAATTTTACCAACGAGCACATCACCAGCTTTTACTTCTGAACCTACCTGCACGATGCCGTTTTCGTCAAGGTGACGAAGGCTTTCTTCGCTCACGTTCGGGATATCGCGCGTAACAATTTCAGGGCCAAGCTTAGTTTCACGAACTTCAACCATGAAGTCGTTAATGTTAATGCTGGTCAAGTCATCTTCTTTGACAATGCGTTGGCTTAAGATAATCGCGTCGTCCATGTTGTAGCCGCCCCATGGCATGTAGGCTACGAGTAGGTCACGGCCAAGCGCGAGCTCGCCGTCGGCGATTGAAGCACCTTCAATAAGCACGTCGCCCTTCTTGACCTTCTGGCCTCGGAGTACGACAACTTTTTGGTTAATGCTGCGATCGTCGTTACTTTGCTGGAAGTGGATCGGCACATAGTTCTTTACGCCATCAGCGTATTTCACCTGAACCATATCAGCATCAGCACGAACAACTTCACCTGCACCTTCGGCGACAACCAACTGGCTAGTGTTGCGGGCAATCTCAGCCTCAATACCAGTACCCACGATTGGGCTTTGTGGTCGCAATAGCGGCACGGCCTGCTTCTGCATGTTTGAACCGGTCAAGTTACGGTCAACGCGGTTCTTCTCGACAAATGGAATAAGGGCCGCAGTTGTACCAAGGATCTGTTTTTTAGCAGCATCGTAGAAAGTTACTTCTGTTGCTTCAGCCTCT
>DASUUR010000023.1:0-17464 GCA_036373975.1 Saccharimonadales bacterium (SeqCode)
GTACAGTAATAAGTTGTATAATACTAATTACATCTAAAACCTCCGAGAAATGAGGTGTGTGTCCGTGTTCAGGGACTTGTCGGATCCGAATGGCATGGTGCCGCCGGGTACCTACGCATTTTCGTTCGTTCAGTCTGAGCAACGTGTACGAAGGGTAGGGATCTCAGAGGCGCCGATCATTGCCACGAGTGTCAAGCTCCACGTCTGGCATAGCACAATCACGGTAGAACACCCTACGTTCAGGGTTGCGGTGTATGAAGAGGCTTTGCAGGTCGCCCAGGGAGAGTTGTTCAAGGATACGGCACCGCCGCCTGACAGCTGGGACTTGCATGTCTTCCTTCCTGAGCCCTAGTCACTAACTAGTTGTAAGCATTGAGCTTCGGGGTTAGTGACTCGGGCTTTTTGCTTTGTGCTGAATAAGATCTTTCTTGCCTGGGCGTATACACTGTCGTGCATACGCCCAGGGCTTGCCTAGAAGGAGTGAAGAAGGGGGCGGCTAGCCGGCATCGGCCGGATTCTGCCCCATCACAAGGTGTCCAGCGAGCCCGTAGGCCGATGAAGTGGTCGGTGCCATGAGGCCCGCCACCTGCAGATCAGCGCGAAGCCGCTGGGTCTCAGGATCCATGAGGCCGGTCAGGCCTGCCTCGGTCCGGAGCATCGGTTCGCACCTAGCGGCCGCCTCGCCGACTGCCGCCTTGGCCAGCATCATCAGCCTGGGGGTGTCGGGGTTCTGCTGATCGTACGCCGTCAAGGCATACAGCAGCTTGAGATAGACCTCGAGTAGGTCGCCGCTGCATGCGCCCATGCGCTGAGCGACATCGAGCTGGTAGCTGAGCGGACGACCCTGCACCATGCGCATCTTCAGCACCGCGACGGTCTTTTCGAAGAGACGACACAGAATGCCGTAGTAAGCCACGGTGTAACCGAACGTCCTGGTGCCGTGCCGAAGCATGACGGTTCCCAGGAAGTCATCGGTCTTGTAGACGAATGCTTCGGGCCCAATCCTGACATCGTCGAACATCACAGAGTTGTTGTTGGTGGGCTGCAGGAAGTCACTGTCGTGCCATTCCTCGCCCTCAGTCATGCCAGGTAGGCCGGTGGGCACTGCCAGACAGACGGTGTATTCGGTGCCCACGGTGTGCGCGTACACCAGCATCCACTTGGATTGCCGATACCCGGTGACGACCTTCTTTTTGCCGTTCAGGACCCACTGGCCATCGATGTATTCGGCGGTGACATCACGAGGAATGAAGGTAGGGGGCGCGTAGCCAACCGACTTGTCCTCAGACACCGCAGCACAGAAGGGATCGGTGAGGCCGAGTCGGTGCAGCCGGATTCGGGCTTCAGGGCTTTCGGCCCGGCTGATCTCGCTCATCGCGAAGGCATGCATGGAAAGCCACAGCACCAGCGACGGGTTGCCTTCGGCCAGTTTGGCGAAGGTCAGGCCGAGCGTCACGGAGTCGGCGCTTTGCCCGCCGAGTTCGCTTGGCACGCACAGGCCAAGGTAGCGCTGCATCACTTCAAGGTCCGAGGACTGGAAGAGCCGCTGCTCGTAAGCCTCAGCGGCGTGTTCGCGCAACGTTTGCGCGTCTGTCGCTGCCGTGCTCAGCATCTGCTGCTGCCAAGGGCTGAGTGCAAAACTGATCATGCTGCATCACCACTTTCTAGGCGGATTGCTCATGTAGAGCTTTTTGATTATAGATAATTACAGAGTAATCCCAAAGCAGCAGCATTTTAATGGGTGGGGGCATCCTGGCTGTTGGCGCAGCCAGGATGCCCTTAATTGCTCACACCTGGCTACCTCTTGGGCAGCCAATTCTTGCAGAACTCCGGAATTGGGAGCCCGTCATTGCTGCGGCCTGCCTCGATCTCCTCGCGGGTTACCAAGTGCAAGCGCCTCTCACGAGCCACTACGGCCTCGAGCTCGGTCACCATGTTCTTCGGAACCGTGGCGAGCACCAGGTAGTCGTAGCAGAAAGTCTCCACGGGCCGCACGGGGAAGGTGAGGTAGCTGTGGTCGATGCGCTTCCTGCTCACTAGGCCGAAGTGCTTCTTGGCGATGGCCAAGCGCTTGGCAAGAGCGAGCGGCAAGCCGCACTCCTTGGTTTCCTCGATGAGCTCCTGCTTGGCAACACCGGGGAAGTCCAGCTTCCTCTCGCGTTTCTTCACCCACTTCCCAACCTCGGACAGGTTCGCAAGGGGTACCTTGAAGCGCAGATCGTTGTCGTCTTCGCTGCCCTTCACCCTTCGAAGTCGAAGGCGCCAAACTTCTTGGCGAGGTCCGCAATCTGCTTGTCGCTACCAGTGGCACCACCACCAATGAACCAGCCGGTTGGGGTGCCGGCGTTGTCACTGTGGATGTCGGTGATGATCAAGAACCGACCGTCAGGCAGTCGAATGATCACCTCACCGAGACACTGACGCGGATACTAGCGACACTCATCTACTGCTCCCGTTCTACTTTAGCTCCGGATGTGACTGGGGTAGTATAACATATTTTTAGTATTTTGCTGGTGTGGACACCCAGAGTTACTTATTTCGGTTCGTGCGGAAACCACTCCAGTTTGATACGAGCACGAAGACGTCCATCGGGATCATATTCGTTATTGATATATTCTGGCTGGACTGTCCTCGGGTTAAGATCTGCCCTGAAATAATGCGTACGGTCCTCTGCCTTGATGGTCTTAAAGCTGTGGTGTCCGGCCTCTTTAAGGCGGAGCAGGCTGCCGATGGACACAATTTTAAGGATATGGTCATCATCCTCGATGCCAAGCTCTTCAAGCAAGCCGCGTCGGGCTGTGCTGTAAGGACGTTCGGGCTGACCGTTGGTTATGTGCCCCGTTTCGCCCAGACTGCTGCGGAGCTTGGACTTTGTTGTTCGCGAATTTCCATTGGCATCGAAATGTGTTGTGTCTGTTTCTTGCAGTTTATAGGTCGTATTGTCGGCATTGGTATAGTAAACGTTCAGCATTGTCTGTGCCGTTGATAGCCATAGCGCCCCTTTGACTATATGGAGGGCAATATTCTCAACCTCTTGATGAGCAGGAGCAAGCTTGATGTCGCTGTAGAGGCGATGAACAGAAGCTGTCCACTGGTCAGTCGGTACATCATGAGCAGCGAGCAGCCGGCGTAACTCTGCTTCGCTTGTAATGGCAAGTTGTGTATTGGCATTTGTAACGCGCTGCCGTTCGAACAGGCTTGCGTCAAGAGCGTCCATATGTTCCGGTAAGAATGTGCCTTCGTAGGCACGAGTACGTAAGTCGTCAGCCGATGCCCACTGTTCGCTAAAGGTATCCCGTGGGGGGTGATGGTCGATCGGAGCGAACTGCCAAGGGGCCTGATGATCTGGCTGGAAGATTGCGTAGTGGCCTAGTGCAGTAAAAATGGTTTCACCAAAGCGTGGGGTCTCGGCCTTTAGCTCATAATTTCTACGGATAACTTCGATTGGTTGTTGACCCGGCGCTCGCAAGGCCACAATCTCACTTGGGTGTGGCATGAAAGATATCTCCTTTAATCGATGCCCTCGGTCACTTTCGAGTCCGAAAGTGACCGAGGGGCGTCTGTTGGCTGCTAGTGCTCGAGCACGCCGTCGTGCACCTTCCTGAGGTGATCCAGGTGCCATGCGATTTCGGACCTCATGGTGTTGGTCATGTTCGGACTGCTCGCCTGCAACGTGTCAACAACGCCGAGAAGAGTTGCGTACTTCCTGTCAAACTCTTCTTGAGGGGCGCCGTGAGTGGCGCAGAGCACGTTCAGGCAGTTGGCCTTGACCGCAAAAACTGTGTCCTGAGCAGGGAGCGACCGCTGCGCGGCACGCAGGGCGAACGGCGCTGCTTCGGGGCGTCGTGACGGCGTCTTTGCGATCACATCGGCGTACCAAAAGAGGATCTTGGTGTACGTCTCGAGGGGCAGAGTGTCTTCGCTGGTTCGCACCAGGAGCGCAAGCTGTTCTTCAACGTCACTCCATTCCGCCCTTCCTTTTTCGGCGTTGTCGCGCAGGGCAATGATGTAGTCGATGCTCATCAGATCTCCTAGGTAGAGCGCCAGTACCTGAGCAATTATGATATAAGAATAGAAGGTATGCAACACTACACGTTCATCCGATGGACAAAGGGCTTGCGCAGCGTAGATGCTGGCGAGCTCGCCCGGACGTACCGTGTATACATTGCTTAAATTTGGTAAGAGTTATATGATCCACTTGCACGCATGTTACCGCTGAGAGGAAAAAGGCAATGGAGACTGTACTCCGACCGGTTGCTAGAAGGGATGTTCAAACCCTGGCGCTGATTATGACACAGGCCATCGCTACCCGTAACGGCAGCGCCTATTGTGGCATAAATCCTGACTTCTTAGCGTTTATTCGTGAAGCACTGAACCGACCTAAGGGTTGGTCGCGTGTGGCATGTCTCGATGGTCAGATAGTAGGGTTCGCAATTGGCGCACCTATGCTTGATGTGGCGGTATCTAAGTCCGAGGAGCTTATGTTCCTGATGACACTGCCCGAATACTGGGGGAGGGGTATCGGTAGCGAGTTACTTAAAGCCGCCGCTCGCATTTGCAGGACCAGGCGCGCCCGTTATGTCAAATTGCATGCACAGAAAAGTAATCGCCGTGCTCTTGATCTGTACGCGCGCCACGGCTATGTTGTAATTGACAGTGCCGATATCACAAATGATCCGCTGTTGACCCTACAACTCAAGCTGTGATCATTTGGCTATCTATGACATAATCGGGATAGGCTCGCAACCCTGGAGGTGGATGTGTCCAAGACCGTGTTAGTCCTTCCGTTTGTGGTAGACGAGACAAACTTGCAGGTGTTCCTGCATAGGGAGGTGGCGTTACCGCAACCGTTACCAGATTTACTGTTCCTTGGGCAGCTGCCATCGGAATCACTGAAGGTGCTTACGTCTGAGCGTACCCTTTTTGGGCGCTTTGCACACATTGTGGCACGGTACGAATCGTGGAGCCCGAGTACAAGAGGACCGGTGTATGACCTCGAGAATGATGTGAACTATGTCGTTCTCGAAGATGGCCCCGAGCCTGATGTCTGCATGCCGTTTTTGCTGGAGCGAGGATGGAGCAACGAGCCTTTGCCGCTGTGGCTCCTCTGGGCGATCAGCAGGCCCCGACGCGACCCATATCAGGCAGTGCCTGATATGTAACGTGGGTTCAGCGAGGGATTAAGTGAATGGCGGCTGGCATTTAGATCGCCCAGCCGCCATTCACTAGACGACTGTTGTTGATCTATTTACGCGTCTCCGACTCTTGCCACAAGAGGGTCCAGGACTGTGGAGTTAATTCAAACTTTTCCATAATATTCTTATGCAAATCAGCCTGCGAGAATTTCCTTAGCGGATCGTTGTGGACCAGGTATTCTTCGATCTTGCGATAAACACCGGTCAAGGCTTGTTTGTCTGACGGGGGTAGGGGGTCGCTGGCTTCTCGGCGAGAAGTAATAAGGCGAACTGTATCGAGTGTTACATCTATGTCCGCAGGGCGGGATGCCAAGCTAGCGACATAGAGGATAATATTCAGTTCTAGTGATGTGTGGGGCTTGGGCTGCGTGTCTTTTGTATTGAACGCATCTGTTGTGGTGAACTTATATCCAGCTATTGTCAGAATCAATGCTCCCACTACAAAGGGGATGATGGTAAAGCTGTAGTCATAATACCAGTCACCAGTTGTCATGGCGAGCTGAATGGCGGCATAGTGCCAGCCTGCAAATGCAATAACTGTGAGCGCGGCGCAGAGCCAGCTCACGGAGTGTTTATACGCTTCACCAATCTTTGTACGAATAAGAAACGCCGTGATCGCCGCAAACGTTATGAATACGGAGTTCCAGATACTTAGTGCTAGCGCTAGCTGGAAGGTAAGCTCGTCTTCGGCTACCTGTACATGTGGCAGTCGGGATGCGGCAAATGAGAGAGCGACTGTCGCTATTAAGGCTATGACCGGCGATATCCAGAAGGTTTTAATATGAAGGAGTTTGGCGAATGCACGAATGCCGTAAAATATGCCAAGAACCCCCAATAGGTAGGGCACGGCTAATCCCCCAGAATTTATCCAGAAACCCCATTCGAAAAGACTAACAAGTGGGAGCTGAATCTGGGCCAGCCCAAATACGCCGATTCCAAAACAAAGAAAGATATATGCTCGTTGTAGCTCGGCTTTGAATTGCTTCGCACCTTTCAAAAAGAGCGGTATTGCCAGTAGGTTTAGTAGCGCCGCTATGAGAGATAGTGTGAGAGTCACCTGGAATTCTAAGCCGCGGTAGGAAAGCAGGGATCCTACTCCGATACTACTAAGAATTATGCCTGCAACACATAAGGTTATTACGGTTGAGTATTTCATATTGTGGTGCCGCCTCCACTAATGTTTTATGACCTATTTCGTACTATTTTATCATGATCTTAGGGCGCTGATCGGCTTCTTTTAGATATACTATGACGGTGATTACATATCCGAGTGCAGACTTTGTCCAAAAGCTCAAGCAGGAGGCTCTCGTTAAGACACGAGGCTTGCCACTATATGAAGAAGGGCCGGGTGTTGATTACTCCAAGGCGCCACATGCTTATGCCTTGAACGCAACACTGCTGTATGATCCGTATGGGTCGCCAGAGCAGATGCGCAAGCGTGGCCCAGGCTCTGAATCGAGCATCTTGCTTGTTGAGCGGGCAGGTGGCCACGGACAGCCACGCACCTTCAGCGGTGTTTCTGGATACCTCAACCCGTGGACTAGTGCCGACCCTATCGCGGAGACCCTTCGAGAGGAGCTTGAAACCGAATGCCATTTTAGGCGGCGACAGTTCGATGAGATCGAGTTCTATGCGGGTAGGCCGACTGTAGAGCCACGGACGCAAGTTCCTGGTGCCATGATTACGGTCGTGCCGATCTTGGGACTGTGCTGTACACGGCCTGATGTCGTGGTCAATCCCGAGGAGCTGCTGAGCTACCGATGGGTGCACTTGCCTTCTATCCGATGGACAAGCCGGCTCGCCAAGAACTATCTGGAGGTCACGCTGCCCTCAGCGCTGGCGGCGATCGGTATTGAGGGCGAGGCACTCGCTCGACTGATCGGGTAGTTACAACACAGGGCAGGAGCCGTAGCCGAAGTGTCACGGTTCCTGCCCCTTTATTTTATTTTTGTATTATGGCATAATATATTAGAATTGCTCGTTCCGAGGAGAGATCATGATGACACTTGTGAGTGCGGCTGATGCTCCGCACGGTGATCGCCCCCGCGTGTTGGTTGTCGACAGCGAGAGGGAGCAGCGCGATGCCTGGCGATCCGCATCACTGGTCGCCAACGTGACGCTCCACTTCTGCCAGCCGGGCTTCAGGATCGACGGGGTGGTGGTCAATCGTGACCCCGATGGGATTTTCTCTTCCGTCTCGGCGTTGTGTGAGTTCATCGAGGCGCTGGCGGAGAGGGACGGCAAGAAACTGCCCCTTGGTATTACTCGGGCCGATGGGCTCGGTAAGGGCATCGTTCACGCATTGCTCGGTAAGTTGATGTGGCCAGCTGGGTACATCACCAATGGCGACTACGTGTGGTTCCTTGACTTCTGCGCGCAGGGGTCATGATGCAGGGCTCTGAGTCGAAAGCTGACTCAGAGCTCTTTCAATTTTACTTTTATCTCAATTTATTGTATAACTTTAATGTGATTGCTTTTCCCCTTGCCTCACAGAATGGGAACTATCGAAATGGCCAAGCCCACCAATCAGCACGACGAAGAGGCGCTCTGGGGTCCCCTCCTCGAAGACACGTGCGAGCACTACGCCAGACGACTCTTCGACAATGCGTGCTGGGGGGAGACCGTTGATGGCTCGCTGGGTGACGCCCAGATTTGGGTCAAGCGGGTCTGCGTCGAACTGTCACGGTGATGGTCTACCGCCGTCACTACGAGAAGGGCAAAGAGCCCAAAATGCTGAGTCGACAGGACCTCCAGATCAACGAACAGAAATGGATCAAACGGTGCATGGCACGAAGCCATGATGGCAAGGTTTCGCTCGACACGGGCCACGATGGTCAGACGACCATCAGTTTCCACCCGCGCAGGAAGAAGTAGACACATTGGCGTGCGGGGGTTGTGGCGTAGCGCCGCACCCTTCACTCGAAATTATTTAGGCGGCACAATAGTAAGGGGTAGCCCCACAAAGTCCGCGTAGACAGTGGCAGCCGCTTCAAGCTGCGCTTGAGGTATAGAAAATTCAGGAAAGACCGTAAAGCTTATGTCGACGGTCTTCTTTTTTATGGTGCGGGCCCAGGTGCCAACGACTTGCCCGTCGAACACAATTGTTGGCTTAAATACTCCGTTGTTACCTGGAACAATCAGGCGCGCGTGGTCGGCATGCAGTACTGCGCTGCGATCTTTGTAGCCAAGTATAAACTCATCAAACCCGGGCAAGAGGTGTACGCCTAGGGGCGGTTTGCTATGTAAGGCCACCTCTTTTGAGAGCCAGTATTCAACGTCATCATACAGCTCGGCGCTCAAAGAGTTCTTAGCTCCTTCAAGTCCCTGGCGTGCCTCAACAACCCCTAGCCCTGTCCAGTTGGCGAAATCGTGTACGGTGGCTGGACCATGGCTGGTAAAATAGCGTGTAGCAAGTTCGGTGATTGCCGCAGTGCGTTCTATATTTATAGGTTGTGGCACCCACTCATCAAGCAATACAAATGTTTGTTGTTTGCCATCGAGTGGACCCTGACAAATGATGCCTTTTTCGGCTAAGTTAGACAGGTATAAGTAGCCGCGCTGTTCCTTGGTGGGAAAGTCATTGCTTTCAAAGAGTTCCATGAGTTGGGGCCGGTTGAGGATATTGCCACCCTGCAGTGCGTGTACAACGAGCTGCTGTACCTCTGCGAGCACGGTATCGGTGATGCCCAGTAGCTTTTGGTGCCAGCTTAGGCGCGATGCCTTTTTGTACGATAATGTTTCGACCATCCATTTTGCATCCTCAGCCGGTACAAAGTGAATAGTGCCACGCATGGGCCAGGTAGCGACAATAGAGCGGTCGATGATGGCCTTTTGCACTGCCGCGAGGCTCGGCTGCTTTAAGCGTACGCCGATTGCCCATACGGCTTGACCGTAATCTTGGGCCTGTACGGCGCCCATCCAGCGAACGACCTCTGCCGGGGTGTCAAACTTAGGCCCTGCAATGCGTTGGCTCTGTAATCTTTTGGCTGCAATATTCATAATAATTTCTTTATATAGTTTGGGTTAACTATAGCACGGCACGCGACCTCCCGCATGCGGAGATCGCGTGCCGCTCGCAGGCCTACTGGCTTTTTCTCACCTTGAGCTCAGCCAGGATTGTTTCGAGGAGGTCCTCGTGCGGGTCGTTGAGCTTGGCTGCGATATCGGCCGGTATCGGCTGCCTGAGATTCACGGCTTCGAGGACACGACGGTGCTCGTCGTCGCTAAGCCATGCCGTATTACGGCCCTGGGCTTTTGCGTTCATCATGAACTCGAACACCTCATCCATTCGCTTGATGGCCTCTTCTCGCGAAATTTTCTGAGATGCCATGAGTTCCTGAATCTGCTTTTCGATCACCTTGGCGAAGTTGCTGCCTTCATTATCCGACATGATGTACCTTCCTGGGGTGCGAATGCTTGCGCGCAATACTATATCATGTATATAAGGTTCTGTATATTCCGAGTGGTAAAATATCTATATGAAAAGCAGACCAAAATGGCAAACAGTTGCATCTAAATATATTGTAAAAGACAGGTGGCTAACACTGCGGGCGGATACCTGCGTGACTCCTGATGGTGACATCATAGAACCGTGGTACGTTATAGAATATGGCGATTGGGTGAACTGTTTAGTTATAGATAAAGACAATCAGGTTATTTTATTGCAGCACTATCGCCAAGGGATCAAGGAGTACGTTACGGAAATTGTTGGCGGGGGGATAGACGTGGATGAGACACCCGAAGTTGCAATGGCTCGGGAGTTGCAAGAGGAAATTGGCTACCAGGGTGGCCAGCTATATAGCACCGGGGTGTCATACGTAAATCCGCATAACCAGAATAACAGGGTGCATTTTTTTGTTGCGATCGACGGAGCAATGACTGCCGCTACAACGAAGGAGGTCGGGGCGGACTTCATAGTAGAAGCGGTTGATCTCAAAGAGTTTGTTAAGAATATTCGCAACCCCCAGTATGTCGCGAGATTCCAGAGCCTCCATTTAGCATCGATTTTTTGCGCATTTAATTTTATTCGTCGGGCAGGTGCTGATTCGTCGCGACTTCATGAGGTGGACAGCATTATTAATTCGTAGATGTGCGGTGGGGGGCGCCATAGGTACCCCCCACCACTTTGTGTTTGGCTACTCGTTGACGAGCACAACCGGACGGAGATTCTTGGCTGTAGCAGGCGTGGTGCCGGGCGCAGCCTGCCATGCGCCTGGGTGGAGCAGCAGGTTTCCGCCGGTGAGTACGCCCGTTGCCGACTTTCCACCGATCTGGAATTCGCACATCTTCACATGGCCTTGCGATCGCAACGTGCGTGCGACCGGTACAAGCTTCTTGTTGGCAACCAATCGCCAGAAGGTTGGGATGTCGAGCAGCTTGCTCGGCTTCCACAGCTCACGCAAGAGATTCTCTGCGGCGCGCTCCTTGCAGACAAGCGCCAAGACCCGCGGTGCGCCAGGCTTGTCGTTAAAAGCGACTGGTCCTTCGAACCAGTACAGCTCTACGACGTTACCGTTCTCCACGACGCCCCACATTGAGGTAAAGGGCAAGGGAGTGGCGGCTTCGAGCTTCGCAATGTCGCCCAGAGAAGGCTTCATCACGGGCTCCAGCGTATCGCCGTACCGGCAAGTGTAGCGTCGGTTCGGCAGTCTGCCTTCGGAGTGGAGGTAGAAGTACGTGCCGTCGGCCGATGCCACTGCCGCCCATGCCTCCGTATCAGCATTATTTCGGTGGACGGTTTTGAAGCCGTGCAGACCTTGTGACTCGAGGTGCTTTTTGATGGCTGCACGATATCTGGCGTACGTATCCATGGGTTACCTTTCGCTGAGGGAAGGACGGGTGGCAGTATAGCAGAGTTTTAAGCTTCTGTTAAGGAGTGGCCAGTGAGCTAGGAAGCAGCTTCCCATACCAGGGCTACACCATGGCCGGGCATAACCCAACTATTTGGCCGTACCGTAAACGTGTGGTCGCCGCGCAAGCTTTCGCCAGCAACGTTGCCAAGAAAGGGCATAACTACAAAGCTCCAGGTGTGCGCACGAGGGAATTGAGAATAATCGAAAACCAGCTTTTTAAGATACATCATGCTGGGGGCATACCAGTACGCATAGTGAACGTCGTCGCGTAGATTGAGGGCGCTCCGATATTCATAAGTAATATCCTTATTTTGCCATTGAAGGGGAATACCTATCTCTAAGAACCGACACTGTTCCTTAAGTGGTCCGCCGATTGACTCGAGCAGTCCGTGAGCCCGATCTGCAGCAAGCTCATGGAAGCGAAAGAGCTTTTGGCTATGTGTTGTGTGGTTATGCGCAATAAAGCGGGAATTATTTATAATGGAGCGGATCTCCTGCCGCGGATCAATTTGATTGTTAAGCTTATAGAAATCGTCAACAAGCCCTTGTGTCATAAGTCGCTCGCCGTCCTCGCTTTCAATAACAATAGCTAGCCGAAATGTGTCCCGCATTCCCGAGAAAGTGTACTTAACCTCAAGGCGGTACCAGTCCTTTCCTCGATTGCTGGGGAGAAACTTGATTTCAACATTCATTTCAAGATATGGTCGTTGCGATTGTTCCAGGTAGTTTACGAGCTCGGGTGCACGGTTGGCAACCGGTAAGAGTCCGGCGATATTTAATACAGCAGTGTCGCGCATGATGTTCTTTTGGGTGCTCACATCCTGGCTCGGCGCTGGCGGGAAGGTGCCAAAAGCACGGATGGTGTGCTCGGGCTTCGTTGCGGCTTCTTGCAGGCGGGCTGCTAGCTCATCGATTGCTTGGTTTTCATAGCGAATAATTGTATCGGGATGTTTGTTGAGTTTTTGGGCTAACAACTTGCGCCTTTGGGATAGGGTGGGGTACGCCTTTGCTTCTTTCTCGAGGGCAAAGGCGTATCGTAACGCGCTGAAGTTAGGAGTGTGAGGTAGTTTGGTGATCTCTGTAAGCAAAAAATTTAGCACCTGACTGTTGGTGAGACTGTTACTGTCGACATTATTCGCGTATGCAGCGATATCGCGCAGCAGCGTCGCGCTATGCAGTTTTGCCGTGCTTATGCCCTGGCCCTTTCGCAGTAAGGATAACTCAGCCATTATTTTTGTGCGAGTTCTGGTAAGTTTTTTATGCATATTAAAATACATTGTACATATAAATATAATTAGGAATAGTGTTAAACAGTACATAAAATATACATTTTTTACTGAACATTCACAACACATTTGACCTTGCCTGCGATACCTCACCACCTTACGATAAGAGTATGAATAAAAAGAAGATAACGCCCCGAGCGGCTATCTTGTCTGAAGTGATTCTTCTGAACGAAATGCCAACAGGTGGCGGTTCAGACTCCACGCTTAAGACAAACGTTACCGCATTACCGCCCGCCTTGGATAAAATAACGGCATTACGCCTGGTGGCCTGGCACTGGAAAGACGGAGCAGTGGACGGCGTGTCTTTAGACTTCGGGTTTATTGCTCAAGAGGTCGAAGAAGTGCTGCCAGATTTGGTATACATTGATTTGTGGAGTGACGGCTCCGAGCGAAAATTTTTAGCAACAAAGAACATGATCCCGTATCTGGTGGGTGCCATCCAGGAACTAAAAGCTGAAGTAGATGACTTAAAGGCAAAACTCGACGAAGCTGTCGAACGAAAACCATAATCACACAAGCGGCAAAGAAAGCAATTTTATGAAAATGAGTGGCCTCTTGATCTCGGGCCTACTCGCGGCTTAGAGGGTTCTTCAATTGCCACATGAGCATAATGCCGTGGCCTGGCATGATCCAGTTATTTAAGTGCAGAGTGTATACATATTTCTCCGCTACCGTTCCAGGGCTATGACCCAAGAACGGTTGAAGTGAGAATTCCCATTGATCAACCTGAGGAAATTGGGAAAAATCGAGGCTCAGTTGTTGTAAGAGCATAAGTGTGGGGGCATACCAATATGCGTATGAACCAATTTGTAGTTCCAGTAGGCTTTGATACACGTAGGTGCACTCCTCGGTTTGCCAGCGCGGTGGGACAGCTATATGTAGCAGCCACACAGAGTCATTTAAAGGGGTGCTCGCAGATTGGAGTACTTGTTCTGCCTGCTTGGTTTGCAGCGCGCGGAGCCTGAGGAGCTTTTGGGCGTTGGTTTGCGAGTTACGAATCATAAATTTTGAATTGGCAATTATTGCTTTAATGTCACGCTCTGGATTGGTCGGATTATGTAACTGATGATAATCATCAATTAACCCATTAGCTAAAAGCTGCTCTCCGTCGGCGCTATTCAATACTACGGCAACGCGGAAGCTCTCCCTGCCGCCACAGAATGAGTAAGTTAGGCGAAAGCGATACCACCCGGAACCTCGAGAGCTTGGCAGTAGGGCAATATGTACGGTCGTGTCGATGTATGGTTTACGCGGTGACTCAAGATAGTGCATGAGTTCTTCACCGTAGTCTGCAAGTGAGAGGTGGTGGGTAAGCCCGGTCACTGTCATTGTGCGCGTTGCCTGTGCTTGTGCTTCCAGCTCACGTAGATAGAGCGGCGAAACTGGGGAGGTGTCGTTGTTAACTGGAGCCAGGAGATCTCGTTCTGCCAGGTATGCTGCGAATTTACTAATTCCTTCGTTTTCGTATCGCTCAATCGTATCGGGGTGCTTGGCTGTTAGGGCGCTGAGGTGGCGGCGGCGCTCCGATAGCGTATCATGTGATGCACTAATACCAAGTGCGTTTTGCAGTGCAATGATAGTATGGTCAGTACCCATGCTAGAGAGCTCAGATGTTAAAAAGATATATAGCTGACTGTCGGTAAGGCTATCGGGGGATATGGCGAGCGATCGAGCAGCAATGGTACGAAGGGTTGGCTTATTGTGTAGGCGCAATGCTGCTATCCCCTTTCCCTTACGGAGGGGAGATAACTCTTGTATGAGCCGAGGTTGTAGTTGTTTCATTATAGTGCACTTTATTGATTATTTGATGATTAATCAAGCATATTATGATGGTGTGGGGGATAGAGTTAGGAAAAAATTAACAAAATAGTGCACTAATACTCATGGAATCTTCACAAAATTGACATTGTGCCAACTAAGAGGCGTTTATATCATACGTATATGAGAAGTCCCCAAAAAATATCTGACGAAACACAAATTATCTACCTCATGGAGATGCCGAATGGTGGCGGCTCTGATGTAACGCTAAAACAAGACATCGCTGAAGTTGGCGCTGCATTACATAGGGTTGTTAAACTTCGCCCTGTGACCTGGCGCTGGAAGGAAGGGCTAGAGGAGCACAATGAGCAGGGTATGCAATATGGATTTATTGCCCAAGAAGTCGAAAAAATATTTCCTGATTTAGTCGTGACAAAGAAATGGAAAGACGGTAGTGCCCGCAAGTTCCTACTGTCGAAAGGGCTTCTGCCATACCTTGTAAAGGCCGTTGAGGAGCAGCAACGACAGATCGAACAGCTTGAGAAGCGTATCGCTGAGTTGGTTCAGCCTTCGTCCAAATAATCCAGTAGCAATGTGGTAATTTTAATTTTATTGCCGCTGCTATAATAGGCAGCATACTAATTGGAGAGTGCCTATGCAAAAAATTGTTCCACACATATGGTTTGATACCCAAGCTAAAGAAGCAGCTGAATTTTATTGTGCCGTGTTTCCAAATTCAAAAATTACTAGCAGCACAATTTTGCAGAACACGCCGAGTGGCGATTGCGACCTTGTAACCCTTAACCTTAATGGGCAGGATCTCATGGCTATCAGTGCCGGGCCGCTCTTCAGAATTAATCCATCTATTTCATTCATCGTCAATTTTGATCCGTCCCAAGATTCTCATGCGGAGAGCTCATTAAACAATCTATGGGAGAAGTTATCCACTGATGGCAGAGCACTGATGCCACTCCAAGAGTACCCATTTAGTAAGCAATATGGTTGGGTGCAAGATCGGTTTGGAGTGAGCTGGCAGCTTATGCTTACCGATCCCGCCGGTGAACAGCGGCCATTCATTATACCGTCGTTATTGTTCGCTGGCGAGAGCACTAATAAGGCTGAAGAGGCTACGCAGTTCTACCTGGAAGTGTTTAAGAATGCAAAACGGGGAACGCTCGCACGATATCCACAAGATACTGGGCCGGCAAAAAAAGATTCCGTTATGTTTACGGACTTTATGCTCGAAAACCAGTGGTTTTCGGCCATGGATTCTGGGGTTGAGCAACCGTTTACCTTTAATGAAGCTATCTCACTACTTATAAATTGCGATACGCAGGATGAAATTGATTATTATTGGGAGAAGTTATCGGCTGACCCGGCGGCTGAGCAGTGTGGCTGGCTGAAAGATAGGTATGGCTTGTCGTGGCAAGTGTCGCCGACTGTGCTGAACGACATAATGGGGAAGGGTACGCCAGAGCAAATTGCGCGCGTAACGCAAGCATTTCTTAAAATGAAAAAGTTCAATATTGCAGAGATTGAAGCAGCATACCACGGTTGACCGCCTTAGCTTGGATATGATACATACATAAGGTCCTGTCTGTGCGTTGAACGGAGAAGTGATGATCTACATTGTCGCACTGAATGGTGTTAACAAAAGGAAGCTCAATGAAGCGCTTAACCATGTTCGTGCCGAGGTGCACTTCGAAGTGCTTTACTGCAAGGACCTGCAAGCCCTGGGCAGGCTGCCGAAACGTGATTACTACTACTTTGTGATTGGCAGGAGTGGGGCGATATCCCCTGAGCAGCTTGCTGGTTGGCTGGGCGCTCGGGTGAGCTTGCGTAAGCCAGAAAATGGCCCCATCGTGCTCTTCCAGGGAGAGGTGGCCCGGCAAGATGACTATCGGCAGGTTGTCTTGGGGCATTTCGGCATGCCCCGAAGCGCACCGAAGATGATCATCATTAATAGCCCTGGCAAAGTGAGCCTTGACATCGTATTGCCGCTCTACTCTGGTGCGGAAACGCTCGTCTGCCCTTCGTTCGCTGCGCTCAAGAGGTTGCCGAACGGGTTCTATGAGAACATCCTTATCGGGGGCGGCGGCACAATCACGGCACAGGAGCTCGCCGCATGGATGGATGTGGCTATTCCCAAGCATCTTCAGTACCAGGTGAACATAATCCTGGTCGACAACGCCGATTTGGCCTTCATGGGCCTCCCCCGTCGTCATACCCCCCGTGAGAGGTGATAGTATAGTTACTGGGCTATCCACGCAGCCGAAAGGTGAGTAGACATGGAGCTCGGAAATATTCATCGTGACTCATATGACACGCTGCAGCGAGAGGTGACGGCGAATTCATCAAGCCTGCTGTTCTCGCGGGTGGCTAGTGTCGCAGGGGCAATGGCGAATCCATCGCTCCGAACCGAGAGGGAACTGAATAGGTTGCTGAAGCCTTATCGGGATGAGGCGGAGTCTTTGACCGCAGCAACGGCAGCCTGGGCTGTTGCCGTACTCACTGCCGAGGACAACATGACGCCGACCGAAGTGGCTGCATTGGTCTCGCTGTGCGTGCGGGAAACGCACCCTCACGACGCCCTGCCAATATATTTCGAGTACGAGAGCTGGCTGCGGACGGCTCGATCAGAAAATCACTCTGGTTGTTGGCCGGTGATCGCAGCGGTTTGGTTTGCGGACATGACGTACCCACGCAGGATGAGTCTGCATCGCGCGGCTGTCATGCTTGGCAAGGTCGCGGGTAAACCGCTTTAGCCTGAGAGCCCAGCAAGCCGATACTGAAACATCGGCTTGCTGGGCGACTAAAATGCAGTGACATTATAATATACAGAATGGGCGAGGAGTGATTAAATAAAAACGGTTCATCCGATGGCCGAGGAGGATGATGGTGCGGATCAGCGACATAGCTGTACCTACCGAGGAAGTCAACGACCCGATTGGTAACTGGCTGGGTGTTCCGGACGTGTCTCGATCTCGGAGGCTTTCTGAGGTCGTGCAGGACTGGCTTGCAGCAGCTAGAAAAGCGGGTCTGAAGTGCAGCCTGACGAATTTGGCGACAACTCGTGAAGACAGGATATTGCACAAGGACATTATTGTGCACCACGGTATCCTGTACAAGATCATCGTTGTCGATGGCATGGCGCGGGCGGAGGCTGTTCCTCCGGGCTCGGTGTTGCCTGAGTCAGTCCGACTCAGGGCTAAGGCAAAGCCCGGCGAAGGGGACAAGGCGCTCACCGAGTGGCTGGCAGCGGCCAGAGACGCTTCATGCGAGGTGATGGTGGTAGACGCGCCCAGGGTGCCCCGTCCAATCAACAGCCTAGCGGTTGTTGAGCATGTGCCTACGGGGAATAAGTACCTTGTGA
>DASUUR010000024.1:0-3836 GCA_036373975.1 Saccharimonadales bacterium (SeqCode)
TCCAGCCTTCTTTAACAATATAATTTAATAGTTCAGTTTTGGCCTTTGGTGTATCGAGCGCGAGGATTTGCCGTGCATGACCCTCAGTGATCGTACCCGTAACGAGTGCTTGCTTGGCGTCATCTGGCAGTTGAAGTAAGCGGATTGCATTGCTGATCGCACTGACACTTTTACCGCCAATTCGCTCACCTATTTGCTCCTGGGTGAGGTTGAATTGCTCACGCAGCTTTAGGTATGCCGTGGCCGTTTCAAGTGGGTTTAAATCTCGGCGCTGGAGGTTCTCTATAAGCGATAGTTCAAGTTTGTGCTGATTGCTCAAAGTTCGCACAAGTGCAGGAATCTTATCGAGCCCCGCAAGTTTCGCAGCCCGCCAACGCCGCTCGCCAGCCACCACTTGGTAGCCGCCGTCCTTGGCAATCACAACAATAGGCTGAACGAGTCCGTGTTCTTTCACCGAAGCAGCTAGTTCCTCAAGCGCCAGCTCATCGAAATGACGCCGTGGCTGTTCTGGATCGGGGGTAATCTCTTCGAGCTTCAGATACCGAAGCTCCGAGATCTTTTCGTCCTGCGCTGACGTCGGGTCGAACGCCTCACTCAATAACTCGGTTGGCAATAAAGAATCGAAGCTTCGTCCTAAGCCTTTTTTAGCTGACACGTTCAATTACCTCCTTGGCTGCGGCTTTGTAGGCGCGAGCACCCTTACTCCACCTGTCATAAGCGCCCACAGGCAACCCATGACTTGGCGCCTCGGCAAGGCGAATATTGCGTGGGATTGTTGTAGCAAACACCTTGCCCGGGAAATGCCGTTTGATTTCTTCGTGTACCTGACTACTGAGTGTCGTGCGTGAGTCCATCATTGTTACCAACACACCCACGAGCTCCAGCGTTGGGTTCATACCCTTGCGAACAAGTTGCATTGTCTCGAGCAATTGACCCAGACCTTCAAGCGCGTAAAATTCTGCCTGTACAGGAAGCAGCACGTATTGAGCCGCGATCAAACCATTAACAGTCAATAGGCTTAGGCTTGGCGGACTATCGATAATAATAAAGTCGTACTCGGTTTCCGACTCAAGAGCTTGCTTTAAACGCGTAAAACGCCGCTCCGCACCCGCCAGCTCAACTTCAGCATTGGCAAGATGTGGTGTTGCCGGTACCAGAGAGAGGTTTTTGTGTGCCGTTGCAAGGGTGGCCTCCCGAAGCGGTACGTCATGTTGAATAACATCTATAATCGTGCGGCCTAGTTGTTGCTTATCGACACCCAGGCCACTCGTGGCATTCCCCTGTGGATCGAGGTCAATAATAAGCACCTTATGGCCAGCTTTAGCCAAAAAGAATGCAATGTTAACGGTAGTAGTAGTTTTGCCGACGCCACCTTTTTGATTTGTGACCGCAATCACTTTTGCTTTAGACACGTTGTTTCTCTTCCCTTTTGTCGTTACCCCTAGTATAGCACGCGCGTGAAAAGTTCTGTATCAAAAAAGGCCCCGAAGGGCGCTTTTTAGCTTTTTATTTGATCGAAGTAATTTCGATTTTGCTGTATTTCTGGCGATGACCGTTTTCTTTGTGTACGCGCTTTTTGCTCTTGTAGCGAATCACGCGAATTTTATCGCCTTTGACTTCATCTTCAATTACTTTTGCGCTAACACTTACGCCCGCCACCACTGGGGCACCAATTTTTGTAGTTTTCTCATCGAAAACTAAAAGCGGTTCAAGCGTGAGCTCTTTTGTGCCATCTTGGAGGCGGTCCACCAAGAGGGTCTCTTTTTCAGCGACAATGTATTGTTTGCCGCCAAGCTTAACGACTGCTTTCATGTTTCACTTCCTTATAGGTTTATCAATCAGTGATAGATTGTAACAGATATGACCTACTCTGTAAAGTCGTTCCAGTCGGGGTCTTTGCGGATGTCGGTCGCTACTTCATCCCAGAAGGCAACCAGAGCATCGGCATCGGGGGTTTCGGTAAGTTCCCAGTTATTGTCGTGCAGGACAGGGTCATCAGTGATTGCCTGTGCAAGCTCATCGCCATCATCAATAGGCTGGGTCTGTAACTGTATACGATTAAAGAAAGGTAATTGCATGTTTGTTTTAATAGTTTTATACATCTAAGCATAAAAGTTATATAATGTCAATGTATGAAGAGGGCACCACCCTTACGCAAAGGGTGGTGCCCACGACCGTTACTGGTCAAGCAGCACCTTGAGGCGCCTCAGGGCTGCCGTGGCCACTGCGTCGATTTCGGTCGTCTTGAAGGCCTTGGCCGCCTCCCAGGGAGACAACCAGACGTCAATATTACTCCCTCCTTCGGGGCAGATGTACTGCACGCCCGTCTTTGGGTCAACGAAACGCGAAGCTCTCCCCGCACGTCCGTAAAACCGCCTCCACTGCGCTGTGCTCAACCCCGCAAACACAATGACCAAGACACATTCTGTCCTGAATGGCCGGCCGGCAGGTGTCGTCATTTTAAAAACGCCAGCAGGGCCGGCGTGTGAGTCGCGAAACTCCAACCGTTCTACGTGCACTGCGTGCTCCTCTTGGGCGGGTCACTTGAGCATCTGCTCGATGCGCTTCTGCACGAGGTTGATGAGATCGTCGACATCGGTCGTGTTGAAGTACCGCTGCGCGACGTTGGGCTCAAGCCTCGTTGTCACATCCATTCCGCTCATGACCGTGTATGCCACGCTCGGGCCGTCGGTTGGATCGGCCACCGTGGGCTGACCGCCGGAAAGCTCACGGAACTTCTTCATCTGGCTCGTACTCACCGCGAAAGCCAGGAACAGAGAACCACGGACCGTGATCGAATTCTTCTTGGCCGTTTTCAACTTGAAAGTGCTCATACTGGAATCTTCGCTACGGACCTCAGCAGCAACAAGACGCATCGTGCCTTCCCTTCAAACTCGTTGTGGACCACGCAGCATATTACGCCACTTTTTAAGAAAACTCAAGCCCTAGAGCTCTTTGCCATAACGCCGCTGCAAGCGATTGCGACGCTGACGGCGCCGATACCAATAATACAGCGAACCAAGCAGAAACAACCCCCATACGAATATCGGTACAAGCTTCATAAGATCCGACACGTCACCCTCTGCCGCCCACTCCTCCACAACAAAACTCATGGTGGCGTACAAAATAACACTTAGGATAATTGGAATAAGTGCCTTTAGGGGTGACTCGGCACGGAGCAACGACGTAGGAGTGGCAGTGGTTTCCATAGTTTTTTGCGCAGCTACTGCATCCTCCATGCGAAGGATTGGCGGTGCAATTTGCGCCATGATTGTTTCAAATACGGTAAGGATTTTTTCGTAGTGTTCACGCCTCTCTGGGTACAGCGGCCAATAAAAATATATCCGATCCTCGATAATCTCTATATCACACACCGCCTCCTGCTGCAGCAACGTACGCATGACATCGGGCGCGAGAATAGTTAACGCATCAATACCGTGGTTCTTGGGTGCGTAAACATCAAAGAATTGCGAAAAGTCTCCTTCGAGGTGTATCTTCTGTGAATCATCGAAGGTAATAGGCAGCGTTGAGCTCCGTCCACTCCCCGCTTCTACCAACGAATCAATCACAAGCTGAGGCATGTTATGGGGCAGCGTAACAGAGAGTACGCTTAGCCTGTGCGAATGACTATATTTGCCGTGGCCAATCGTATACTCAAAGTTAAACAGCTTGAAGGGCAGCCCCTGTGACTGCCCGCTCAAGATGTTCCGTACTCGCTGTGAATGACCCTCAGCAAAAAGTGAACCCTTTTCACCGGTAAATTTCTCTTCTGGCAAAAAGGTTAGGTCATTCGTTGACGCAAACTGCTGAAACGCCTGCGTATTTGCCTCGTCGAT
>DASUUR010000025.1:0-2246 GCA_036373975.1 Saccharimonadales bacterium (SeqCode)
AGAGTCAAAAAACAGTTACGCCTACCAAGGACTTTTATAGGTTATATACGCCTGAACAGATAACCGATATTATTGCCAACCTCCGCGTGCATCACGAAATTCCACGCCAGTATAACTACATGGACAAGGGCGCGGTGTATTGGGATGAGTATTCGACGAAGCTGTTTAATGATGTGGATGCGAATAATTATCTTCAGAGCACTGAACAATTCATGCTTTTAAGTCGTCCATATCTTGACGCCCGTCTCGGCGAGTATAAGAAGATTAATGTGGTTGACATTGGTCCCGGTAATGCGTTGCCGGTAAAGAGCTTGCTGGAACACTTGCTTAACCAGGATAGGCTTGGCCGTTATACTGCCATAGACATAAGCCCTGAGATGCTCGGGATCGCTCATCGCAATATTAAGCAGTGGTTTGGCAATAAGGTAGACTTTGTGGCCGATCTTCGTGATGTAAGTTTTGAAAGATTTACAGACTTATTGATGATCGACTCACCTGATGAAGGAACGGTTAACCTAGTCTTATTTTTTGGTGTTACTCTCCATAATCTCCGTTCCATCGACGAGGCATTGCGTACTATTTACCACAGTATGGCACCGCCCGATATATTTATTCTCCCGTTAAAACTCGATACTGAAGATACCCGGAGGAACTTCCACTTTAATACTGGGTCAAGGGGTGTGACTCTGCCGCCTCAACATAAATTTCTGGTAGATCTTCTTGGCATCGAGTCGGCTTTATATGATGTTGAGATGGATTTTGATGAAGAGTTGCGTCAACGATATTTACGCCTAAGACTAAAGTATTCATTAACAATTAGTATTGAGCACCAAGGCAAGACGCAGAGGATTACATTCGATAAGGGAGACACATTGCTCGTATGGCGCTGCTGGCATCAAAATGCCCAAGAAATTATCGCTCAGCTCGAGAAGAACGGCTTTGGCGTGCTCCAGACTATGCAGACAAAAGAACATGATTGCATGCTCACAATTGCGGACATCAAACCCGAACACTAAGGCGGCGGCAAGCCAAAAAGGTAAAAACGCGCAGAGAACACATCTGGGCGTTGCCCGAAATGCATTCTCTGCGCGTTACAAACTGTTGCGGCTCAGCATTTCCTAACGGACGGTGAGGCCCAGTTGGGGCTGCTGACATGGCACGGGCTTGCTTCTAGGTTCAAGCTGCGAACTTTGTCCCACCGTATGAGCATCGGGACCAAATGCCAGCCGCCAGAGTAGATGTCGTACAGCTGATAGCCGCCCAGATTCGGGGCTGCACTCCCCGGACGTGCAGGAACATAAGAGCCAGGCGGGTAGTTTCCCATGGTGGGCCATAGTCGGGGGGCTCATAGGGGCGGGGATACTTTTGGGCGGAATAAGATTATTCAAGAGAAGAAGTCTTAATTAGCTCGCATAGCTGCTAGTATAGTAGTGCGATCTTCAGCGGTGAAAGAGTGGGCACAGTGTCTCTTACGTGGTACGGCAATTTCATTCTTGAGCTTCACCCGGTTGGATGTCAGGAGGTGGGGGAGGATATCTTCAAGGCAATGACGACGAACTACAAGGAGCGCTTACGGACCTTCATGGCTCGCTTTCCTGATCTGCCAGCCCATGCACAACTGTGCTATATGCTCGTTGAGCTCTTTAATCACGGGGCGATTGAAGTTTGCCAGATTAGTCAGCGGAAAAGGCTCGAGCTTACGTTGTCGCGAAAAGATGGACATGGGAATACCCTTGATGCGAACCAGGCCCTCGGCCATTTTGCTCAAGAGCTGTTCCTATTGTCTGGGCAAGGAGCTCCCGTAGCACAACAGGGCAGCATAGGGTGGCAGGGTCGTGGGCGGTTATCTTCAAGCGATTGCCTTGCGGGGATTGCGGGTATATTCGATGCTGTTTCTGACGGTCGCTTCGTCTTTGTCGAGCCTGAGCTGTAGCGACCAGCATACGCGGAGCCAAGCCAGGAGGCGCGCTTTTGTTGGCGCACTTCCTGGCTGGTCATTTCAAAATATTGGTGTGTTCATTACAATTAATACATGGCAGATAAAAAAATCTCAACAGTTGACGAGTATATCAAAACTTTCCCAGGCGGCACCCAGGCGCAGCTTGAAAGCATTCGACAAACAATTCGAAAAGTGGTGCCGCAAGGAATCGAAAAAATCAGTTACGGCATCCCGGCCATCAATCTGGATGGTAAATATCTTATTTATTTTGCAGGTTGGAACGATCATATCTCGCTCTACCCTACCC
>DASUUR010000026.1:0-2642 GCA_036373975.1 Saccharimonadales bacterium (SeqCode)
GCTCTCAAGCGTCGCCCCACAGGAGATCTGGAAATGATCAACCTGCTTAGCCCTAACGACAAGAAACAACTCCGGGCGGCACGCAGCAATGTCCTACTGCTTCGCTATAACATCCTCGTGGTTATAACTATTCTGGCTGTAGGGGGTGTGTTTGGCGGCGGATTCTTCATAACTATGCAGGAACGGGCAAACGCCGAGGCGCGTCTGGCCGAGGATGCGCAGCGCACTGCATCCTATAGCTCAACCCGTAAGCAAGCGGAGGATTTCGCCAAGAACCTCACGACTGCCAAAACCATCCTGTCCCAAGAGATATCCTATAGCCAGCTTATAATCGACATTGCTAAAACCCTGCCAAAGGGCAGTGTGCTTACAGACCTAAACCTAAACGCCGAGAGCTTTAGTAAGCCGCTTACCGTTGGTGCCCGCACAAAGAGCTACGATGGTGCCGTGCAACTCAAAAACACCCTTGAGCAATCTGATCTATTCAACGATGTAAGTATTATAAATATCATCCGCGACGACGGTCGTCGAGATTACCCAGTTACCGTTACCCTTAATGCAAGCTTAACGCCAAAGGCAGGGGCACAATGAAACACCGATTAAGCGCAGTGGGCCTTCAACGCCTGTTAGTCATAAGCTTAATCTTTCTTATTGGTCTTTCGAGTTTTGGATTTTACATGCTTGGTGATTTATTGCGCACCACCGCTTTAGCCTCTAACCACGCCAAAATCGATGCGACACTGGGCCGCAATGACGTCGAACAACTAGAACGACTTGAGGCATATTTGAACGACAACGAGCAAACCGTGCGTCGCGCTTCGGGAATTGTTGCAGATACTAAGGAGTACCAATACCAGAACCAGATCGTTGCCGATATTAACACCTACGCAGGTCGCGCAGGTGTAACGGTGCTAGGCTTCAACTTTAGTGCCACCACATCAACCGATCCCAAGACGCAAAACACACAAGGCACCAACACAGGCGGCATAAAGACTCTTCCCGCTATTCTTACTCTTAAGAATCCAGTCGCCTACCGTAATTTCCTGCGCTTTATTAAGGCTATCGAGCAGAACCTGACCAAGATGCAAATTAAAGGCATTACCATGAGCCCAGAAACGAGCAATTCGGCAAATATCACTAATCCAACTATTGAACTAGAGATATACGTACGGTAAACCTATGAAGAAGAAATCGTTTTTTAATAACACCCAAGTAGCAGCCCTTACCCGGCCGATACGTAAACACCATGCCCTGCTATTCATACTCGCAGCGCTATTTATAATGATTTTTAGCGTTTATAACGTTAACCAAATACTTAGCCAGCCCGAAGATGCCCAATATCGCACCGAAGCGGAAACAAAATCCGTCCGCACCAATTTTGATCAGGCTACTATAGATAAGATTAACCAGCTAAAAGAGCGGCAAGAGGGGTCTGCGCTCAATCTACCGAGCGGCCGTATTAACCCTTTTCGTGAATAATCACGTATAGTATAAGTAAAGTATGTTATTTCTCGCGCCAAACTTCACCAATGTACCAGTTATGAGCTTGCAGACCGGCGCCCAGCTGGCAATTACAAGCGAAGCTGTTATTGATCCGCGTACCCTCACCATTGTTGCTTTTTATCTTGAAGGCGACATGCTTGATCGCAAGCCAGCGTTACTCATGACTCAGGATATTCGAGAATCAGGAGACCTTGGGTTTATTATCGACTCAAGCGAAGAAATCATGGCACCAGATGATATGTTCTCATTCCAAGAAGTTCTCAAATGGCACTTTGAGCTAATAGGCATTTCAACTGTCGACAACCATGGCAGAAAATTAGGTAAAGTAGTTAATTACGGTGTCGATATTGACAGCTTTGTTATCGAGCAGCTCTACATACAGCGCCCATTTTTGCAGAACCTTACCGAGACAGAGTTACTCATTCATCGCTCCCAAATAATAAGCGTGACAGATGAACAGATAACAGTTTCTGCACCAGACATCAAAGCGGGACAAAAACTTGCTTCACAAGCTAAGGCGTTCATCAATCCTTTTAGCGCCGAGCCAAAGGGCGAAGCCTAGACTACTCCTCGGCTTCTGAGAGGACGGTTTTGATAGCATCGAAACTAAACCCTTGCCGTGCAAGGTACGCAATAAACTTTTGTTCGTCGTCATATCGTTTATGGCGTTTTTGCACAATACGGCGCAGTTCGGCGTATTCATCGTGTGATTCATCTTCAAGCGCCACTTGGATAATGCTGCCATCCACCCCTTTTTGCTTGAGCTCAAGCTGAAGCTTACGTCGGCTAGTCGGCTTTGTTGCTTGCCGTGAGCGAACCCAAGCTGCAGCAAACTTGGCATCGTCCACATAGCCCTTTTGCCGTAGACGCGCTAGCAGCTGTTCAGTCAATTCTGGGGGCCACTGCTTACGCCAGGCGTAGTCACGTAATTCCTTCTCGCTCCGGAGACGCCTAAAAATATATTCGAGCATTCGTGCGTATGCTTTACCAAAAAGGCTCTCCTCTTTAAGGCTATTAAGGGCCTGGTCACTGACTTGCTGCCCCCTCTTTATACCGCTCTCAAGTAGCTGCATTTCATCAAGCGAGAATGAATACACCCCGTCGACAAACACGTTAAACCGCCCTCTGGTTTTTACAGC
>DASUUR010000027.1:0-16498 GCA_036373975.1 Saccharimonadales bacterium (SeqCode)
GATATACGTGCTGCAATTTAGCGCGATCTTCGCTTCGTTCTGCCCAGTCGCTGATTATTGAGAGGATGGTTTCGATCATTGTTTCTCCTAGATATGTATAATTTTAACATAAGTATTGAGTTAAGTCAATTTTTCTATTCATATTCACCTAATAGAAAAACACCCGCTAAAGTAGCAGGTGTTTTTCCTTGGTGCTGGGGGAGGGATTCGAACCCCCGAAGGCATATGCCGGCAGATTTACAGTCTGATGTGTTTGACCGCTTCACTACCCCAGCCTGGAGCCGACAGAGGGACTCGAACCCACGACCCGCGGTTTACAAAACCGCTGCTCTACCAACTGAGCTATGTCGGCATGAAGTAGTTACGCACACCATAGTACTCTAAATAAGTATTTTTCACAAGAGTTTTAGGCTACATGATAACCCGGCGAGGCTGCTGGATTTTTTTTGGCGCCCCCTGAGGAATCACCATGCGCGCAATCTTTTCGCGTAACTTGTTTGCAAGTTCAATACGATCATCGCGTTCATACGCATCAGCCAAGATGCCCAGGCTTTGTGGGTTGGGTTCCAGAGTAACAGCGTGCTCAAGCGCAGAGATCATTTTACGATTATTCCCGAGCTTTTCTTGCACCTTGGCGTATGCAATATGGCGTGCTGCAAGGTCGCTCTCCATCTCTATTGCTCTTTCGAATGCCAGGGCGGCTTTATCGTATTTGCCAGTTTCGTAATAGATAAGACCAACGTTGTGAAGGCTCGAGGCGCTTGGTTCGAGACTCTGCGCGATCTCGAAACACTCAATGGCATCTTCGTAGGCTCGTTGCTTTGCGTATAAGATGCCCAGACGGTTGTAGGCGGTGGCGTTTCTTTCGTCTACGCGTAGAATGGTTAACAAAGCCTTTTCGGCACGAAGGTACTTCTTGTCGCGCAAACTGTCCTGGGCGACTTGCCAGAGCTTGTCGAGCCGATCGACAATTTTAACTGGCAGATCTGAACCATCGGCGCCATCCGACCTTTGATACAGCAATACCCAGGCACCTAGAATAGAAACTAATAAAAGACCAAACATTTACTTAGTATTATACCAGGTTTTAATCAAAAGCAACGCGCATAAGCTGGGTTCGCACATGACCATTAGCCAACAGTTTTTCTTCTGCGACAAGTGCGGTGTCGAGCCTGCGAGCCGTAAGCACACTTGGCGCATGCTGCAGAGAATGCTTTAACATGAGCTCCAAAGCCTGGAGGAACATTAGTGCCGTCTCTCTTTCGCTGCTAATTTTTTGAATGATGAGTAGCTTGTCGTAGGTGGAGCCTTCCAGGAAGGTGCGTACAGAGCGAACAACTGCTACCTGTTCGGAAAAGTATTCTTTATCGGTAGCAAGTTGCTTTAGCTTGCCGGGTAGACCTTGAGCTATAAACATGATTTGCGCTCTCTCTATTGGCGTGGTTACCTGGTGTGCATCGAGTTGTGCAACGCTCTGTGCCTTTGTTGTTTTGGTAAGCTGAATACTCTGGACGCGTGAGCGGATTGTCGGTAAGAGTGCGCCTGGGTGCTCAGAGGTTAGAATGAAACTAATATGTTCACCCGGCTCCTCAAGTAGTTTTAAAAAGGCATTTTGCGCCTCAAGGGTCATTCTATCAGCGCGAATTATGAGGATAACCCTTCGTCCTTGCTTAGTGCGCAGATTGGCATATAACTCGCGAATAAGCTCGATGGAGATACTGTTTGCCTCAGGATTAATGACAAGTGGATGAGGATCGTGCGACGTTGTGATTATACGAGCGATCTCTTCGAGACCTAGCCCAGGTGGTCCCGTTAACAGAACGGCATGCGACAGACGCCGGGTGAGCGCTTCTAGGGCGTCTTTATTGCTAGGGTGAATGAACGTATTAGAATTCATAGTCAAAGCCATCAGTGAACTCTGGAGGGATCGGTGCGCTGAAAGTCTTGCGAACACCACCAGGCAGTGTTATTTCTAGCTGATGTGCATGTAGTAGTAGTCGTTTGTTGGCTTTGCCATAGATCCGATCCCCTGCAATCGGCGCGCCAAGATAGGCCATATGCACACGGAGCTGGTGGGTACGACCGGTCACGGGGCGAAGCTCAACCAGTGACTGGTTCTTGTTTGTCGCCAACACCTGGTAATTGGTTTGGGCTGATTTTCCGTTGGCGCCGACCCTGAAGGTTGCCGGTGCCTTGGGGTTTCGCTCGATAGGCAGGTCAACACTGGCTGCCGGGTGTGCTAGGTGACCATCAATAACGGCGATGTAGGTTTTCTTTGCTTTCCTGTCAGAAAATTGTCGTCCGAGATAGCTGGCAGCGTCAGGGTTCTTAGCAAGGATGAGCACCCCACTCGTATCACGGTCGAGTCGATGTACGACGCCTGGGCGATTCCCCTCATTGCCGAAACTTGTGTGGGGTCGAATAAACTCAGCCGCGGTGAACTCATCAATAATAGCCCCTTTGGCATGTGTGAGGGTGCCCACCGGCTTGTTTATTACCATAACATTCTCATCCTCGTACAGAATGGGCAGTTTTTGGTCGCTAAAATCCTGTGCTGCAGGTAGGTCTGGTGTTACTGTATCGTCTTCATCAAGTTTCATAGCAATATCGGTAACAACAACACCGTTTACGCGTACGTAACCTTTTTGGCAGTACTTTTGCCAGGTGGCACGGGAGTGCTCGGGCCAAAACTCAGCTAAATAGGCATCAAGACGCATGATGCTTATCTTTCGCGCAAGCCAACGGCGCGCTGAACCTTTAAGAGTGTTGCGTTTGCTACTTCTCTCATTGCCGCCTCGTCAGTTTCGAGCTTCTTAACAAGCATTGTTGCGTCGACTGAATGATACGCAGCCTGAAAGTTAGTGAGAAATTGTTCTACGGCATCGGCTACCGCTTTTTTTAAGTCACCATAACGTTCACGTCCGGTCCACTCCTCGCGGACATCACTAATTGGCCTCTCGGTGATTTGGGCGAGTATTTCAAGAAGATTGGTAATGCCGGGTTGCCGCTCCCAGTCATAGTTAACAGCACCTACGCTATCTGTTGTTGCGCCCATAATTTTTTTAGCGGCATCTGCTGGGGCATCGTTAAGAAGAATAGTGCCTCGAGGATCCTTAATGCTCTTGCTCATCTTCTTGAGGGGGTCAACCAGGCTCCGAATGCGTCCGCCGCTATCGCGTTTAATGAAGGCCTGCTGTTTCTTGGCCTCTTCGGGCACTATAAAGACACCTTCTGGGTAGACGGCAGCAAATTTATGATTGACGCGCAGTGCTAAATCGCGTGCGATCTCTAGATGCTGCGTTTGGTCGTCGCCAACTGGTACCCATTTGGCGCCGTAGAGCAAGATATCGGCTGCCATGAGCACAGGGTAGTTAAAAAGCCCAACGCTTACGCTGGATTGATTATCCCCAGACTTCTCTTTAAATTGTGTCATGCGCGATATTTCACCAAAGTAAGCAAAACAATCAAGTATCCATGTCAGCTCGCTGTGCGCCGATATATAGCTCTGTCTATATAAATGCGTATCGGGTTGCTCAATGGAGATGCCTGCGGCCACAAAGTAAGACACTCCCTTAATAACGTTTGCAAATAATTCATCGTGATTAATGGGCGTAGTAAAGCTGTGTAGGTCCGGTATAAACATGTTTATGTTGTACTGGCCGGCAAATTGCTGCTGCATCTGCACCATGGGGCGCATCGCACCAATATAATTGCCCAGTGTTGGCTCGTCATTGCAACGAATCCCGGTAAGAATTGTGTCTTTGGTCATAATTACTCTTTATTATACGGTACGAGTACCTAATTTTAAAAACCACTGTTACAATATGGTTATGCTTGATGAGAGCCTGCGCCGTCAAATAGAAAAATTGTACAGTAAAAATCGTCGAATTGTAGCTGGCCACCCCTACACAGTGCCCTCAGAGGACACCTATCCGTATCAGTGGCTCTGGGACAGTTGTTTTCATGCTGTGGCGCTGAGTTACTTTGATATCAAAGCCGCAAAAGCTGAGCTGCGGTCACTTGTGAGCGCTCAGTTTAGGAATGGCATGATTCCTCATATTATTTATTGGCAACGGCCTAAGAAAACGCTTTTTCCAGAGATACGTTGGGGCAAGCGGCGTACGAGCACCATTACACAGCCACCGCTATTGGCCGCCGCTGTACAGAGGCTATACAGCGCCGATGGCGATCTGGAGTTTGTGCGGGAGATGCTGCCCCACATTGCAAGCTTTCACCACTACCTTTTTCGGCATCGTGATCCACGCCGTACTAATCTTATAGGGGTTATCAATCCCGATGAATCTGGCGAAGACAATTCGCCGCGATTCGATAAGGCACTAGGGCTTAGTGACCCTCGCCATCCGTTTGTTGATAACTTCTCGTCTCGTTTGCGACTTGTGCAAGACTGGCGTGACGCTAGGTTCGTTGTGAAGCAGCATATGGATATGCAGCATTGGGTTCGCGACGTCCCAATAAATAGTATCCTCTGTGAAAGTCTGGCAATAACTGCTCGGCTTGCTGAATTATGTAATGAATATGACATGGCTGCATGGTCGTACCAAAAGCACTTGGCAGTAAAGCAGGCTATGCGAACCTATTTTAACCACGACGGGCTGTTTTTCTCGACGATGGGTTATGGCGATAGCCTCGAGGTCATACCTGTAAAGACTTGGGCATTGTTTATGCCTCTATATGCTGGTGTGGCTACTAAGACCGAGGCCACATATCTTGTGGAGACCCTTTTGCAAGACCCCAGGCTATTCAAGACTAGGTTCGGCGTACCGACTGTCGCTATTACTGAGCCGAGTTTTGACGGTAGTGGCGACTGGCGTGGGGATTGGTGGACGGGCACTAACTGGCGGGGCCCTGTGTGGATGGCGAGCAACTGGCTTATTGTCAAAGGGCTGCAGAGGTACGGCTATGTTGCAGAGGCAGAAAAGCTAATTGAGCAATCGATTGCATTGCTTCGTCTATCCGGATTTCGTGAGTATTACGATCCGCGTACTGGCGAGGGACACGGCGCAACTGGTTTTACCTGGGCTGGTCTCGTTCTTGATATGTAGCCTGGCAACAAAAAATACCCGGCAATCCGGGTATTTTTTGTTCTAGCGCTTAGAGAATTGTTCGCGTTTACGAGCCGATCGTAAGCCGTACTTCTTGCGTTCCTTTTCGCGAGAATCGCGCTTAAGGAATTGTGCTTTCTTGAGCGTGCTGCGTAGATCTTCGTTCATAACGCTTAGCGCTTTAGCGATAGCAAGTTTTGATGCGTCAACCTGTCCGCTTAAGCCACCGCCTCTCACTACAAGAGAGACATCAAGTTCTTTCTGCTTGTTGATGAGCGCGAGTGGGTCAGATAGTTCAGCCAAAAGAGTTTTGTTGCCGTTTAGGTACTCGTCTGCAGGCTTGCCATTAATGACAATTGCGCCTTTGCCGTTTAGCAGACGGGCACGAGCTGTTGCGCTTTTGCGGCGTCCTAGGCCGTAGAAATAGCTGGTAGCCATTATTTAACCTCAACTTTCACTGGTTGTTGTGCTGTGTGTGCATGAGCTTCATTTGTGAAGACCTTGAGTCGTTTCAAGCGCTCAGCAGCAAGCTTGTTCTTAGGGAGCATGCCTTTTACGGCTTCGGTAATAATACGGGTTGCATCTTTCTCTCGAACTTCCGCAAGGCTTGCGCTCTTGATTCCGCCGGGGAAGCCGCTGTGGCGATGGTAAGTCTTTGCGGTCTCTTTGTCGCCTGTAACGACTGCGTTTGCCGCATTGATAACAACAACGTAATCGCCACCATCGATATGCGGAGTAAAGGTTGGCTTGTACTTACCCGTAAGGTAGCTAGCGATAGTTGTCGATAGTCGTCCCAGGGGTGCAGAAGCCGCATCAATAAGAATCCAGCGACGGGTCACTTCAGATGGTTTTTGGGAGTATGTCTTCGTGTTCATAGCCTATGCCTTTGCCTCGGTTGTATTTGCGACCTTAGGCTTGTCCGATACCTCATCGACAAAACTTACGGTTGCGAGCTGTGCGTTGTCGCCAACGCGAAGTCGAGTACGGGTTACGCGAACGTGGCCACTTTGGCGCGCAGTAAGTTGCGGCGCAATAACGTCAACAAGTCGATAAGCTGTGTCGATTGAGCCGGTCGCAGCGATAATCTGACGGCGGTTGTGTAAATCGCCCTTCTTAGCCTTGGTGATTAATTTTTCAATAACAGGCACAACTTCTTTTGCCTTTTGGATAGTTGTTTCAATTTTGCCGTGTTCCACTAGGCTCACAACGAGACCCTTCAGAAGGGCGCTTCGTTGGTCGCGTTCGCGGCCAAACTTTCTTCCTTTATATCCGTGTTTATGCATAATTTATAGCTCCAACTCTGCAAGCTTGTCTTTTACTTCGTCAAGCGCTTTAGTACCAAAGCCTTTGAGCTCACGCAGATCGGTCTCGCTCAGGGTCACGAGGTCGTGTACTGTACGAATCTCGTTGTTGATGAGAGCGTTGGCGGTTCGGGCGCTCAGGTTTAGATCTTCAATTGGGGTGTCGAGCTCAGAGCTTGATTCATCTTTAGTTTGGCCAACCGCAGGGGCTGCCTCAACTCGTGTACTGCCCGCAAGTGCGGTGAACTGATTAATTAGAATTGCCGAAGCTTCCTCAAAGGCGTCACGTGGGGTCATCGAACCATCGGTGTCGATAGTGATGAGCAACTTGTTGAGGTCGGTCATCTGGCCAACACGGGTGTCTTCTACCTTGTAGCGTACACGCTGAACTGGGCTAAATACGGCGTCAAGAGCGATCATGTCGCTGTGAAGACGCTTCTCGCTCGATTCCTCAATTGTGCGGTAACCGCGACCGGTCTCTACAACAATATCCATGATAACGGTTGTTGCTGCGTCATCGATTGTTGCAATGTGTGCTTCAGGGTTAACAACTTCTACGTCAGCGGTGGTCTTGATATCGGCAGCCGTTACAACGCCTGGGCCTTTTTTCTCAAGGCGGAGCTCAATTGGCTCATCGGTATGTACGCGGAAACGAATCAGTTTAAGGTTGAGCATGATGTCAACGACATCTTCTTTGATTCCTTTAACGGTTGTGAATTCGTGGGTCGCACCTTCAATACGGAAGGCAACGATGGCTGCACCTGCAATGCTAGAGAGCAATACTCGGCGAAGGCTGTTTCCTAAAGTCGTACCGTAACCAGTGTGGAGCGGCTCAACAATGAATGTTGCACTTGTTGCAGAGTGATCGTCTACGCTTGCAAGTGTTGGATTGTGAATTACTTTTGACACTTTATATACTCCTTACCCTATTTAGCGTGAGTAATACTCAACGATTAGTTGTTCGTTAATCTCTGGTTCTGCCTCTTCGCGCTTAGGTAGGCCGGTAATTGTGATTGTCAACTTCTTGCTGTCGCTCTTTAACCAGCTAAGTGGCGCTTGGCTTGTGTTGTTGATCACTTGATCGATTTCGGTAAAGTATGAAGATTTTGCGCTCTTAGGGCGTACAACGATTTCATCACCTGCCTTCAGACGAATTGATGGGATATCAACGCGACGACCATTCAGCGTAAAGTGACCGTGGCTAACGAGTTGTCGTGCGCCGCGACGGCTTGTTGCAAAGCCTGCCCGGTATACGGCGTTATCAAGTCGACGCTCAAGAAGCTGCAGCAGGATCTCACCAGATTGGCCAGCTGTACGGCCTGCCTCGGTCATTAAACGGGCGAATTGCTTTTCGAGTAGGCCATAGAGGCGACGAACTTTTTGCTTCTCACGCAGCTGTACAGCGTAGAGACTAGCTTTGCCTTGGCGTCCGCGACCGTGTTGACCTGGAATACCACTCTTTTTGACCATGATTTTATGAGCTTTAGGGTGAAGGGCGTAACCTTCACGACGGCTCTGCTTAACAATAGGGCTACGATCTCGCGCCATACTTATGCTCTCCTCTGTTTGCGTGGACGTACGCCACCATGTGGCACGCCAGTAACGTCTTTGATGCTATCAACGGTAATATCGAAGTTTTGAAGTGCACGGATCGCAGAATCGCGGCCCAGGCCGACGCCTTTAACGAACACATCAACGCTGCTTAAGCCATGCAGCTGCTTAGAGGTCTCGGCGGCTTTCTCGCTTGCTACTTGGGCAGCGTAAGCGGTGCCTTTTTTGCTACCGCGGAATCCACAGGCGCCGGCGCTTGAAGCTGCAAGAACATTCCCCTTCTTATCGGTAAAGGTGATGATTGTATTGTTGAAAGTTGCCTGAACATGAAGTTGCCCACTAGGAACTGAGCGACGCTGTTTCTTTCTGGTTGAAGTCTTATTCTCTGCCATAATTTATCCTTAGGTCTTTGATGGTGCTTTCTTCTTAGTGCCGCCCACAGTACTCTTTTTACCCTTTCGCGTTCGGGCGTTCGTGCGAGTACGTTGACCATGAGCAGGAAGATTATTCTTGTGTCGCAAACCGCGATAAGCGTTGATGTCCTTAAGGCGCTTGATATTGTTGGTGACAATTCGCTGAAGGTCGCCTTCAACTGTGTAGTCAGCGTCAATGATCTCACGGATGCGCTTTAGGTTGTCTTCGCTAAGGTCTTTAACGCGAGTGGTTGGATCGACTTTTGCCTTCTCGAGAATCTGCGCTGCAAAAAGAGGGCCGATGCCATAGATATAGGTTAGGCTAATCTGCACCTGCTTATCAGTAGGTATAGTAACGCCAGCAATTCGAGCCATAGATTATCCTTGCCTCTGCTTATTCTTAGGTTTTCTTTTGTTGATGACACGTAAGCGGCCTTTGCGGCGCACGAGCTGGTCATCGGGGCTAATTTTTTTGACGCTTGCACGAACTTTCACAGCGAAAAAAGTCTCCCTTTAAATAATTTATGATTGATCTTTTAAGCGGAAGCTGATTCTACCCTGCGTAAGGTCATAAGGGCTCAACTCAACTTCTACTTTGTCATTTAGCACCAGCCGGATAAAGTGCCTCCGCATCTTACCAGATATTCGTGCCCTGACTTTATGGCCATTCTCAAGTTCTACCTCAAATTCAGCATTAGGTAGTGCCTTGACTACCCGTCCCATGAATTTAATTACTCCTTTTTGTTCAGCCATAAACTACAATAGTGAATTATACAGTAATATAGTTCAGCAGTAAAGGTGTTTTGTGAAAAACTACCTTTATGCGATTAAAATTACTTGTATTCGTCATAAGTTACCATTAATGCGCGCGAATTAATTTGTCTCAAGGCTTCGATCGCAACTGTCACCACGATCAGCAATCCCGTTCCTCCAATTGCAAGGTTCGCAGCGCTTATTCCGAGCTGTGCGAATATATATTCAGCAACGAACGGAAGTATCGCAATTAAACCAAGAGCGAGTGATCCAAATAGAGTGAGACGGTTAACGATAGTCCTCAAGTGCTTTTCGGTGGTAACACCTGGCCGAATGTTCTCAATGAAGCCGCCTTGCTTTTGCAGGTTTTCAGCAATTTCGGCAGTATTGAAGACGATTCCTGTATAGAAGTACGTAAAGAGTACCACAAGAGCAAAATAACTAACCGGGTAGATGAAGTCGGCTGCATCGAAGCCGGCAAACGTGCCGGGCTGTGGAGCCTGGAACCATAACACAAGGTTATTCCCTATTTCCTTGTATCCCGGATCACCCGTGGCGACAAGAAGCTGTCCAATGAACGCTGGGAGCGCCAGGAAGGCGACGGCGAAGATTACGGGAACCACACCCGCTGTAATTAGCTTAATAGGCAACAGGCTCTTTACACCGCCGTAGGCGCTGTTCCCTTGAACGCGCTTTGCGTAGTTGATGTCAATTACTCGCTGTGCCTCGTTAATCTTTACGAGCAGGTATAAGACGATGAGTGACGTAACAATAACAGAAAGCGCAACAAAGAAGGCGGTAGCGTTTACTGGTACGGTAAACCAATTGAATATCTGTAGCCGGTCGCCATCGGCAGAAAAGAGCGAGGTCCAGATGGTCGCTAGCATCTGTGGCAATTGGCTAATGATGCCGGCAAAGATCAAGAGACTGATACCGTTTCCTACGCCTTGCTCAGTCATTAACTCACCAAGCCACATTAGAAGCATTGCTCCGGCGGTCATCGCTGTGACAGCGACTACCCATTCTATGGGGCTTGTTTCACCGAGTACAGCCACATTTCCAGCCAGCACCGTCTGACGCAGTATGAAGATAAACGCGATAGACTGCACAATGGCCAGCGGAAGTGACAGGAGCCGTGTCCACTGATTAATCTTTCGCCGCCCGGATTCGCCGTCCTTGTGGAGCTCCTCAAAGCGCGGCACAACCTTGGTCAGTAGCTGCATAACAATTGATGCAGTAATGTACGGTCCGAGCCCCACGAGTACAATCGAGAAGCTTGCAAGCGCACCTCCGCTTAAAAGATTAAGAAAGCCACCAAAGTCGCTGCTAGATACTACATTGTCGATTACTTCCTTAAGTTGCGTCGGCTCGGCAATCGGCACTGGTATGTGCGACAAAAAACGGTACGCGACAACAAGCCCAAGGACAATTAGCAATCGTTTTTGCATATCCCGGCTCTTCAGTGAGGTAAAAATTGTACGCCACTTCACCTTATAGTTCCCCCTATCACGTGTAAACGGCGCCAAGAGCGCCGTTCGGAATTTATTATTCAGCTTTTTCTGCTGGCTTCGTGCTCTTCTTCAATGGTACTGGAGTTTTCTCGAAAACACCACCATTTGCGGTTAGGCTTTCGACAACACTCTTTGATGCACCTTGAGTGCGGAGTTTTATGTTTTTTGCCTTTAGCTCACCACGTGCAATTACCTTAACAGTGTGGAAAGGAGTCATGATCAACCCAGCCTCAAAAAGACCAAAGTTATCTACTGTTTTGCCCTCAAGGGTTGATAACTCCTCAAGGTATACAACCTGAGCTGGTGCGCGAAGTGTCTTAAAACCTTTCGTCTTTGGTACGGCTTGCATAAGTGCGCGTGAACCGCCCATAAACGTGGCGCGCAGCTTTTTACCAGTGCGAGCGTTCTGCCCCTTGGTGCCGCGACCTGCAGTTTTACCTTGACCAGCGCTTATTCCGCGACCTACCCGCTTTTTGTTCTTGTTGGCGGTTGCTTCGAGTTCATGATATTTCGTCATTGTGAATTATCCTTCCTTCTTTGCGCTTGTCGTTTTTTTAGTTTTAGCGTTAGTAATCCACTCCTCAGCCGGTACAAGTGACTTAAGCGCCTCAATGGTCGCATAAGCAATGTTTACCTTGTTGGTGCTTCCGAGTGACTTACTTAGCAGGTTACGAATGCCAGTTACGCCAATAATCGATCGAACCACACCACCAGCGATAATACCAGTACCAGGGGCGGCAGGCTTAAGTAGTACACGAGCACCACTCATTTTTACTTCAGTATCGTGGGGTATAGTATCCTTTGCCGTCGAAATTGTGATCAAGTTCTTCTTTGCAACGTCAGTAGCTTTTGCAACTGCAGCTTGGACATCTTGACCCTTTGCAACACCAACGCCTACTTTGTTCTTGCGATCGCCAACAACAACAAGCGCCTTAAAGCGGAAGCGTCGTCCGCCTTTTACAACACGAGCAACGCGATCTATATTGATCACTAATTCCTCAAATTGTTTGTCTTCTTTTGGCACCTGAGCGCGATCAGTTCTTGGTGAGCGACGTTCGCGAACGGGCGCAGTATTCTTAACTTCTTCAGCCATTACTAGAACTCCATTCCTTCTTTGCGGGCAGCATCAGCAAGCGCCTTTAGGCGGCCGGCGTAGCGACGACCGTTGCGGTCAAATACCACTGCTGAAATTTTTGCCTTCTTAGCTTTTTTGGCGATCTCCGCACCAACCCATGCTGCTTTTTCTGAGAGTGATCCCGCCTGCTTAGTGCCAACAGTGGTTGCTGACGCAATTGTTTTGTGCAGGCTGTCATCAATAAGCTGCGCACTGACATGTAAGTTGCTGACAGTAACCGTTAAGCGAGGGCGTGCTGTTGACCCTTCGACTTTAGCGCGCACTCGATTTTTGCGGAGCGTGCGACTGAGGAGTTTTTTTGCTAATTGATTCATGATTATTTACCTGTCTTTCCCGCTTTTCGAATAATCTGTTCATCAACATACTTAATACCCTTACCTTTGTATGGTTCAGGCTTCTTAAGCGCGCGGATTTCTGCAGCAACTTGCCCAACTTGTTGCTTGTTAATACCGCTAACTGTGATGAGGTTTTTCTCAACAAGTAGAGAAACGCCTTCTACGGCTTTATATACTACAGGGTGCGAAAAGCCTAGCTGCATCTCAATTTGCTGGCCACCGCCGTTAATGCGGAAACCAACGCCGTTAAGCTCAAGCTTCTTTTCGAAGCCTTTCGTAACGCCAGTTACCATGTTGTTGATCAATGCGCGCATCAGACCATGCTGAGCGCGAGCGATCTTTTCGTCACTCTTTCGATTAACAGTTAAGGTGTCGCCGTCGATGTTGATTTCGACATGCGGCAAGACAAACTGGTTAAGCGTACCTTTCGGCCCCTGTACTATAACAGTGCCTTGGTCGACCGTGATTGTCACACCCGCTGGGATCGAAATTGGTAGTTTTCCGATTCGACTCATATTTTTACTCCTAATTAATATACTTTACAGAGAACTTCACCGCCGAGGCGTTCTTTGATTGCTTGCTGGCCTGTCATGACACCTTTGCTGGTGCTCACAAGGACGATACCACGGCCACTTTTGACGCGCGGGATCTCATTAACCCCGGCGTATACACGGCGGCCAGGCTTACTGACGCGAACAATCTCGGTGATTACCGAGCGTGTACCGTCTGCGCTTAAAGTGATAACCAATGTATTGCGTGGCGCGGTTTTCTCAACAGACACGTCAGCGATGTAGCCTGCGCTTTTAAGCTGTTTTGCAATAGTCTCTTTAATTTTGCTACTTGGTGTACGGACCTCATTCTTACCAACGAGTGACGCATTTCGAATACGTGTCAACAAGTCGGCGATTGGGTCAGATGATTGTAATGCCATTTCTGCTCCTCTCTTACCAACTACTCTTAGTGACACCAGGTACTTCACCGCGGCTTGCCAATTCACGGAAGCTAATGCGGCTTAGGCCGAATCGGCGCATGTATGCGCGTGGACGGCCTGTTACTGCATCACGGTTCTTCCAGCGAGTTGGGCTTGAATTAAGCGGAAGCTTTGCAAGACCTTCTTGGTCGCCAGCAGCCTTTAGTTCAGCACGCTTAGCGGCATACTTTTTAATCATTTTTTGGCGTTTTGCATCACGTGCAAGAATTGATTTCTTGGCCATTAGCGTTTGCCTCCTTTTTCGAATGGTAAACCAAATTTCTCAAGTAACGGACGGGTATGCTCGGGCTTGTAGGCACGGAACACAAACGTTACCTGCAGTCCGTGGAGAATTTGCGTATCTTCAAAGGTTAATTCAGGGAAGATAGATTGCTCAACGATCCCGAGGCTATAATTACCGCCGCGATCGAAGCCCTTAGCGCCCACACCATGGAAATCCCGAACGCGTGGAAGCGCAACGTTTACAAGGCGGTCAAGAAACTCGTACATACGCGCGCCACGGAGAGTAACACTTACACCGATGCGGTTCATGCCTGCACGAATTTTAAAACTAGCGATGCTCTTGCGTGCCATACGATCAATTGGCTTCTGGCCAGTGATCTTAGTTAGAGTTGTTGAAACAACTTCGTAAAATCGCTTGTCATCTTTTTGCTTGCCAATACCTGAACTAACAATTATTTTTTCGAGTTTAGGAACCTGATTTACATTCTCAAGCCCAAGCTCATCCTTAAGCTCGGCCACTAAACGCTCATTGTAGAGCTGCTTCAGTCGCGGAGCTGCGGGGCTGATACTCTTAGTAGCCATTACTTAATCTCCTTATTGTTTGACTGGCGCGCAACACGCTGTTTGCCGCCATCTTTCAATACAAAACCGACGCGGCTGGTCTTGTGGCTCTTTTCATCAATAACAACAGCGACTTTACTGATGTCAAGCGGAACGTGCACATCTTTTGTGCCACCACGAGGGTTCAGCTGACTCGGCTTAACGTGTCGCTTAGTTATGCCGATACCTTCAACTAGTACGGCTCCTTGCTTTGTTAGCACGGCCAGCACCTTACCGGTTTTGCCCTTGTGAGCGCCGACGGTCACTTTGACTAGATCATCTTTTTTGATCTTTTTGATCGATTGGTTTGCTGCCATATTACAACACCTCCGGTGCTAAACTGATGATTTTGCTGTAACCCAAGTCGCGGAGTTCGCGAGGAATAGGGCCAAACACACGTGTTGCTCGTGGTTGCTTGTCATCGTTGATAATTACTGCGGCATTTTCATCGAAGGCAATCGTGCTACCGTCTTTACGTTGAATAGTGTCTTTTGTTCGTACAACAACTGCCTTAACAACACTCTTCTTTCTTACGGTACCAGTTGGGCTTGCTTGTTTTACAGACGCAACGATAATATCGCCTACGCGTGCATAGCGTCGGCCAGTTCCACCGAGAACACGAATGCAAAGGATTTCCTTTGCGCCGCTGTTATCGGCAACTTTGAGCCGTGACTCTTGCTGTATCATTACGCGGCCTCCTCAAGAAGTTCAATCGCACCATGTCCGGTCTCGATAATTCGGTCAAGTTTCCATGTTTTATTCTTGCTCATTGGCGGAATTTCACTAATCTCAACCTTGTCGCCTTTGTGAGCTTCATTCTTTTCATCGTGGGCAGTATACTTCTGAGTTCGGGTGCTCTGCTTACCGTAGATACGGTGCGTTACACGACGAGTTGCGGTTACAACGATTGTCTTATCCTGAACATCAGAGGTCACGATACCGACTACTTTTTTAGCCATATTATGCTTTCTCCTCTGTTGATTGAGCTGCGAGTTCGCGGATAAGCGTACGGATCTGGGCAATCTCACGACGCATTTTGGTAAGTTGTCGTGGATTTGCCAATTCGCCTGCTGCATGTGATCGCTTCATCTCAGTCATACTGGATAACTTTGCCTGAAGTTCCACCTTCAACTCGTCAACATTCTTAGTTCTTAATTCTTTTACCGAAGCCATTATGCCTCCTCCCGCTTAATGAAGCGCGTTCGTACAGGAAGCTTGTGGCTTGCAAGACGCATCGCTTCGCGAGCGATTTCTTCACTAACGCCCTTCATTTCAAACATAACTGTGCCAGCTTTGACTTTTGCTACGAAGAATTCAGGGTTTCCTTTACCGCTACCCATCTTTACGTCCTGGGGCTTACGCGTTACAGGAGTGTGTGGGAAAATACGGATCCAGATCTTACCACCGCGCTTAATATAGCGGGTCATAGCCTGGCGAGCAGATTCAATCTGACGGCTTGTGATGCGTTCGTTCGTCAAGCTTTGCAAGGCAAAGTCGCCAAAAGCAATGTAGTGACCTGCAGTTGCGCTACCTTCGTTGGTGCCCTTGCGTACTTTTCGGAACTTAGTTTTCTTAGGTAATAACATATCTAGCGTCTCCTTCGACCTTAGGCTCGCTCGCCCTTATAAATCCACACCTTCACACCAATAATACCGGCAGGGGTCTTAGCGAGTGCTAGATGATAGTCAATATCAGCGCGTAGAGTGTGTAGTGGCACACTCCCACGGATCTCTTTCTCACGACGGCTCATCTCTGCGCCATTTAGACGACCGGCAACCTCAATACGGATACCTTTTGCTCCTGCCGTCATAGTGTTTTGAGCGGTCATCTTTACTGCGCGACGAAAGTTAATACGTCGCTCAAGCTGGTGCGCAATGTTCTCGGCGACAAGTTTTGCGGCCAACTCTGGTCGCTTTACTTCCTCGATATTTACACGTACTGGCATGGCTACGATTTTCTCGATTTGCGTCTTGATCTCTTGTACGCCAGCACCACCACGACCGATAACAACACCCGCCTTGGCAGTATGGATAGTAACAGTTGCCAGGTTAGCAGAGCGTTCGATCTCGATACCATTGATTGTCGGACGTGAAGCAAATCGACTTTCAATTAGCTTACGAACGGCGATATCTTGTGAAAGCCAGGTTGCGTATTCCTTCTTACCAGCAAACCAGCGTGAGCGCCAGTTCTTGCTCACCTGCAGGCGCATGCTTATGGGGTTAACTTTTTGACCCATTATTTGCTCTCCTTGCTTGCTGTCTTAGCGGTAGCCGGCTTGCGGGGCTTGGCGTCACCGCTTACAACAACTAGGATGTGGCTAGTGCGCTTTTGGAAAGGCAGAGCACGTCCCATTGCCGCAGGGCGGAAGCGCTTTAGGCGTGGGCCAGGAGTAACCTGCAAAGACTTAATAATTAACGTTTTTTCACTTAATCCGTGCGTATTAACTGCATTAGCCTTAGCGCTTGCAATGGCCTTGGCAACAGGCTGGGCGGCTCGCTTAGGGGTGTGCTGTAAGATCACTAGTGCATCAGCGACTGTACGGCCACGTACAAGGCTGGCAACTAGGGCAACCTTGCGTGGAGGCTGCGTTACACCACGAGCAATTGCGCGGACATCTTTTACA
>DASUUR010000028.1:0-2836 GCA_036373975.1 Saccharimonadales bacterium (SeqCode)
TCCGTAGGCAAATTGCTGCAGCCGCGCGCGGTCGTGAATGAGCCGTTCCTTCTCATGCAAAGTGTCAGTGAGTTGCTTCGCCTAAGTAAGCGGCAATCTGTTGGTGAAGTGAATGTCTGGTCGTCAAAGCGGCGCAGAACCGCCAAGGATCATGGTGGTCTCAAGATTTTCGGCGTCGAGTTCCCCCATCTGCATGGAGTGGCGTCACTTCTTGCCGGTAAGATACTCGATGTACCGGACTGCCACTTGAACCAATACTTCCGTAATGTGCAAGGCAAATCTGATAACGACGCTAACACCGTCCGATTCACCGTGAACCGCAAGCTTTACACAGTGTCGCAAGGTCTTGGCGCCTTCACCATGGATCGGAACGGTCACATGTGGCTCAACGAAAACCCGCAACGAGTGCGTAGGATTCGTTTGAGCTTTACCAATGGTGAATATGTTGAGCTTGATATCGAACCGGCTTTTCCCGGCCATGGTGCGCGTAGTGCCGGCGAAGGGAGGCTCTACTTTTACGGCACTGATGGAGTTCAGCGAGGTGTCAGGGGTATTCCAGATGATCCACGACGCTTCTTTGCTCGGTACATGATTCGGCGCGCAATGGAGCCAGGGACGCCCATTCTGCCGAACGTCGGTTTAGAGGAGGCGCTTGCGCGTAACGATGCCCTGCTCCGGCTGCGAGCTGACGCTACTGAGATCTTTGGGAAACGTATCCCGGCCTTGTAGCTAGCTTAGGCCCACGAGCAATCCTGCCCGCCACTGCACTATTCCAGTGTTGTGGCGGGCTATCTTATTCCCACATAAGTCCGATGCCATGCCCAGGCACAAGCCAATTATTTGGGTATAGTGTGAAACACCGCTGATCGCTGATCAGGTCATCACCCGTGATATGCCCTAAAAATGGCAAAGCTTTAAACTGGCGCCTATCTGCATCAGGGAAATCGGAGTAGTCGAGAGTTATCTTTTTAACATACATGAGACCTGGCGCATACCAGTAGGCGTAGCGTAAATCTTCGCGTAGGTTGAGTGTGTTGCGGTATTCAAAAACAGTCTCAGGTATTTCCCAGTCGGGTGGAATGGCAATCTCTAAGAGGCGGCACGTTCCTAAGAGCGGCCTATCAACCGATTGGAGTAGCTGCTGAGCTGGCTGAGGTTCTAGCTCGTAAAAGCGCAGGAGCTTTTGCTGGCGTGTCCCAGGGTGGTATAGGCTGAGAGTAGAGCTGTTAATGATAGCTCTCATCTCTCGTGCTGGTTCGACGGTATCATTTAATTTGTGGAACTCATGGATCAAACCACGCCTCATTAAATTCTCGCCGTCTTTATTATTTGTCACGGCAGCAACCCGAAATACACTAAAACGACCCTGGAAGGCGTACCGCACTTCTATGCGATACCAACCTTTGCCACGCCGACTTGCCATGAGCTTAATATTAATTATCGCATCTAGATATGGCTGATGATGCGCCTCAAGGTACTGCATGAATTCCTCTGCTCTTCTTCCGAGCGATAACATACCAGAAAGGTTCAGCACTGTAGCTGCTCGGGCCATAGCCGCCTGATTCTCAAGTTGTTGCAGATATGCCGGGGAAATGGGCGGTGATTGACTCGGCTGTGCATGCTGTGCGGTCTGTTCAAGCAAGTGTATGGCAAGCTCCGCAAACCCTTCGTTCTCGTATCGTTCGATAGTGTCGGGATGCTTACCGATCGCTTGTGCCAGCGCAGCTCGCCTGTTAGATAGTGCATCGGCACTCTGCGGATCAACCCCGAGTGCGTTATATAGGGCTTTACCGCCGCGTGTGTTACTGATTTTTGCGATCTCCGCAAGCAGAAAAGCATGTGTTTGGTTACTGGTAAGGCTAGTGCCGGGCATATTCATTAGTCGCGAGACAAGCGCGTGGAGGGTTGGGGCATGACGTAATTTCCTGGGACTAAGACCCGTACCCTTACGTAGCGCAGTAAGCTCACGAATGAGCAGTCGAACAGTTTTGTTGTACTTCTTTTGCACGTTTTTTATCCCAGCAACAATAATTATTGCGTAGTATACATTTAATGTTAAGAATATTCACTAAATATATACTAAAATGTCAAATAACACTATAAGATGGGCATTGTTTGATGTGAATACTCTATCTATTATTAAGGTATGAGTAGACAAGAAGCCAATCTAGACGACAAAACTCCTTTAGTTGAAATGCAGAAGATGCCAACTGGCGGTGCCTCTGACCTGACTCTCAAAACAGATATACAAGAAATATCCGGTCTGGGGTATATACTAAGGCTTCGCCCAGTTACGTGGCGCTGGACAGCCAAGCGTGAGGAGCGTCGGGAGTACGGCTTTATCGCTCAAGAGGTCGAAGCTGTGCTGCCGCAGCTTGTTTCGTACCGTACGTGGGATGATGGAACGGACCGTAAATACTTATCAACCAAAGAAATGATTCCGCTGCTTGTGGCGGCTCTGCGTGAGCAGCAAGCTCAGGTTAAGGCACTGCAAGAGAGTGTCGAGCAGTTACGCTCAAGTGATTAACAAGCTCTGTCGTGGTTCTGTCGGTGGTTATGGTAAATCTGATATTATATATGTATGAATCACAACAAAAGAGCTAAAAGCACAAAATCATATCAACTTGCAAAATATCTTAGCCAGGCTCTGTTAGTCTTGCAGTGTGCGTTTATTGTACTCGTTCTGCTAGGGTATGCCTTTGGGATCGTTGAGGTCGCTTCTTTTGATCCGAGCTCGTTCTTGCCGCTTTTGGCTTCAATGCTGCTGTCTTTTGTAGCGCTTGCCTCTCTGCGTAGACTTAACAAAAAGGGTTTGATTATGCTTGGCATAGCCTAC
>DASUUR010000029.1:0-15144 GCA_036373975.1 Saccharimonadales bacterium (SeqCode)
TGTAGAGCCGACTAATATTGTCGGCCAATGTTTTGGGCGTGAGCCCGACGGCCCGGGCTATGGCGGCGTTGTTGGTTTCTATCGCCATCGCTTGAAGTATGCGCGTCTCTTTCGCGGAGAGAGCTTGCTCCAAGGGTGGTAGCTCAGCCCGAAATCCCAGCCGATAGGCGGCCTTGATGATTCCCAGGGCTGTTCGTGCCCCGAGTTTGGCTTCGAGCATAGTCATTTGGTGTGTCATTGCGGCCTCGGTTATGTCAAGCACACGCCGTGCTCCTTCGGCACTGCCCTCTGTGATGTACAAGCCAAGAAGGCGTCTTTGAGAATCGGTAAAGCCAGACATACCTGCTCCTCCGCCTATTGATTATGGAGTAATTATACCAGATACTATAAGTTACAACTAAGCAAATAGATGATTATGCTTTTGAGGATGTCGTGTCGATACTTAGCACTTGCTTCTCGTCGATTGTTCCCTGGGGCGTGACATGATATAGCAGAATTTGGCCTAATGGCATCTCAACATCAGCAATGGCGGATTCTTCAATGTCATCAAGGTGTTTTATGAGCGCTCGGATAGAGTTACCATGTGCAACAAGGAGGATATTCTCGCCTTCTTGCAGGCGCGGGAGGATTTCAGCGTCAAAGAATGGCACGACGCGGCCGTGCACGTCTTTTAGGGTTTCGCCCCCCGGCACAGGGTAGTCCCAGCCGCGGCGAATGCCCTTAAAGGCCTCGTCGCCAATTTCGGCCTGTACTTCCCACTTGTTTTTGCCGGTTAGATCGCCGTAATCACGTTCGTTTATGGCGCCATGTTGGTGTTTTGCAAGGTCGGTTTGCCCGTGTGCTTTAAGGATACCGTTTAAAGTTTGATGAGTGCGTTTTTGTTCTGAGTGATAGGCTGCGTCAAAGGGGATGCCACGTAATACCTCGCCAAGTAGCTCGGCTTCGGCGTGGCCCTTCTCGCTTAAATTGACATCGGTGAGGCCGGTCCATTTGCCTAATGAGTTCCATTCAGATTCGGCATGACGGCTAATTGCAAGTATTCCAGATTTCTTTTCCATACCTTTATTATTGCGCAGGTATGCAGCGCTGTAAATAAAGAGAGCGCCTCGACCCCAAGGGGCCGAGACGCTGAACTCATCGCTTCCATTTGTTCACGAGGTTCACCCTGCAAGCCACCACATCGAACATTGGGTATTTGACACGGATGACGCCCGTTGCCAATTCGCCATCGATGTGCACGCGAATATTGGGTTGGAACGAGCCGTTCACGTACACCTGGGTTGGCAGGTCGGCCCGGCCTGCAATCCCGAAGGCTTCGTAGGTGATGTCGTCAGCCTGGGGTGTAGCGGAGACCTTCATGGGCTTGTCGCTGGTGATCCAGTAGTCCTTCGGGTCGACTGCGCGCATAACGCCTCCTCATCTGTGCGGATGGTTTAGCTAACATACCACACACCATATGCGTATACAAGCTGGCCAGGGTGTGTAATAGTAGGAACGTAACAGGAGCAAAAACATGAACATACAGACAATTCGCGCGCGACAAATTCTTGATTCGCGTGGTAACCCAACCGTTGAGGCCGATGTTGTGCTCGAAAATGGTATATTTGGCCGAGCTGCGGTGCCCTCTGGCGCAAGCACGGGTGCCGGTGAGGCCCTAGAGCTTCGTGACGGTGGTAGTGAGTTTGGCGGAAAAGCCGTCAACAAAGCCGTCGCGCATATTACTGGCGAAATTGCTCAAGCTTTAACGGGTATGAGCGTTGCTGATCAATCGGCGCTGGATGCCAAACTGCTTGAACTTGATGGCACTGAGAACAAATCTCGCTTGGGGGCAAATGCTCTTCTGGCGGTAAGCTTGGCAGCCGCCAAGGCTGCGGCTAATGCTAAGGGCATGCCGCTCCATGCGCATATTGCCGAAATCACTGGTACCACTCAGCAAACTTTGCCAATGCCAATGATGAATATTATGAACGGTGGTAAGCACGCTGCGGGCTCAAGCGATGTGCAGGAGTACATGATTATTCCAGTTGGCGCCGCTACTATTGGTGACGCCCTGCGTATCGGTACTGAAATCTTCCACGCCTTAGCTAAGGTCCTTAAGGCCGAAGGCTATGGCACCACTGTGGGCGATGAGGGCGGTTATGCACCAAGCGTTAAGAAGGGCAATCGCGAACCCCTAGAATTAATCGCTAAGGCCGTTGCAGCAGCAGGCTACACACTTGGTACTGATGTTGTACTGGCGCTTGATGTTGCATCGAGTGAGCTCTACGAAGATGGCGCCTACAACCTTGCAACCGAAGGTAAGAAAATTAGCGCAGCCGAGCTAACTGAATGGTATAAACAGATGGCACAGGAATTCCCGATTGTTTCTATCGAAGACGGCCTTGCCGAAGACGACTGGCAAAACTGGACGATATTGACTAGTGAACTCGGTTCAACGACCCAACTTGTCGGCGACGACCTACTGGTGACGAATACCAAGTTATTGCAGCGAGCAATTGACGAAAAGGCTGCCAATGCAATCCTGATCAAGCCAAACCAAATTGGCACCCTAACTGAGACCATCAAGGCTGTACAGATGGCTCAAAATGCTGGCTGGAATACTGTTATGTCGCACCGATCGGGTGAAACTGAAGATGTGACGATTTCGCATCTTGCAGTTGGTTTAGGTACTGGCCAGATCAAGACCGGCTCTCTGTCTCGTAGCGACCGAGTGGCAAAGTATAACGAGTTACTGCGCATTGCTGAAATGGCTCCAGAGCTGCCACTTGCAAACCCATTTAAAAAAGTATAAGACAATCTACGCATCAGAGGTGTATACTAAATCATTATGAGTGTTATTTTTAAACGAACCAAAATTCTGGCAACGCTAGGGCCAGCAACAAACGCAAGCGAAACAATCGAGAAATTGATCGTGGGCGGTGTCAATGGCTTCCGCCTTAACTTTAGCCACGGTAGTTACGAAGAACGAGACCAGCAGATTACCTGGGTCCGACAAGCGAGTAATAAAATCGGTAAAACCGTTGCTATTCTACAGGATTTACAGGGGCCAAAGATTCGCCTCGGCGAGCTCAACGGCATTGTAAACGTAGAAACTGGTGACGAGCTTGACTTGGTATATGGCGGCCAGCACAGCGAAAATGTAATTCCTGTGCAGTACAACTTGGCTGAAAAAGTAAAAGTTGGTGAACCACTGTACATCTTTGATGGTAAAGTGCGTACTACAGTTATTGGCGTCGAGCAATCGGCGCAGTCTATTCGCGTACGAGTAGAAAACGACGGGGTACTAATGAGCCGCAAGGGTATTAACCTGCCAGACACTGACTTTGCTGGCGATATTCTCACCAAAAAAGATCGTGAAGATATTGAATATGGCGTGGGGCAAGATATTGACTTTGTGGCGCTAAGTTTTGTGCAGTCAGCCGACGATATTAATCAGCTGCGCGAAATTCTTGAATCAAAGGGTTCCAAGGCAAAAATTATCGCTAAGGTTGAGACCAAAGCTGCAATTGAGCCAACGGCGCTTGAGGAGATTGTAAAGGTGAGCGATGGTGTTATGGTTGCGCGCGGTGACCTAGCTGTCGAAGCCGGTGCCGAGGTGGTGCCAATCGTGCAACGTTCAATCATTGGCTTGTGTCAGAAGTACGGAAAACTCAGCATCGTAGCAACGCAGATGATGGCGAGCATGGTTGAAAGCCCTGAGCCAACCCGCGCTGAAGTAAGCGATGTTGCAAATGCGGTTATTTTAGGTGCTGATACCGTAATGTTAAGCGACGAGACCGCAAATGGTCGCTACCCACTTGAAACAGTTGCAGCAATGAAGCGCGTCATCATCCATACGCAGGAGCACGCTCCTGTGCAGCCCGTGTACTTTAGCGAAGGCAAGACTGACATGCAAGATGCCATTAGCTCGGCGGCTGTTACTTTGGCTAGCCAAATTAAGGCAACCGGTATTGTAGCCGAAACCAAATCCGGCGTCACTGCAGCAAGCATTGCGGCACATCGCCCAAGCTTACCTATCATTAGTGTCACTAGTGATCCCCGCGTAGCGCAACAGCTTGCATTAATGTATGCCAACAAGAGCTTCCTTCGTGAAGACGGCGAACGTGCTGGTCTTGAGCTTGCAAAAGAGCTTAAGAGTCGTATGTTCTTTGGCGAAGATGCTAAAGTCACCGTTGTGCTTGTGAGCGGTCGCCAGCCAGGATTGATTGGCGGTACCGATACTATCCGTGTACGTGTTCTAAATTAAGACATAAAAAAAGACCTTCAACGGAAGGTAAGTCTGCGTATGTCGCCCGCCAGTTTCGGCGGGCGACATACGTTTAGGGGCGAAGGCCCAGGATCTTTTGCCCTTTCCTGATGCCTGCTTGCCACTTGCCGGGGTGTTCCACATAGCTGACGTGGCTCGTGCCCGGGATGATCAGCCGGCGATACGATCCAACACCGAAGGCATCGAACAGTTTCTGGTCGGCTGTGCTCCGTACTTCTGTGTCGTTCTCTGACCGGAGCACCACTAGCTCGACATGCTGATAGCTGCCTGCCGGTGGGGCGGTGTGCCTTGCCAGGTTGCGGATCTGATCCGAAGTTGCTGACGCCGGGTATTGCTTTGTTGCCTGGTAGTTCTCCAGGCGCACAGCGTCGTCACTGTCCGAATCATGCGGGCGGTCTTCGACACCCTTTCGCTGGAGCCGGCTAAAGGCTGCGTTCTGACCGCGGCCTGCCCACCACAAGGTACCCAGTGTCTCGGCGCCTCTTTTCTGGCACAGATCCTCTGCGTTCATCGGTGAGTCAGCCGCCATCAGATGTAGCTTTTTGAAGCCGAGCAGCTTCAGTATGTCGAGCAGGTAGAGCCCAACCTGTGTGCCGAGCGAACTTCCAAGGATCAGTATCTTTGGGTCGTCCGCGGGCTTCAGCCGCGTATCGATCTCGTGCGCTGTTTGCAGTGCGACCTCTCGCGCGTTGAAGCGCACCGGGTCGTACACGGCAGTCAGAGTCGGTCCGAGCTCGAGTAGCGCAGGCCTGATCTGCCGCGAGTGCAGCTCGGCATCGGCCTTCATGCCGCCCAGAACGATCGTAAAAACGCTTGAACCAGCTCCTTCTTCGTAGACGAAACTTGTCTTGCTGTTTCCCAACCGGGTACTGAGCCCGTCCAGGACGAGTGCAGCAATGAGCGCCACAACAACTGTTGCAGCGATCACGAGCTTTCTCGTTGCGACGATCGCCACAATCACTCCTCACAAGGGGTGTGCTGAAGTTCCAACGCTAATTATACAATATTTTGCTAAAAATAAAACACCTATAGGTGTTGGTGAAAGGGGGCGAGCAGACCCGCCCCCTTTACTAGTTGTTCAGGCCGCTACGCCCGGGCGACCGCCTGCTCGGCGATCTTGCGAGCCTGCATGGTCAGTTCCGTGACTGTGTAGTTGTAGGACTCGCCCAGGTAGCTCGCGTAGTCCTGTATGGCGCCACGCAGCGTCGCATCGTCTCGTACCGCCGCCTCTTCGATGTTTCTCACGCGGGTTGCCACACCCTTGGCCACGCCCTCGATGAGCTTGGTTGCGTTCTCGCGCTCTGCTTCGGGCAGCTCACGCTCCACGGCAGCGACATGGAAGGTGAGCTGGCGAGCCTCCTTGGCTCGTTCCGGGTCATCCGTCTTCAGCTGCATCACCTTGAGTTGCTGCTGTACGGCGTACATCAAGGCGGTCTTGGTTCGCACACTCAGCCCCATGGGAGCCTCCCTTGTCGTCGAAACTGTCAGTTGGTATTAAGCCTCGTCGGAGAGTGCCGCCTCGGCAATCTTGCTGACAACCCCATTGAGTTCGGCGGGGCTGAGGTTGATGAGCGGAGCCATGAACGCCACGTAGGCGTTTTTGGCATCTACCAGTTTCTTGCCGCCCTTGGGCGCTGCCGCCGCGATGTCTTCCATGAGTTGGGCAGCATCCTCGGCGGTGTCGTCGAGAAAGTCAGCCACCTTGGGCCGGTCCTTGCGCGGAACTTCCTGCTGCAGGGCGACGAGGTGATCTTTGAGTTGCTCGCGTGCTGTCCGCAGCTCGGCAGCTGGAGCACCGTTGTCTTCTAACCGTTTGACTCGCAATGCCTGTTGCAGGGCATATGCCAGCACCGCCTTAGCCTCGGTGCTCAATTTCATCTGAGCTCTCCAATCATCGAAACTGCTATGATTATACAATTTATATAAATATTTACAACTGTTGCACAGGTCAGTTTGAGTAGGACAGATTAATAATTGGTAACAAAATTAACCCAAGCAAATATCACAAGGCTTGCCATGGCAATTGCGCCGCTGAGGCTGATAAGCTCACCTTTTTACTTCAAATCAGTCTAGTCGAATATCTTTTGCATCCGCCTTGCTTATGCTTAAATGAAGAAAAGGTGAAATATGTTTAATAAAAAAACTATCAAAGATGTGCCGCTCGATGGCAAAACGGTGCTGGTACGGGCCGACTACAATGTGCCGCTTGAAAAGAATGGTGAGATTGCCGACGAGTATCGCTTAACGCAAAGCTTACCGACGCTGCGTTACCTGCTAGATCGTAACTGCACAGTGGTGATATGCAGCCACTTAGGGCGACCGGATGGCAAAAAAGACGAAAAATACAGCTTAGAAAAAGTGGCAGCCCGTTTGGGCGAACTGCTTGCAAGGCCTGTGAGGTTTGTTTCGGATACGATTGGCGACCAAGTATACCAAGCGACAAAGCACGCTAGGCCAGGTGAGGTGCTGCTGCTTGAAAATCTACGCTTCTATGCAGCTGAAGAACAAAACGACCCAGTCTTTGCAAAGCAGCTTGCCAAAGATAGTAGCGCAAGCTATTTTGTGCAAGATGGCTTTGGGGTGGTGCACCGGGCGCATGCAAGCACAAGTGCAATCACAGAGTTTTTGCCAAGCGTGGCAGGTCTACTACTAGAAAAAGAATGCAAGACGCTTCAAGCGGCTATCCATTCCCCTCAAAAGCCTTTGGTGGCAGTGTTGGGTGGGGCGAAAATTAGTGATAAGATATCGGTTATTTTGCGGCTGATTGAAGTTGCCGATCACGTGATAATTGGTGGGGCGATGGCCAATACCTTTTTGCGTTACCGGGGCTACAGAATTGGTAAAAGTATTGCCGAGGATGATCTTGACGACACCATAGATAAAATCTACCAGACCGCCGCGAAAAAAGTTGGCGAAGATGCGATCGACGATTTTATAATGTTACCAATAGATGTTGCAGTAGCAACAACAATAGATCAATCCGCTCGCCGCGCCGTCGTTGCGGCCGATGAAGTTGCCGAAGATGAATACATCTTAGACATTGGGCAGGCGAGTATTGAGCACATGGCAGGGGCGATAAGACAAGCCAAGACTGTCATTTGGAGTGGAACCTTAGGCTATGCCGAGCTGCCGGCATTTGCCCATGCCTCGGCTCGTGTGGCGCTTGAGCTAGCCAGTAATCCGCACATCACTTCGATTATAGGTGGCGGCGATACGGTTAACTTTGTGCTTGATTGGGATGCCAATGGGGGCAGTAGCTTTACGCATGTTTCCACCGGCGGCAGTGCTAGTCTCGAGCTTATGGCTGGCCAAAAACTACCAGGTATTGAAGCCCTACTAGACGCCTAGGATAATTTTGGGTACACTAAGGAAAAGCATAAGCGGATAGGCACGCTCAAAAACATGGCGAAAACACTCATTGTTGGCAATTGGAAGATGCATCTAAACACGCAGCAAGCGAGTCTTTATTTGCATAAATTAAGCGAAAGTATTGCGGTGCACCGCAATGTTGAGGTCGTGCTGTGTCCCAGCGTTATGACGTTGCAGTCTTTAAGCATGCAGGTAAACCACCGTCAATTTAAGCTTGGCGCGCAAAATGCTTATTGGCGTGACGAAGGTGCGTTTACAGGCGAGGTGTCGGCCACGATGCTTCGCGGACTGGTCGACTATATTATCGTTGGCCATTCGGAGCGTCGCCATATTTTTGGCGAAACCGATAAAGACATTCGCGCAAAGGTGCAAGCCGTAGTTCGCAATGGAATGCGGCCAATCCTGTGTGTGGGTGAGACCGCTGCAGAGCGGGCCGACAACGATACCCAGCATGTGCTGCACGATCAGATTATTGGCGGTCTTGCAAATATTACCTCTGAAGAGCTACAGCATGTTGTAGTGGCGTACGAACCGGTATGGGCTATTGGTACCGGTAAGAATGCCCGCCCCGATGATGTCAAAGCTGCCGTTAAATACATCCGTGATAATATTCAGGCATTGTTTGGCGCTAAAGCGGCCGCGGAGTTACGCATTCTGTATGGGGGGAGTGTTGATGCGCACAATGCCGCTGACTATCTGGCAATCCCAGGCATTGAAGGTCTGCTAGTAGGAGGCGCCAGCCTCCAGGCTGAAACATTCACCGCCATCACCAATGCAGCGCATAAAAAGAGCGAGCTAAAAGAACATAAAAAAGTAGGTAAGAAATAATGGGTAATAACGACATTGACTTTGATGAACTAGACCGAGCGGTAAGCTCACTTGTAGGCAGGCCCACATCCCAAAAGGATGCTTCTGTTGCTGAGCCCGTCGCCGAGCCCGCTGCCTCCCCGCAGCCCATGGCACCGGAGCCCCCGCAAGTAACAGCAGCTCCTTTGGTTGCAGATCCACAGCCTGAAGTAGGGCTCCCGGGTGTTGCGCAACCGGCTGAGTCAGTTCCTGTGGCGTCTGCCGCTTCTTCTGCCCCAAGCGAGCAGCCGAAGACTTTTTCGACACCACCCGTTGCTCCACTGCCACCTGCTAAAGAGGTGACTAGTGCCAGCTTGCCTATGCGCCAACCTGAACCAAGCGTTCCTATGAAGGCTCCGGAGCGTGCTATGCCCCCAGCTACTCGCAGATCTGGCCGGTTTATGGATGTTGTGCATCCATCGTCTGATATGGGTGTGGCTAAAACCGCACCAAGGCCTACGCAAGGGCCTGCCACGCAAGCACCACAGCCAATCACCACCGCCCCCGAAGAACCTGAGTTTAGCTTTGCGTCTGAGCCGGCCCCAGTTGCGCCCCCTAAGCCGGAGTCAGAGACTAAATGGGGTGGTTCGTTGAACTTTTTGAGCCGTCGTAAAAAAGAAGATGAACCGCCAAAAGAGGAGTCACAATCCTCGGCCGCTGCACCTCAGCAAGATGCGCTTATTTCACCCTTTCTTAGTGATGCAAAAGTAGAAAAGCGTCCACTCGGCGCATTTGCTCCTGGCGATATGCCAGTGCAATCCCCTGACATGCCCACGCAGGCCGAGCGGCCGGTTGTTGATGCGCAAAAAGCACCAGAAGCATTACCACCAGAGTTAGGGCAAGATCTTGTGGCGATAGAAGCAGGAGAGATTAAATCAGATGATCGCCCGGATACTCCGCCTGCTTATCCCCCAGACGAGCCCGTCCAACAACCTAGTGTCCCACAAGTTCCCGCCAGTCCGGAAAAGCCACCAACTCCAACAGTTCGACAGGCCATGGCTGCGACAGCCACGGCATCAATCCCTCAGCAATATAAGGTAAAGCCTGCTCCCGAAGACACGGCTCCACGCTCACTCTTTGATGCCGACGAATATCGCCAGCCGCTCCAGCCCACTACCAAAAAGAAGCGCGGTGCGGGCACCTGGATAACAGTTATTCTCCTGCTACTTCTCCTAGGTGCTGCAGCCGGTATCGCAGTCTACTTTATGACTGGCGGCTTTAACTAAACGCCCCATTTGCTGTTACAATACCCAGTGATGAATAGTTTACTTACGGGGCTCAATGATGCACAGGCCGAGGCGGTTACCCACGAGTCTGGTCCGTTGCTTATTTTAGCGGGGGCCGGGTCTGGCAAGACTAAAACGCTGACACACCGCATTGCCTATCTACTTGCCGAAAAACATACTGCGCCCGAAGCGATCTTAGCCGTCACCTTTACGAACAAGGCGGCAAAAGAAATGCGTGAGCGCTTGGCCGGGCTTGTTGGCCGCTCTTCTGATGACCGATTCTTTATGCCGTGGATGGGCACATTCCACTCAATTTGTGTGCGTTTGCTGCGTCGCGACGGGGAGCATATTGGGGTGCCCCGTAATTTTGTTATTTTTGATGAAGCTGATCGTTTGGGGGTTATTAAGCAAGCCATGAGGCAGCTGAGCATCAGCGAAAAGCAATTCACGCCACGAGCAATCAGTGGCCTTATAAGCAGCGCTAAGAACGATGGAATTGGCGTAGAAGAATTTGCTCGTGCGGCACGTTTACCGCAGCAACAAGTCGCAGCTGACATCTTCCCGCGCTATGAGCGCCTGCGCAAAGAAGCCGCCGCATTGGATTTTGATGATCTTTTGGCTGAAACTGTCCGGCTTTTTCGTGAAGTACCGGAGATCCGGCGTAAATGGCAAACTAACTTTCGCCATATCATGATCGACGAATACCAAGACACTAACGCGGTGCAATACCAATTGGTAAAAGCGCTTGTGAACGATCAGCAGAATATTTGTGTGGTTGGTGATGACTGGCAGTCTATTTATAGTTGGCGCGGTGCGGACTTCAAGAATATCCTTAACTTCGAGCGCGACTTTATTAATACAAAAGTAGTTAAATTGGAGCAGAACTACCGCTCTACCAAACATATTCTTGATGCAGCGCACAAAATAATAACTAAGAATACCCAACGCTCAGACAAGAAGCTTTGGACGGCTGCGGGCGCTGGGAATCCAGTGCAGATATCGCATGCCGGCAGCGAAACACATGAAGGCGAGATTGTCGTAAACAGAATTTCGAGCGCTGTTAGCTTGCGTGCTCGTCGCTACAGTGATTACGCGGTACTGTATCGTACTAACGCCCAAAGTCGCGCAATGGAAGAAGCCTGTATCCGTTACGGTATTCCATACAAGATTGTTGGCGGGGTGCGCTTCTACGACCGCAAAGAAATAAAAGACGTAATTGCGTATCTTCGCTTACTTTACCAGCCGTCTGATCGAGCCAGCTTTTTGCGGATTGTGAACGTCCCGGCGCGCGGACTGGGGCCAACGTCGGTCGAGAAGTTCCTGATGTGGCAGCAAAGCCAAGCGGGCGATATTGTGAGCGCTCTGTCGATTGCCAACATGTGTACAGTAGTTACTCCCAAGGCGCGTACTGCGCTGCTTGAGCTGGGCGAGGCGCTGCAGCGTTTGCAGGAGCAGATCGACCAACTAGCTTTGCCTGACTTAATCGAAGCGGTTTTAAAACGCTTTGACTACATAAATTTCTTAAAAGACGGCACACCCCAAGCTGAAGACCGTCAAGAAAACGTACAGGAGCTTATTGGCGTAGCTCGGCAATATGCTGAAATGGGCTTGGCAACTTTTCTTGAGGAGGTGGCGCTTATATCCGATCTTGATGCGCTTGATGAAAAAAGCGACGCCATCACTCTTATGACCCTGCACGCTGCGAAAGGCCTGGAATTCCCAGTGGTGTTTATGATCGGCATGGAAGAAAGTATCTTCCCGCACTCGCGTGCTTTGTACGATGCGACCGAAATGGAAGAAGAGCGCCGGTTATGTTATGTAGGCATGACGCGTGCCCGCGAAGAGCTGCATTTGTTGTCGGCCAATTCGCGTTTTTTGTATGGGAATCGCCAGCACAACCCGCCTTCGCGATTCTTGGCAGATGTTTCTGATGCGGCATCGCTTGCGCCTGTTCCCGAGACCGGCTTTGCTCCAACTTTTGCAAAGGAGCCTGAAATAGTGCAAGAGTTTGACGGGGATATCGCTGTTGGCGACAAGGTGCAGCATACTGTATTCGGGATTGGCGAGATTCGCGCTATCGATGGTACGACATTAGAGATTTCTTTTGAAGGACGAGGCGTCAAAAGATTAAACGCAGCGTTTGCGCCATTGAAGCGTTTATAAAGTAAGAAGGCGCCCACCCCGTGAGGGGGCAGGCGCCTTTTTGCGAAGGGCTACAGCAGGGCTGCGCGCGGACGTTGCCTCAGGGCGAGCCGGAAGGTGCCCCAGAGCGTCCACAGCACTGTTCCGAACAGAGCGGCGTTGATGCTCATGCAGAGCCAGAAGTCCTCGCTCCACGTTTCCGTGTGCTTGAGCACCAGCCCGAAGATGATCCAGCCAGCCAGGCCGGTCAAAACCAGGCCGACATAGGGCGCTTCAAGCCCGCTGATGCGACTCCTCACAGGGGTGTCAATAATCAGCACCAGGGCGAGTGTCACCATGCCACCAGGGCCGCTCATGAACCACTCCGTAAGCGTCATCATGCTGTTTTCCCTTGTCTCGGTTCGGTCTTTGTTGGAGACGTACTTATGTATTATAACATGAATTTGTGATAAAGTAAATTTGCACCCTCGCGTAATATGCGCTAAAATAGATCCCATTACTTATGGTGTGCAAAGAAACATTTAGTTACTCATGAACCAAGTAGTCAATTACATCCGCATCCGTAAAAGGATGCTCCTACTCCTGTGTGCTGCAATTCTTATAGCAGTGGTATTTGTGTCTGGTAAAGCAATGGCCGACACACCGCAGCAAAAAGACGGTCGTATGGTCACCATTCATGATGGCGACATAGAAAAGGTCGTTATTACAAAAGGCAAAACCATTGCTGATGCCCTAAAAAAAGCTGATGTTACCGTTGAACCCACCGATAGCGTTGAACCTGCCACCAATACCGAATTGGTGGCAAAAAATTATAAGGTGAATATTTACCGTGCCCGCCCTGTAACTATTGTTGATGGCGAAAGCCGTATTAAGGTAATGACCCCACACCAGAGTGCTCGTTTAATTGCCGAAGCAGCAGGTGTGGCTCTTTACGATGAAGACCTCACGCAAATGAGCCGTGTCGATAACTTAGTCGCCGAAGGTGGTGCTGGCTTAAAGCTAACGATCGATCGCGCAACACCATTTAAAATTAAGCTTTACGGTAAAAAAATGACTATGCGCACACAGGCTACTACCGTAGGCGCGATGCTCGAAGAAAAGGGTGTAAAGCTTGCAAAGAATGACGATGTATCAACCAGCCTTACCCGACCAATTGTTGCCGGTATGAGCGTAGAAGTCTGGCGCAACGGTAAGCAGACGATGACCCAAGAAGAGCCAATTGCCTTTGATGTTGAGCACATTCAAGATGCCGACCGTGAAGTTGGCTACCGAGCTATTAAAACTCCGGGTGTAAAAGGTGAGAAATCTGTTACGTACGAGATTGTCATGAAGAACGGCAAAGAGATATCCCGCAAGGTTATTCAAAGCGTAACGATTAAGCAGCCAAAGAAGCAAGTTGAAATTGTTGGTGCAAAGCCAACGTTTAGCGGCAGCTTTGCCGAAGCACTCGCAAAACTACGCGCCTGTGAGTCGGGCGGTAACTATCAGACTAACACCGGTAATGGCTACTACGGTGCCTACCAGTACGATATTAGCACTTGGGCGGGTTATGGCGGTTACCGCATACCATCGGATGCGCCTGCTGCCGTCCAAGATGACAAAGTATGGGAGACATACCAACGCCGCGGCTGGTCTCCATGGCCATCGTGTGGGGCAAGTCTACCTGATACTTATCGCTAGCGTAGTACAATAACTACATGACAACGAAATTTGATGGCTCCCAGTATATAATTCGTCTTAACAAAGGCGAGTCCCTCATGGCTTCGCTTACTGAATTCGTGCAAAAAGAAGGTATAAAAGGCGCTTGGGTTAACGGTGTAGGTGGCGCAAGCAGTGCCGAGCTTGGGTATTTTAACCTGCAAACCAAAGCCTACGAATGGCGCACGTTTAGTGAGCTTATGGAAGTCACTTCGCTGCAGGGGAATCTGGCAACCCATAATGGCGAGTTGGCATGGCATTTACATGCGACTGTGAGCGACCGGAACTTCCAGGCATTTGGTGGCCATGTAAAGGAACTAATTGTTGGGGCCACGCTTGAAATATTATTGCGCCGCTTCGTTATGCCGCTTGAACGAACACAAGACGAAGAGACGGGACTCAACTTACTAGATCTATGAACGATCCACAGCCCAACAAAAACCTAGGCCAGCACTGGCTGCACGACGCTGCAACCTTGCACCATATTTGCGATGCAGCCGACATAACGCCAAACGACACAGTGCTTGAGATTGGGCCAGGGCTAGGCACGCTCACACAAGTACTGGTTGGGCGTGCCAAAAAGGTGATTGCGGTGGAGTTCGACCCGGACTTGGCAAAGCAGTTGCCAAAGCGCGTGACCGCTAAGAATCTTGAGGTTGTACAGAGCGATATCCTAAAGTTTAATCTGTCGGGCTTACCCCCCGGCTACAAAGTCGTAGCGAATGTTCCCTACTACATTACAAGCAAAATTGTACAGCTGCTGCTAACCGCCCAAAACCGTCCGAGCCGAACAGTGTTATTGGTGCAAAAAGAAGTTGCAGAACGACTCGCCGCTGGGCCTGGAGACATGAGTATTTTAGCCGTCAGCGCCCAGTTATTTGCCGAGGCAAAGCTTGGTAATGTCGTGCCGGCTAAACTGTTTACGCCGCCACCAAAAGTGGATTCGCAGGTGGTTATTTTAAAAACGCGTACTCAAGAGCTGTTCACGGACATTGATGAAAAGCTATTTTTCAAGGTGGTAAAAGCGGGTTTTTCAGCAAAGCGTAAAAAGCTGCGGTCGTCGCTAGCCGGTGGCCTAGGGGTTTCTAAAGATGAGGCAGAAACACTGCTCAATAGGGCGGAGGTCAATCCCGACGATCGAGCCGAAGCCCTATCGCTTGAGGATTGGACGGCCCTGGCTCGTAGCTTATAGATATGTAGACGGCCTACGCCCGAGTGGGCGCAGGCCGTTGATTATGGGTGGACTTGACGAGGGCTAAGACTCGAGGTACTTGGTGGCCATTTCGCGCAGGAGCGTCGGGTCGCCGTCGAACAGCTCTCGTACGGCGCGGATCATCAGCTCACCGATTTCCTTGTTTCGGGCCTTGATTCGATTGATCTCGGCAAGTTTCGCCTGCAGGGTCAGGCCGCTGGCTTCCTCTTTCGCTAGCCAGTCTGTTGCTTGAGCTGAAAGTAGCGCAAGCATCTTGTCAAGACGTTCCAAATCCTTGGCTGAGATCATCGAAACGGTAGCGTCTCTTCCGTGTTTTGTGATCTCAATCACGGCGCCAGTCTCAAGTAGTCTCACACACTCCGAGAACCTGTTCCGGACTTGTC
>DASUUR010000030.1:0-2962 GCA_036373975.1 Saccharimonadales bacterium (SeqCode)
TTTTAGGGTGAACATCAACTGGGATGCCCCGTCCATCGTCCCAAACCCTAACTCCGCCGTCGGCCAAAAGTGTCACCATCACTTTAGTGGCATGACCAGCAATTGCTTCATCGATACTGTTATCGGCTATTTCTTTAATTAAGTGGTGTACACCTTCATACCCTGTACTACCGATGTACATACCCGGGCGTTTGCGAACAGGTTCTAGACCCTCAAGAACTTGGATCTGACTTGAGTCATAGTCAGCAGATGGTTTTTGTTTAGGCATGCTTCCTCACATTCAGTCTCTTTTCAGATAGTTTACAACTTAATCATTATAACGGGCAAATTGTGTTCATTGCAACTATTGTATTGAACATATTTCTTATGCTAAATTTAATGTAAGGAGACTAAAAATAAAAAGATGTTTCGGAAAATAGTAGCGAATCTGCCCTTTAGCCCGGCTCTTATCGGACAATTGGGTTTCTATGCCCGAAGACTCAGGAAAGAACAAGCCACAAGAAAGCTCGGCCTTATATTCATGGTTCTCGCACTGTGCGTTCAGTCTCTTGCAGCCTTTAGCCCTCCAGAATCTGCCAACGCGGCAAGCCCATCTGATCTAATCCGCGGCGGAATTAAAACAAAAGACGACATCTTGAGCGCATACGATGCAAACGCATCCAACTACAAAGATATTGCCGCATACGCCGGTATTACACGCGAGGAGTTAGCGGCATCAACTGAGGGTACATTTAACTCGCTGGACGACAATCGCACAATTGTTTCGTGGGGAAGAATCCCCCGCTTCACCGAAGCCGAAGGCAAAGTAACTCACAACATTAAGCTAAGTGACGGCACTGTTACCCAAGTCTATTCTAGTCCCCTTTGGCGGCTAGATACCCTTGATTACACCATCAAGAATGGTTCAACATACAATGCTTTCATTGGTCATTCACAAAAGGCGGGTTGGTTTGCCGTTATGAAAAACTGTGCAAACCTTGCTTTTAAGCGGGAGCCAACTCCCCCTCCGACCCCGGAGCCCCCTAAAAAGCCGCAAGAAATCATAAAGGTAGAGCAAAGCAAAAGGGCGTTCAATTTAACTCAGAATAAAGACGCTACACAAGTCACCGCACAGGCAGGTGATCGTATAGAATACACACTAACCGTTAAGAACACCGGTAATGTTGCAACTAAAACATCGATTGAGGAGAACCTTTACGACGTCTCTGAGTATGCCAAAATCAATGATGCTGGAGGTGGAACATATGACACCCAAAAACAAACTCTTGAATGGAGCTCTATCCCGCTTGCAGTCGGAGAGCAAGAGACCCGTAAGGTTGTTGTCGAATTAGCAAAAGAGATTCCGGCTACCCCTAAAGGCACAAGCGATCCATCATCATTTGATTGTCGAATGATCAACAGTTTTGGAAATACAGTGACAATTGTTGTTAATTGCCCTACACCTAAGATTATCGAACAAACCGTCACTGTGCTTCCTAAGACGGGGCCAGGCGAGAACATGCTTGTAGCCGGTATTATATTTGCGGCCGTCACATACTTTTACGTCCGCTCGCGTCAATTGAATCGTGAGGTTAGACTAATCCGCAAAGAATTTAATAACGGCTTACTATAAGGTGGTATTATGAATAGTCCTGAAAAATTTATACCTACACAAGAAAAAGGCGAGCAATTAGCCCAGGCTGCCGAGAAACAAAGTGAAGCCTTACGTTCACGATTAGAAAAACTTGGCGAAGACCAGGCTGAAAACCGCCGTGAGGCTGCGCAGGAGGCCTTGCTAGATGCCACAACGGAAGCCAAGTCGGGCACGCATGAGGACGCTACTGAAGCTTCCTTCTCTAAGGAGACAGCCGCAGTCCGTCGTATCACCAGGGCCGAAAAGGAAACAGCCTATAAGGAAACCCTGCGAAAGGTACGCTCTGAAATGAGGCCCACCGAGAAAGCCTTTAGTAAAGTGATCCACAACCCATTTGTTGAGAAGACAAGTGAGATTGCTGGTAAGACCCTTTTCCGCCCCAACGCAATCCTCGCCGCTGGCATAAGTGCATTTATATTAAGCGGCATTACTTACATACTCGCCCGACACTTTGGCTACCCCCTCTCGGGCTTCGAGACCATCGCAGCATTACTCCTTGGATTTATGCTTGGTATACTGTATGACTTTCTAAAAGTTATGCTCACCGGCCGCAAAGCCGAATAATCGGTTGACGGCAAGTTATCGTCTGAGCTCTATTTGGCCCTCATCGGGATTGCCTGCTTTAGCATCACGCAGAGAGAGCGTGTGCGAATCATTTGGGACAGGGGCTGCAGGCACGTCAACGCCGGATGTTTTGCTGGCCTGTTGTTGAGATATGATTTGATCAATCTTTGGCGATGCAGCCTGAGGCACTGTCGCCCTATCTTGAGTCAACTGGCGCTTCTTGGTTAGCCATTCGTCAAGGAAGGTTGAGCCACCCGTTGCGGACGCAGCAGCAGGCGTGGGCGTAAGGTTTGCGCCAAGTACCGGCTCCGCCTTAGCGGGCATCGCAGGGGCGATATCATCATTCGTGCGCAAACGATCAAATATCTGCTTTTCTACCTGACGGCGAGGGCGACCATATTTTGCCGCGGAGAGCCGCTTTAGAGCGTCTGCAAGCTGCATATTAGGCTTGCTCATAGGCGGAACAAGCGACATGCTAAACGGTGCCGATGGCACGTTATTAATCATCACAGAAGCAACCGTTTCATAGTTCGGCAGCTTAGTGAGATCCTCCGCATCAAAGGTAGGCGCAAACTTCTTTTGCATAAGCTCTGCATCGGTCGTACCAATACGACCGCTTATCACCGTGCCCACGTTACCAATAATAGCTTCCCGTATCTTATCGGTAAGCTGAGTCATGAACTGGTTAGCCAAAATTAAGTTCAATCGATATTTCCTAGCTTCACTCAAAATAGACTCAAAGCTATCGGTCGCAAAGTTCTGAAA
>DASUUR010000031.1:0-13648 GCA_036373975.1 Saccharimonadales bacterium (SeqCode)
GAGCACGCAAAGAGATGCTTGTTGAGCACGGCTTTCGGCTACCAAGTGCGCTCGATAACCGTCCGCTAACCTTTAGCGAATTTGAGCGTCATATAAATAACGTTATTTATGTATCGGCGACTCCTGCTGAATATGAACTGAGCCGTTCACCAGCGCCTGCGCAACAGGTTATTCGACCGACTGGTCTGCTTGATCCCCCCATTGAAGTACGTCCAACAGAAGGCCAGATTGATGATCTGATTGCCGAGATCAGGCTGCGCATTGAAAAGCGTCAGCGCGTACTCGTGACGACACTTACTAAGCGCATGGCCGAGGACCTTAGCACCTACCTGCAGGACCTCAACATTAAAACGGCTTACGTTCATTCCGATATCGATACTCTTGAGCGTGGCGATATTCTGCGAGATTTGCGCTTGGGGGTATACGACGTGCTGGTTGGCATTAACTTGCTCCGCGAAGGGTTGGATTTGCCTGAGGTAAGTTTGGTGGCGATTATGGACGCCGATAAAGAGGGGTTCCTGCGCAGTGCAAGTGCGCTCGTGCAGACTATTGGCCGCGCCGCACGTCATTTAGAGGGCCGCGTTATTATGTATGCTGATCGCATGACCGATTCTATGCAGTTTGCAATCAATGAAACCGATCGGCGCCGTGCTATACAAGAGGCTTACAATACCGAGCATGGCATTACGCCGCAAGGGGTTGATAAAGAGATCGACGAAGGCCTGCGAGCAATTATTCCTGCCAAAGAAGATGACAAGAAGCCCAAGTTTGACCTCAAGAAGGTACCAAAAGACGAGTACGCGCACCTCATTCGTGACCTTATCTCGCAGATGGAGCTGGCGGCCGCAAACCTACAGTTCGAAAAAGCTGCTGAGCTTCGTGATTTGATTGAAGAAGTAAAGCAAAAACTCTAACTCCTCGACTTGGCGAAAATTTGTTATACTGAGCGAAGTATGACAAACATCTCACGCGAAGAGGTGGGCAGACTTGCTCGCCTAAGTAATATAGAATTATCCGATAGTGAAACGGAACGCTTACAGACTGAACTTGCTAACATCCTAGGTTACGTGCAGCAGCTTAGCGGGCTTGATACCGAGAACACACCGCCTACCTACCAGGTCACAGACGATAACCACGCGCGTCGCGCGGATGAAGTGATTGACTACGGTGTATCAACAGCCGACTTACTGGCTAATGCGCCGGAAACGCAAGATCAACAGATTAAAGTACCAAAGGTATTATAATGGCAGTACTCGCAAAGATCGTCGCCGATATTACTGGTGGAAAAACGACTGCTCTAGAGCAGGTGCAACAGGCACTTGAACGGGCGAAGGCCGACACAACTCATGCCTTGCTCTCGCTGATCGAGGTGCAAGCGCTTGAACGGGCAAAGGCCATTGATGCGCGCATCGCAGCCGGTGAAGATGTTGGCCGGTTGGCCGGCGTGCCGTTTGTTGCAAAAGATAATTTCTTAGTCTTTGGTGCCCCCACCACCGCAGCTAGTAAGATGCTCGAGAATTTCAAGGCCCCATTCCAGGCAACGGCGATTGAAAAGCTCGAGGCCGAAGGAGCGATCTGTATTGGTAAAGCGAATCTTGATGCATTTGCGCATGGCGGAAGCACCGAGAATTCTGCCTTTGGTCCTACTACGAACGCCCTTGATTCAGAACGGGTGGCCGGAGGTAGCTCGGGGGGTTCGGCGGTTGCCGTGGCGCGTGGCATTGTTCCTTTTGCTCTTGGCACTGATACAGGTGGATCGATTCGCCAGCCAGCCAGCTTTAATGGCGTAGTAGGCGTAAAACCCACATATGGTACAGTAAGCCGCTATGGGGTAGTTGCAATGGCAAGCAGCACAGACGTAATCGGACCGATTACAGGCACAGTAGAAGATGCTGAGCTAGTCTTGGCTGTTATGGCGGGACAAGATGAGCGCGACGGCACGACATTGCCGGATTTCTTTGTGCCCCTGGAGTCGCATGGTGACAAAAAACGCATAGGTATTATTAAAGAGTGGATGGGTGAAGGTGTTGACCCGGAGGTGCGTAGCGCGCTCGAGGCAAAGATTGAATCGCTTCGCCAAGCCGGCCATCATGTTCATGAGGTCACTCTGCCTATGGCGCACTACAGTCTTGCGATGTATTACATAATTGTGCCAGCAGAGATTAGCTCAAACTTAGCGCGTTACGACGGTATTCGTTATGGACACAGGGCGCAGGCACAGACGCTTGCGGAGCTATATGGTCGTAGTCGCGACGAAGGCTTTGTCGACGAAAACAAACGGCGCATTATGATTGGGAGTTACGTACTGTCGAGCGGTTATTTTGATGCCTACTACAAGCAGGCGCAGAAGGCTCGCACACTGTTAATCAATGAGTTTAATGAGCTCCTCAAGCATAACGACGTGCTTATTGCTCCGGTTGCGCCAACGCCTGCCTTTAAGCTTGGTGAGAATACCGATGATCCAGTCAAGATGTATCTGTCAGATATTATGACGGTGTCACCAAGCCTTGCAGGCCTGCCGGCCGTGAGTATACCCGTAGGAGCTACTGCTACCGGGTTGTCAATTGGCATGCAGATTATCGGTCAGCGTCGAGCTGATGCGGCCGTGCTGGCATTTGCAAAAGCACTAACAGGAGAAGAAAACAATGGATAGTATGATCGTTATTATGTTTGTGGCCATTATATTCATTGGCGTTCTTTTGCTCGTTATTGTGGCAGCCACGCGCAAAACACCAGCTGGCATTGATCGCGAGGTGTTTAGGAGCAAGTGGCTTAGCATTGAACGCAGCCTTACGGGGGATGTGGCGGCGAATCACTTAGCAATACTCAATGCCGACAAACTACTCGATCAGGCGCTTAAGGCGCGTCGCTTTAACGGCGAAACATTGGGTGAGCGACTAAAGAGTGCCCAAAAGCAACTGAGTAACCCAAATGCTGTGTGGGCGGCCCATAAATTGCGCAATAAAATTGCACATGAAGATGTAAATATTTCCTTGCCAACAACACGCCAAGCCTTGAAGGCGTTCAAAATCGCGCTGAAAGACCTAGGAGCCCTATGATTAAGCAAGAAATTCTAGATACATACGAAGCAACAATAGGCATTGAGTGTCATGTGCAGCTAAAAACAAAGACAAAACTCTTTTCAGGAGCTGATAACGACGCTCGTGACAAAGCCCCGAACACAGTAGTAAGCCCAGTGGATTTTGGCTTTCCTGGGGTGCTGCCAGTATTGAATGAGGCGGCGGTCGTTTTAGCAATACGGGCCGGCATTGCACTCAACAGTGAAGTGGCGACACTAAGTCGTTTTGACCGCAAGCACTATTTCTACCCTGATTTACCAAAAGGCTATCAGATCACCCAGCTCCACGAGCCGATCATTGGTGCTGGATTGATAGATGCGCCACTGCCCAGTGGTGGAAGCGTCAAGGTGCGCATTCATCATGCTCACCTCGAGGAAGATGCGGGTAAGCTAACACACCCGGCTGGAGCTGATTACAGTCTCGTCGATCTTAACCGTGCGGGCACACCGCTAATTGAAATTGTCTCCGAAGCCGATATGCATACGCCCGAAGAGGCCAAGGCTTATGCGCAAGAGCTTTACTTACTAATGACCTATGCCGGCGTGACCAATGGCGATTTGTATCATGGCAATATGCGTTTCGATGTCAATATATCAGTAGCTAAGAAGGGGGCTGATAAGTGGGGAACTCGTGCCGAAATTAAAAACCTTAACTCCTTCCGTAGTGTTGAAAAAGCCGCCGAGTACGAGTTTAAGCGCCAAATAGCAGTGCTTGAGGCTGGCCAGCAGGTTGTCCAGGAGACTCGCGGTTGGAACGACGCCAAGCTCGAAACATTTAGCCAGCGCAGCAAAGAAGATGCGCAAGACTATCGCTATTTCCCGGATGCTGATATCCCGCCAGTGCATATTTCTCAAGAAGAGATTGACGAAGTGCGCTCGCACATGCCGCTATTACCGCCAGTATATCGCGCGGCTTGGGCCGAGCTAGGCCTAGACTCTTCAGTTGTCGGTGCCCTTTTGGCTTCGCAGCAGAATGCGGCGCTGATTTATGATTTACAGCAAACTGCTGGAGCCAGCACCGCACGTAGAGTAGCGTATTGGTTTGCGAGTGCAATCGACACTAAACCAGATAGTGATACTACAGAGGTGTTGCAAGCTGGAGCCATTCCACCTACAAGCTTCATAGAACTCGCCGCGATGGTCGAAAAGAATGAGCTCAGCTCGACGGCCGCCAAGGACGTATTTAATGAAATGCTCCGCAGCCAAGAGGCTCCTCGGGCGATTGCCGAGCGGAAGAATCTCATCCAAGAGAATGACGAAGCAGCAATAATCGCTATAGTTGAAGCTGTGCTTGCTGATCCCACTTCACAGAAGGCGTTAGCAGATATAAAAAAGGGTAATGAAAAAGCAATTGGTTTTTTGGTGGGGCAGGTTATGAAACAGTCAAAGGGCAAAGCTCACCCGGGTATTGCTCAGAAGCTGCTTAAAGAAAGGATGGAGCATGAAACGTCCAACTAAAGCTATAATATGCGCCGCAGGCTTAGGCACGCGGTTCTTGCCACAAACCAAGGCAATGCCTAAAGAAATGCTACCGATCATTGACCGGCCTGTTGTGCAGTTGATTGCCGAAGAAGCCGTTGCGGCTGGTGTTACGGATATCATAATCGTGACTGGTAGTACAAAACGAGCTATTGAAGATCATTTTGATCGTTCTGATGAGCTTGAAAACGATCTTCGGCACCGTGGAAAAGATGACCTTGCTACAGAAATACGCAACATTGCTGAAATGGCGAATTTTGTTTATGTTCGCCAAAAGGGTACGCCTAAGGGCAACGCCCGTCCAGTATTGAACGCGGCGCACCTTATCGATGACGACGAGCCTTTCTTTGTGTTTTTTGCGGACGATTTTTTCCGGAGCGATGTTCCGCGCGCAAAACAACTTCTTGATGCACACCAGGTAACTGGGAAATCGGTAATTTCTTTGATCGAGGTGCCAATGGCGGATGCTGACAAATACGGCATGGCGGCAATTGGCGAAAAAGCCGGTGAGCGAACATTCTTGATTAAACAATTGGTTGAGAAGCCCGGCGCAGATAAGGCGCCATCGCAGTTTGCCTCTGTGGGCGGCTACTTGCTTACCCCTGACATATTACCCATCATCGCCAAAGAGCAGGTGGGCTTAGGTGGGGAGATTACTCTGGCCGATTCAATTAACGAGCTGGCCCAGCAGGATGCAGTATACGGGGAGTTTATTGTTGGCACCTGGCACGACACTGGTGACCAGTTGAAGTATCTTAAGGCGGTGGTTGATACGGCTCTTTCGAGCGAAAAGCTTGGAGCTGATTTTGAGGCGTATTTGCGAAATCGATTGAACTAGTGTTAACTGGTTATACAATATCTATTAAATAAGTAAGGGGGATATATGAACTTCTTCTTGTGGATACTACTTGGTGGTATTGCTGGTTGGCTAGCAACACTGTTTACAAAGACCGATGAAGGAAATGGTATTGTCAACAATATTATCATTGGTGTCGTCGGGGCATTTATAGGTGGTGGTCTGTTTAGCTTCTTTGGCGGCAATGATATTACTGGGTTTAACCTCTATAGCCTGTTTGTTGCTACGATTGGAGCGGTAATTCTACTTACGATTATAAAAATGGTGCGCAAATAGTAGGTCTGCTATACTTAGTGGTAGTGGCCCGTTAAGGCTAAATAACAAATATAAACAAGGTTATAAGATATGAGTGAAGCAGCAGAGATTCTCGTTATCATCTTATCTGTCTTTTTGGCGCTTTTCCTAGCATTGTCTATCACTCTTGTGGTGATGCTCATTAAGGTCACAAAAAAGATAAGCCTGATTGCCGATTCGGCACGTTCCACAGTAGAGCATATCGAACGAGGCGTAGTAGACATTACAACGTTTACTTCCCCTGTGTTCCTGGCAAAGTTTATTGCTCGATTATTTAAAAAGTCCTAGGAGGTTGTTATGGCAAAAGGTAAATTTGCGTTAGGTGCGATTGTTGGTGCGGTAGCTGGGGTCATTGCTGGCTTCTTGACTGCTCCTCAGAGTGGTAAGAAGACCCGTCAAGATATTAAAAAGAAAGCTACCGACCTAAAGGAAACTGCCGGCGAAAAAGCGAAGGTAGCTAAAGACAAGGCCGAAGAGACTGTTTCAAAGGTCAGGGATCACCTTGAAGAAAAATCAAGTAAGCTAAAAGTCGATGCCCACGATGTTAAACGACATGCCGAGCATGCGGCCAAAGAGGTTCGCGAAGACCTAAGCCGTCGCGTAAAATAGTATGCATCAATCATAGTTATGCGGTAATAATAATGCTGGCACCGATTACAAGCGGTGTCGGTATTTTATAGCAAGGGGTAGCATGAAGAAAGACACGACAGGAAAGAAAAAGAGCGACAGCTTTGTTGAGGGGCTAAAAAAGGACAATGTACGGGGTGCGCAGCGTGAGCTACTTGAGGAGCTCTTTAACGATATCTATGTACATCGCAAGCAAGTGTACCTGGTAAACTTCTTCCGCGGCATTTCGTTCGGCCTAGGAAGTATTATCGGTGGTACGCTCGGATTGGCTGCGTTAGTATGGATTCTTTCGCAATTGGTTGGGTTGCCATTCTTGGGCGAGTTTCTTCGGGGCATCCTTGAAGCCGCTACTCGCGCACGTGGCTAAGGCCATGTTGCCTGGAGGCTCTGCGAGCTGATATACTAAGGAAAGTTTAAGAGTTGGAGGGGAATACGCGTGGGTCACGCTCAGTTAAAGCCGTCTGATTATGTGCATTTGCATAATCATACACACCATAGTCTACTCGACGGATTGTCGAAAGTTGATGAGCTGGTTGCACGCGTAAAAGAGCTTGGCATGGAAGCGGTAGCCATGACCGATCATGGAACGCTATCCGGAGCTATTGAATTTTACAAAGCCTGTAAAGACCAAGATATCAAGCCGATTATTGGGATTGAAACGTATGTTGCGGCGCGTACAATCCATGATCGCGATCCGGCCAAAGACAAAGCCCGATACCACTTGATTCTGCTTGCCATGAACAATACAGGCTATCAGAACCTTATGCAACTCTCGACAACCGCTAACCTGGAAGGGGTATATTACAAACCGAGGGTTGATCATGAGCTGCTCGAGAAATACAGCGAAGGGATCATTGCCCTAAGCGCCTGTGCGGGTGGTGAGGTCGGCGAGAATTTACGTGCGGGCAACTACGAAGAAGCCAAGCGAATTGCCGAATGGTATAAGTCGGTATTTGGTGATCGCTACTACCTAGAGATGCAAGACCACGGTCACCCGGATGCACCTAAGCATTGGGATGAACAGATCAAAATTAACCAGGGCATAATGCGACTTTCTGAGGAACTCGGCATTCAAGCGGTCGTAACCTGTGATGCCCACTATTTGAGCGAGAGTGACACGGATGCGCATGAGATCTTATTGTGTGTGGGCACCGGTGCGTATCTGAGCGATGAAAACAGAATGAGTCTTAAGGACTTTCATCTACACGTTACAGATCCAAATGAGCTTATTGAACGATGGGGTAAAGAGCACCCCGAATACTTATCAAACAGCAAGGCCATTGCTGATCGCTGTGATGTAAGCATTGAGCTCGGCGGGATTCTTATCCCTACTTTCCCGACCCCTGAGGGGTACGATGAGAAGACGTATCTTCACGAGCTGGTGTGGCAGGGCGTTGCATGGCGATATGGCGGGATAGTAAAGACCGATGCGGCAGAGCTAACAATCGACACCGCTAGAGCGAGCTTAGGTGCCGAAGTAATTGAGAGGGTTGATTATGAGCTAAGCATTATCGACAAGATGGGCTTTAACGGATACTTCTTAATTATCTGGGACTTTATTAACTGGGGCAAAAACCAAGGTATTGTATTTGGTCCTGGGCGAGGCTCAGCTGCCGGGTCAATTATTGCGTACGCACTTAATATTACCGATCTTGATCCGTTAAAATACGATTTGCTATTTGAGCGTTTCTTGAATCCAGATCGTATTTCAATGCCTGATATTGATATCGATATTCAAGATACACGGCGCGATGAAGTGATCCAGTACTGCGCGCGTAAATACGGATCTGCTCGCGTGGCGAATATTGTAACTTTTGGCAAGATGGCTGCTCGCGCAGCCGTGCGCGATGTTGCCCGAGTGCTGCAGGTACCTTATAGTGATGCCGATCGACTAGCTAAGCTTATTCCTGCGCCCGTACAGGGTCGGCATATCCCGCTCAAAGTTAGTATTACTCAGGATCCAGACCTAAAGAAAGAATATGAAACCAATCCGAGCGCAAAACAGGTTATTGATTTTGCGACAAGGCTTGAGGGGACAATCCGGTCACACGGGGTACATGCCGCCGGCGTGGTGATTGCCCCAGACGATATCGTTAAGTTCGCACCGCTGGAAATGGCTCAGAAAGGTGTAGTCTCTACCCAGTACCCAATGGGGCCGGTCGAAGAGTTGGGCCTTCTAAAAATGGACTTTTTGGGACTCTCTAACCTCTCTATTATTAACAATGCACAGCGCATCATTAAAAGGGTGTACGATGTGGACGTTGACTTATCGACCCTACCGCTTGATGACACAAAAACTTACGAGCTGTTCCAGAGGGGTGACACTACAGGGGTATTCCAGCTGGAATCTGCAGGCATGAAGCGATATCTGCGTGAGTTAAAGCCAACGGTTTTTGAAGATATTATTGCCATGGTGGCGTTGTACCGGCCGGGTCCGATGCAGTTCATTGACAGCTTTATTAAGCGAAAACATGGCGAAGAACAAATCTCATATTTGCATCCTAAAATGGAGAATGCTCTTGCAAGCACCTATGGTGTACTGGTGTACCAGGAGCAGTTTATGCAGATCTCGAAAGATCTATCTGGGTTCACTGGGGGCCAGGCAGACACCCTCCGTAAGGCCGTTGGTAAGAAAAAAATTGACCTTATGATGAAGGTTAAGCCGGAGTTTGTGGAAGGCGCGGTCAAGCATAGTGGGGCTGACCCTGCCATGGCCGAAAAGTTCTGGCTGCAGCTTGAAGAATTTGCGAACTACTGTTTCAACAAGAGTCACGCAGCGTGTTATGCGCTTATTTCCTATTGGACGGCCTATTTGAAGGCGCATTTCCCTGATGCTTTTATGGCGGCGGTCATGACGAGCGACCAAGATGATATTGATCGTTTGGCGATTGAGATTAACGAGTGTAAGCATATGGGCATCAAGGTACTTTCCCCAGACGTCAATGAAAGCTTTGTGGAGTTCGGGGTTGTAAAGGGCAAAAGCCAGGTCCGTTTTGGTATGGCAGCTGTAAAAGGTGTTGGCGTTGCTGCAGTTGAGGAGATCTTACGGGCACGTGAGCTTGACGGACCGTTTAAGAGCGTTGAAGATTTTGCAAAACGAGTTAGTACAAGCAAAGTTAATCGCCGCGCCTGGGAATCCCTGGTTAAGGCGGGTGCTTTTGATAGTTTTGGAGATCGTTCCGACCTATTATTCAATCTCGATACGCTTTTAAGTTTTGCTAGTAAGTTGCAAAAAGAAGCACTGAGTGGTCAGACCGACTTGTTTGGCAGCCTGATTGGTGAGGCAATGATGCCGAGTGTTAAAATCGAACCGGCACCAACAAAGTTCTCTGAAAAAGAGCAGTTGATGTGGGAGCGTGATTTGTTGGGGTTGTACCTAAGTGCGCATCCGCTTGATAAATACGATGCATACTTCCAGGAGCAGACAATGGCGCTTACCGAGCTTAAGCCTGAGCTTGAAGGTCGTACGGTAATCGTTGGCGGTGTTATTACCACAGTTCGTACTATCTTGACCAAGAGCGGCACTAAAATGGCCTTTGTGGGTATTGAGGATAAGACGGGTGAGGGCGAAGTTATTGTGTTCCCGAATTTATACGAAGAAGTGGGCGCCAAGTTGGTGCAGGATGCGGTGGTTCGTGTTAAGGGTAAGGCAAACGCCAAAGATCGTGAAGGTAACATGCTGAGCGAAGCTAAAATAATTGCCGATGAGGTTATGATAATTACCGAACAGGAACTCGACAGTTACGAGGCTACGGGCGAGAAGATGAAGATGCCTAAAGCAGGTGTGGCAACTGGCGTACGCACGCAAAGACGTTCGTTTGGCCAGGCCGCGGCGCAGGTTACTGCAGCACCAAAACCATCGGGCCCACCAGCTTCCAGCTATAAGCCACTTGAAGTTACGGTGCGTAAACTGTATGTCCACATAAAAAACCCAGATGATCATGAGAGCCTGCTCAAAATGAAGCAAACACTCAATGGTTACCCCGGTAGCAGTGAAATTGTGTTGGTGCTGGGCGAGGACAAAAAGTCCGCCATCCGATTACCATTTAAGACTGATCCTACTCCCGAGTTAACGACCCACCTATCGGCCATATATGGCGAGGACTGTGTGATCGTTAAGTAGCGCGCAGCGCATACAGTGCTATGCCACAGGCTACGCTAACGTTAAACGATTCCTTCTTGCCGTACATCGGTATTTCCAGCAGATCATCACATAGTTGTTGTAGGCTGGGTGGTATACCTTGCACTTCTTCACCAAGCAGGAGCGCGACTGCCTTTGGCGGAGTAAAGTTAGGCAAAGGAATGCTATTAGGGGACTGCTCCAGGCCTACTACCTGAAATCCACTGGCTCTTAGGCTTGTGAGTACGGTTGTGATGTCTTCGTGCTGCTCGTACGGCACGAGTTTTTCTGCACCTAGGGCAGTTTTATGAATTTGCTCTGTTATTTTCTCGCGAATGTGTGGTAGCCGCGAGTCTTGAGGGGTGGATGGATAGGGTGTGTAGCCACTTAAGATTAGGCGCTCAACACCGAACCCTTCGCAGGTACGAAAAATTGCCCCCACATTATGGGTGGAGCGGATATTGTGGGCAACAACAATGAGACGAGGTGTCATATTTATATTTTACCAGTCGAAAAAGCTCACGCTTTCATATACAATAGCACTAATGGATGATATCAAAAATCAGGAGCGTTATAGGGAACAAGAAGAACGCAGCACATTAGAACGGGCAGCAATTCTAGGCCTGGAGTACCTAGATACTCGCACTATGGAGGCGACGCTGCCCCTTGCCAAGAATGTGCTACCAGTACAATCGATGTACAAGGGTCATATTGTACCGCTTAAGGCCAGTAGCGAGGCCAACCCTTATCTTTTTGGTATCACTAGCAGTACACCGCAGTCCGTTTTAAAAATGCTACGAGAGAACTACAACCAGCATGGGCTAAATGTTCACTTTGTGCTTATTAGTAACTCCGGTTTCCGGGCATTTATGCGTCGCTTTGATCCACCAAAAGAGGTTGTGTACGAGGATGTTAAGATAGCTCCGACTGGGGATAGCGATACGATTGAGCAGGTGTCGAAAACATTGGAATCAGTGCGAACAGACGATGTGCTTGACTATCTTATCGATCAAGCCGACTTACTAACGGCGAGTGATATCCACCTAGAATGTCAGCGATCAAATGTACGGATTCGCTTTCGTGTAGACGGGGCTTTGCATCCTGTTGCTATAATATCGCACGATAAGTATCGTATCCTGCTCGCCTCTATTGCCTCAAAAAGCAATATCTCGACTGCCGCAACCGATGCGCAATCAGGACACATGCAGCAAGAAATTGCGCGCGGTGACAAGAAGCATATTCTAAACATGCGCATCGAAACCGTACCGACAGTCTACGGTCAGGATATTGTGATTCGTTTGTTCAATTTTGACGAGTCATTGTTGAATCTTGACTTGCTTGGAATTGCCGATACAGAGCGTAAAGAGATTGATGAGGTCGTATCGCACCCCAGAGGTATGGTACTGATGGTGGGGCCTACCGGCTCGGGTAAGTCAACAACTCTGTATAGCATAATCAACGCGCTGAACAGCCCTGAGCGCAAAATTATTACACTCGAGGACCCGGTGGAGTACAGCATAGCAGGAATTAGCCAGATTCCCGTTAATACTGCTGGTGGGGATAGCTTTGCGGATAAGCTCAGGGCCGTGCTTCGGCTTGACCCAGATGTTGTGATGGTTGGGGAGATAAGGGATATTGATGCCGCTAAAACTGCCATTCAGGCATCGATAACCGGCCACTTAGTATTGAGTACTTTTCATGCTGGGAGTGCTGCCACCGCGTTTAGTCGCATGATAGATCTTATTGGCGTAAACCCAATATTTAGCACGGCAATCCGTCTTGTTATAGGACAACGTTTAGTAAGGCGCCTCGATGAAGCGACAAAGCAGGAATACGAGCCTGATGATGCGACAAAACGCTGGATTCGTAAGGTGCTCGAAGATCTGCCGGATCATGCAGAAAAGCCTGACCTTGAAAACATCCGGCTTTTCAAGCCAGTGGTTACTCCAGAGTCTCCGTTTGGCTATAAAGGCCGTATTGTGCTTATGGAACAAATGGTAATCGATGAAGAAATACAGAAGTTCCTGCGAGGAGACATTACTGACATTAACGCCTCAACCATCGAGGCTGTTGCAAAGAAGCAAGGGATGGTCACGCTGCTGCAGGCTGGTGTGCTACAAGCCCTCAAGGGCGAGACGACCCTCGAAGAGGTAAATCGAGTTATTTAATAACGCGCGCAATAGCCGGCACGAGCTTTTCGTTAAAGACCGACGGAATTATCTCATCTGCAGACGGTTGCTCAACAAGCGCAGCAATCGCTTCTGCTGCGGCAATTTTATGATCATCGGTTATTCCGGTTACGTTATTATCAAGCGCTCCTCTAAATATTCCTGGAAAGGCCACAGCGTTGTTTATTTGATTTGGGAAATCGCTCCGACCGGTCGCAACAATAAGCGCGCCTGCTTGCTTTGCGAGATCCGGCATAATTTCAGGGGTAGGGTTTGCAAGGGCAAAAATAATTGGTTGCGTGCGCATACTTGCGACTAGCTCTGGTGTAAGAAGCCCGGCCTTTGACACGCCAATAAAGATGTCGGCATTATTTACAGCCGCAGTAAGATCGCCTTGCCTGTTACGCTGATTAAGCGCTGCCAGCTGTTGTTTTTTGTCGTCTAAGTCTGTTCGCTGCGTGCTGATTATACCTTTGCTATCCACGACGACGATGTCTTTTGCGCCATATTTATGAAGGAGTAAGGCAATAGCGTTGCCAGCCGCGCCCGCACCGACAATGCAGATTCGAGCATCTTCAATCCTTAGTGTCTTCTTGACCTTCAAGGCGTTGATTATTCCGGCTAGGGTGACGATTGCTGTACCGTGCTGGTCGTCATGAAAGACAGGGATATCTAGCTGTGCCTTCAGGCGTTCCTCGACTTCAAAACAGATTGGTGCGGCGATGTCTTCAAGGTTAATTGCGCCAAAGCTTGGTGCAATTGCGGTGACTGCTGCTACTATTTCGTCGGCGGTCGTAGCATTCAGAACGATTGGTACTGAGTCGATGTTGGCAAACTTCTTGAAAAGTAGAGATTTCCCCTCCATGACAGGCATTGCAGCCTTTGGGCCGATATTCCCCAGGCCTAGTACAGCGGAACCATTTGAAATAACGGCAACAAGATTATTAGTCCAGGTGTAGTGACGGAGCTGATCAGGATGTTCGGCTATCAGGCTGCTCACTGCGGCTACACCGGGGGAGTAGTAC
>DASUUR010000032.1:0-2927 GCA_036373975.1 Saccharimonadales bacterium (SeqCode)
GGCTATTATGAGTAGCCGCATGATTATGATCTTGCCGGTGTTCTTGCTGTTCGTTGCACTCTACTTACCGGGTGCATTGGTGCTGTACTACGCAGCGACAAGCTTGGTCGCAATTATTCAGCAGCGCATGGTGTTATCGCGTGATGTCGACGAAATGGAGGCGATTGCTGAGGCGCCGGCACCCAAGAAGCCTAAGGCAAGCAAGGCTGCAACCGTAAAGCAACGTGCTGCGGCAGCAACAGAGGCAACAGTAGTAACAACCAAGAAAAAGGGAAAAGCGGCCAAGCAACATAGCAAACGGAGGTAGGTTATGAATAGAGACGAGTCAGTACGATATGCAAAGAAGTATGTGGAAGACTTGTTATCATTTTTCGGACTTAATGTTGATGTTGCGGCGACGTACGATGAAGATGTTATTGAGCTCAGTGTCCCCTCTAGCCATTTAAACGGCTTTCTGATCGGTCAGCGGGGTGAGACACTACGGAGTTTACAGTTTCTGGTGTCAACCACCTTACGGAACAAAGAGGCCGAACTGCACCGGGTAAATATTGATGTTGCAAACTACAAGCAGCAACGGGCAGAGCGTTTAACTACCCAAGTCGATGACTGGATAACCTCTGTACGGGAGACGGGCGAGGAGTATGCCCTGCGGCCTATGAATGCGGCCGATCGTCGGGTTGTGCACCAAGCCGTTAGTGCCTATAGCGACCTCGAGACGCGATCCGAAGGTGAAGGTCGGGATCGTCACATTGTTATTTTCAAGAAACCTGAATAGACTTATTTTTTGAGTGCTGCCAGATACACCTGATGGGTCTGCTTAGCACAGGTGTGCCAAGAATACTTTTTAATTTGTTTCTTGCCAGCGGCAACAAGCCGAGCACGAAGCGTCGAGTTAGTTAAAACCTGACCAATCTTGTTGGCCATATCGTCCACATCGGTTGGGTCAAAGTAATGAGCGGCATCACCATTAATCTCCGGTAGACAGGTGGCGTTGCTGCTAGTGACTGGGGCACCAAAGGCCATAGCCTCAAGGCTCGGTAGCCCAAACCCTTCCATGAGCGAGGGGAACGCGTAGGTGCCACATTCTGAATACAGCCAGGCAAGCTCCTCGTTAGAGACAAAGCCGGTAAAGGTGATGTTCTTAAAATTGCGTGCTTTGGCCCAGGCTTCATTTCGCTGGGCTGCTTCGTTTTTAGACCCAACTAGCACAAGGCCAAGATCAGGATGGGTGGCCAGGAGTTGTTGGTGGGCCTGCATTAAGCGCTTGATGTTTTTGTAGTCACTCTGTTGGCCAACGTATAAGATAAATTCTTTGTAAGGCAACTGCATAGGTGTTTTCTTGCCTGCCGGTATATCACTTGCTTCGTAAATGGTCGTTATTTTAGTGGCGGGGATTTTAGCAAAATTGCGGTAGGCCCGATTGGTAAAGTTACTAATTGCAATAATATGCCGCGAGCTATGCCCAATAACAAAGAACACCGCACGGCCAACAAGCTGTTTAAGGTGGTACACCAGCCAGTTTTTATCGGAGTTATAGGTGTTTAAGAGGGTAAGATCATGGATGGTGGTAACGTGTGGTCGCAAATACAACAATGGCTGTTGTGGCATACAGAAATGGACTAAATCTGCATCCAGGTTGTAGAGGAATTTAGCAAAGCCGACCTGCTCTTCTAGGCTGTAATTCTTAAAATCAGCAGTTTGCACCCGGAAATTCTTGGCGCGCGGCCGCCAATAGTCGTTATCTTTAGTGGGTACCAATACAATGTATTCATTTTCTGTGTCAACATCCTGAAGGTGCTCAACTAAGCGCTCAACGTAGCGGCCGGTTGAGGAATTTATAATACGCCCATCAATTACGATTCGCTTCATGCTTTGCCCCTAAGCTTCCACCATTTAGCTCGTAGGGCGCGCAGCTTTGTTTGATCGGGCGGGAGATCATGGAGCAGGAGCGAGGAAATGTAGGCGTCGCTCACCTTTTTGTTCCTCTGGATCTCTTTACGTTGGCGAATTTTACGCGGGAGCATAGCCAAAAAAGCGCCTATACCCTTCAAGGCAGGGACAATTTTACCCCGGCGCACCGCACTTATAAAGAATGCCGCATAGGCGAGCAGAAAGCGTGGCCAAATTAGGCCGATAAGTCCGCGCGGTACATCCTTTACAGGTACAATCGGGAAGTTCTTAAACGATTGATAGACTGTAAAATCCTTCATCTTGGCGCTAGTCGTCCCCTGCTCATGGTAAACCTCGGCAGCTGGGACGTAAGCGACCTTCCAGCCGGCAAGCTGGGCGCGGAAGCTGATATCGATATCTTCGTAGTAGGCAAAGAAGTCTTGATCAAAGAGGCCAATTTCTTTGAGCATGTCTATGCGGTACAGGCTGGCACCCCCAGAGGCACCAAACACGTTGGTGAGGTGATCGTATTTATTGCTAGTTGGCTCGTTGCGGCCACGTGGATACGGTAGCCCCCAAATGGAATATTGATCGCCACTACTATCAAATGTCTTGCCGTCAGCATGGAGAAGCTTACAGGTCGCGATACCGTACGTAGTGTGTGAATCAAGAAAATTAACTAAATGCTTCACCCAATCTTTATGGGCGACGGCGTCGTTATTAAGGAGCGCTGCATACTTTACCTTTTGGGCAATGGCGTATTCCAGGCCAGCATTTACGCCGCCAGTAAAGCCGTAGTTTTTATCGTGGTAGATGCCTATGACACGACTGTCCTTTTTGGCGTAGCGCTCAATTATTTGGCGTGACTCGTCGATGGAGCCATTATCGACAACAACAATAGTGAGCTCGCGGTAACTCTGTGCGAGCAGGGAATCAAGGCAGGCCGTCAATTCAGCGGCACCGTTCCAGTTTGGGATTGCAACGACAACTCTGTTCATAAAACTATATCTATCTTATAATTAAATGCATAGTTATGA
>DASUUR010000033.1:0-17646 GCA_036373975.1 Saccharimonadales bacterium (SeqCode)
CGGCGTAGCGTGTGACCCAAGTAAGTAGGGCAGGGCCTTGCAATTGTGGGTCGGCGAGCAACTTGTCGATTTCAAGTATTATAGTACGGACGCAACGGGGCGTGCAGTTATCGACAATCTCGACTACCGAGTGATGCCAGCCCCGGCTTTTGGTGAGATTGCCTAGCTTGAAGTAGGCGCTTAAGAAACAACACAATTCAATATACTGTAAGATATCATTTTCTTCTTCAATCATTTGCCGCTATTTCCTGTTTGTTTTTGTAATGCAAAACAAAATGCGCCGTTTGCACAAGCAAATGTGCGCAGTTGTTTTGTGACAACTTAACTAACTTAACAGCTTATGGTTAATTTGTCAATAGTCTATTGCATTTATCGTTAAGGAATGTCATAGTTAACGCTGCTCTATCCCAAATAGGAAGGAACGATCGTGGTTAAAACGGTTGGTCCCCTCGATTACATCGGGCCGGACAACTTGCCGAAGGGTTGGCACCGACCGACCCGCGAATTGGCGGAGCGACAGAGACTCCTGCGGGCGGTGCAGTATCAGGTTGCGCCACCGGCATCACCCTGGCTGCGAAACAAGAGGCTCAAGGCTGTGTCGCCGCCGCAGACTTTGTCGGCAGAACTGCAGCGTGACATCAAGTTGATGGAGTCGCATGTCAACCCGCGCAGCCTGTTGAAGGCCGCGGGCATGGCTCACCCACAAATGCTCGGGGCGAAGAAGCAGGCGTACCGGGTGATCGTGGTGTCGCTCGGCAAGGATCTCAAGGCAGAGAACCTGCTCCCGGGTACGGTGTTCATCGATCCGGTGATCAAGCCTGCTCAAGGTGCTCGACAGGTAGCGGGCGTGGAAATGTGCTTCTCATGCCCCGCTGTGGCCCGCAAGGTGTTGCGCTGGGACAAGGTCTGGCTTCACAGTCGAAACCACCCGCCAATGCTGTTGGTGGATGGCGTCGCTCGTGCTGCGCAGCATGAGTGCGACCATCTTGACTGCGAGGTGTGCATCGATCGGGGGTTCGAGCAGGGGTACAAGCTGCTCTATTACGTGCCAACCGATCTGCACATGACTTTCTACCGCGAGTACGTGCTCAAGGGCAGGCTCGACTTGTGGCCCTACCTTTTCAGGCAGGACCAGTACGACGCCATGATGAACGGTATGTTCTCCTTCGACAATTACTTCCGGTATCTCTAGGGGTGGCACCTCGGGGCGGGCGGTCTTTGGACTGCCCACCCGTTTTCTTTAAAGCAAAACGCCCCCGCAGGGGCGTCTGCCTCTTGCTGGGGGCTAGTCAGGCGAACACGTTCGCCTTGCGGTGACCTGTGTAGACAACGCGCGAGCGCTGAACGTCGTAGCGGCAGACTTCCATGTGGATTCCAGGGAAGTTCGCCATCACCTTGTCGAGGTGGAAACCGACGTAGAGTGCCCCACGGGGGAACGTAAGGGAGCCGGTCGTCAGGACCTCGGCGGCCACTTCGTTGCTGGGGAACTTCTCGTAGGCGACGTACAGTCCCGAGTACAACACAGGGCGCGTGTACTCGTGCTGTCGCAGAATGGCCTTGCCGGCTTCGCTGCGCAGCACGAGGTGTGGCCAGATCCAGCGCACCGTGCCGATGTTATCCTGAACGATCAGGATCACATCGCCGACTTCGGGCAGCTCGTAGGAGCGCGTGCCGTACGTCTCCCTGTAGGGGAGCAGCTCGAACGCACTGAGCTCGTTTTTGAGGCAGAAGGCGAGGCTGGGCCCATCGGTCGCCACTTCGCCTTCTCCGTCAACGAGCTTGGTCACGATGCCGAACTTGAACTGGGACGGCTCGATCATGATTGCCTCCTGGGCACTCTTGGTCTTTTTATACGCTACTATATTTATGCATTTTTGTCAATACTAGCAATCACTTGCGGTATGCATAATAGTATTTTTATGTTATTATATACATTGCGAAAACATTCGTGATGTCGGGGTGAAGTTGTGAATATTCGGCTTTTTTTTCGAGAAGAAAGTGACAAGATGCGACCCAAACTTGATGACGAAACCGTGGAAACACTCTTCTCGGAGTGCCGCTACGACCTCCCTAGGGATGCGCGTGACAGGGCGTCCGATCCTGACAGGTCCCTTCCCGTGCCGATGAAGTCGCTGCCTCTCGAACAGGGACGGATGGTCTTCCACAAGACCCGCGTCGCCAACCGGTCCGGCGAGATCGACAGACTGTTCTCCATGATCAAGGGGAGCCTCTCCTCCCGCCCACAGGGTGTGGAACTCGGGGAGCTTGTCTACCAGCCGGATGGTCGGCAGTGGACACGGCAGATCTTCGTTGCCGAGAAGCTGATGGCGCTCTTGATCGTTGCTGGCAAGGTGTTGCTGGTAGAGGGCGACGACAAGTGGCCTACCAAGCGTGATGAGCCGCCGCGCTACCGGCTTCGCTGACATCCTGTGCCGGTGCACCCTCGAGAAGAGGATGCACCGGCACAGCAATCTACACTTGTTATTTTTGTTTTGTACAGCTAAAATTAAAGCATTAGCATAAGAGTGAGGGGAATACATATTTATGGTCGAGCGACAATTCGCAGACATCTTAGGGATCGGCACATTTGAGCTGATAATCATTTTGGTTATCTTGCTACTTTTATTTGGCGGCAGTAAGCTCCCGCAACTTTCGCGCAGCATCGCTTCATCTGTAAAAGAAATACGCAAGGGTGTGCACGATGAGCCTGGCGACGTCAAAAAGACTGCCGACAAGCCAAAAGCCTAATATATCTTCTGGGCCAGAATTGGCATTTGCTGAGCATATCAGGGAATTGCGCCGCCGACTTATCTGGGTGGTTGCTATCTTTCTGATAGCTTCCTCGGTTGCGTACAACTATCATATTTGGTTAACCGATGTTGTGCTTGCGCCAATTGACCACAAAAGATTAATTTATCTCACGCCAACTGGCGGGTTTAATTTCATATTCCAGGTTACTATGTATGCTGGGCTTATATTGACGGTGCCAATGCTTGTGTATCAGTTATATGGTTTTGTGCGACCGGCACTCCCTTCGCATTCGCGCAAAACTGTAGTCAAGATCATGCTTGCTTCAGTCTTTTTGTTGGCGTTAGGGGTGGGCTTTGGCTACTTTGTGGCCGTGCCATCCTCGCTCAAGTTCTTATCTGACTTTGCTGCAGGCGTAATCACGGCTAGCCTCACGGCGGATTCCTACCTTGCATTCCTGGCAGGGTATTTGCTGGGGCTTGGGATTTTGTTTCAATTACCACTTTTGCTGTTGTTCTGGAACTGGATTAACCCATTAACTCCAGGGGGGCTTTTGAAGTCGGAGCGCTATGTTATATTGCTGTCGTTTGTAGCGGCAGCGATTATTACGCCAACTCCAGATATTGCCAACCAAGCCATGATCGCGCTGCCTATAATTGTTATGTATCAGTTTGGGGTACTTGCAGTGCTCTGGTCGATTCGACGCAAGAGGAAGGAAGCGGCAGCGCTTAAAACAAGAACCAAAAAGCCTGTCCTAGCCACTACTCCCCAGCTTGCGAGCCCTGACCCTTTACCACAGGCGCCACTGGCACCACAGCGCCAGCAACCTGCATTGATGAGCGATATTTCCGTGCAGTTGCCGCGTCAGGTTAACGGCCCAATAATTCGCAAGCCTAGCCCATTACAAGTAACGAGTCGACAGTCGCCAACCGGCCTTCGCCCACAGCGCGGCATGAATATTGACGGCATAATCTCATAGATTACCTTGGGCGTTTTGCTGCAGTGGCCCTAGCAAGCTGGGCAAAACGATCGTCGATAATTTCAGGATTAAATTCGCCATATTTACGAGTGACTGCCGCTTCGATAAGCGTATCGGCAAGCGAAGGATTTTTAGGCAGCAGTGATCCGTGCAAATAGCTACCAATAACGTTTTTGTACACAGCCCCCTCTGTTTGATCGGTACCGTTGTTTCCGGCGCCCTTTTTAACCACGCCAAAAGCAGGTTGGTTATTGTCTAAAACCGTTAGACCACTGTGATTCTCGTAGCCAATAACATCCCCAAAGTCTGTGTCCAGGATGACATTACCAATCAGGCGCTTTGGCCCAGCATGTGTCTCGGCTTTGAATATCTCAATGCCTTTTATAGTTTCACCGTCAGCCGTCTTAAAGAATCGACCAAAGAGCTGGTAGAGGCCACAGATCATGAGCATCGGTACGTTATCGTTCGCTAGTTTATGTAGAATTGCGCTATTTTTGAGTAGGTCGTCTTGAACTTTGTTTTGGCCGGAATCTTGGCCACCACCACCAACGATAATATCAACAGCGTTGGGGAACTTTTGGCCTGGGCTGTGGGCGAGTATGCGCGGAGTATAGCCATGCCACTGTAGACGTCGGCCCAGAGTGAGTACATTGCCCCAGTCGCCATAAATATTCATCTCGTTAGGGTATAACTGTAAGATAGTGATTGTTTTTTCTTGGCTCATGAAATGTGCTCCACATCAGTTATTCTTTTAAGCTGGCGGCGTAGAGCGAGCATTGCTGTGTAAGTGCAGAAGATACGCTTTGGAACATCTGGTGTAGTTTGCAGTAAATAGGTGAGCCCATCAGCTAGGTTGGGTATGACCTCGCTTACCTCAACTTCATCGTACTGCAAGCGGAGCGCCATATCGTAGCTACGTATACCGCTCACCACAGTAACGCCTTGCTTGCGTAGACTAGCAAAATCCACATCCCACAGCCATGACATGTCGCGACCGTCGGCATACTGATCATTAATGGCGATCATGGTTGCGTAATTTGTGGCATCAAAGGACTGTAGCGCCAAGCGAAAGCCGGCCGGGTTTTTGACCAGGATTAGCTCGAGTGGCTGGTTGTTAACGGTAATAGTCTCGCCACGCCCAAAGGCAGGCGTTATTTCGGCTAACGCGGCATAGAGGGCGGCATCATCACGGTTGGGTTGAGGCACTACTAACCGCACTAAGGCTAAAGCCGCCGCAGCGTTAAACATATTGTATGCACCGTTGAGTTTAAGGGTGATGGCCTTCTTTTTGTCATCAATCATAAATGTTGCGGTTGAGCCGAGTATCTCGATGAGCTCGACATCGTTCTGCAGTGCGCTTTCTGGCTTTTGCTTACCGTAGAGCTCATCGTCGGTAGGGAAGGCGCCTCGCACCGCATTACCGAGGCCGAAGTAGCGAACTATTTTGGAGCCAGCATTTTTTGCAATGGCGCGAACTCGGGCGTCGACGCTGTTGAGCACCAAGCCTTCGCTCGTGTGGGCTGCAATAGCCTGCAAAAGCTTGGCGGTTGTATCGATTTCGCCAAAACGATCCAGCTGATCGCGCATCACGTTGAGCAGTAGACTGTAACGTGGCGCAACGCTTTTAACAAAGTGCACGGCATGGGCTTCATCGAGCTCAAGTACGGCGATATCCGCCTGTAGCTGACCGTCGAGGTTGATTTCTTGCAGAAGTGCTGCCACAACGCCCCGTGTAAAGTTGCTGCCGGTACGGTTAGTGAATACACGTAGCCCTTGGCTTTCAAGAAGCGCAACAACCATTTTGGTGGTGGTGGTTTTACCATTGGTGCCACTAATTACCACCACACCCTTAGGGAGCGACGCCAGAGTGCGGCCAAGAAATTGAGGGTCAAGTTTTTCTACCACAAGCCCGGGGAGTGCCGAGCCACCACCGCGTAGGGCGGCAGCCTTCTGTACGGCCTTGCCGATCAAAGTAATATGTTTTTTTGTCATAACAATATCTACAGTATACCGTACCTGCCATGCTACAATAAACGTATGTTGGTGGCATTTTTCTTGTGGTGGTATGGACCGGGGTGGAAGCAAGAGGCAGGGGAAATACGGGAACGACTAGCAAGAATTGCTGATCTTTTCTCGATTGACCTGTTGGTTAAGACCCTCTTTTCACCGTATCGACAGATATCTGCCGGAAAGGTTGACGGTTCTTTAAACGTGCGATGGCATGCTTGGGTTGATCGCGCCTTTTCTAGAGTGATTGGTGCTATTTTACGTAGCATCATGATTATTATTGGTAGCCTTACTCTGCTTGTTAGCGTAGTGTTTGGCGGTGTTTTGCTACTAATATGGCCGCTACTGCCACTGTTACCAGTTTTTGGGCTGTTACTAACAATACTCGGGTGGTTGCCATGGAATCGGTAAGTTTTGTGTACAGTAACATCCGAGCTCGCAAAGCCCGCTTTGCACGAAAGCTCACTACACCCGTGCGCGTTGGATTGCTCGTGAGCGGCCTGCTCTTACTTGGTGTTGGGGCAGGACTCTTGATAATTACTCAGCCCGTAGGATGGCTATGTATTGGATTGGCCACACTACCCATATTGCTACGTAAATGGTGGAAAGGGGAGTTGAGGAAGATACCAACCGTTGATCGTGAAGGAAGTATCGATGCCTTGCTCGACAGCGAGCTGTTGGCTTGGCTACCAGCTAGCCCTTCACCGCAAGCTATCGCCACCGCGACAATGGAAGTATCTGGCGGACACTTCTTTGCAGCACGTTTTGGGATTGGCCCTGCATTTCTGCAGCATCTCGTTTCTGATGATCCGTCCCAGTCTGTTGAAGTATGGCAACGGGCTGAAGCACTGCGAAAACACTTCGGAGAATCGTATATATCTACGCCGATGGTTGTTGTGGCGCTGGTCCAAACGAACCCACAGGCAGCGAATTTATTAGCGCACTTGCAGCTCGATGAGGAAGCGCTACTTAGCGGTATTGAGTGGTATGAGCATATCCAGGACTTGGTGGCACAGCATGGTGCGGTTAAGCGGACTGGCGGGATCGGTCGGGATTGGTCATTCGGCTTCGTACCGTATTTGGCACGTTTTGGAGTGAATTTAAGTACGAATATAGCTCGGGGTGGGTTAATCGTTGCTAAATTGGAGGCCCATCAACAGGCCCTGGATCAAATGTTGGCTACGTTTGGTAGCGGCGGGCGGCAGAATATCGCCTTAGTGGGGCCGGCCGGTGCTGGTAAAACAACTATTGTACAGGCTTTCGCGGAGATGTTGCTCGATGGCGGTGCGCATATTCCGAATAACTTAAAATTTCGCCAGGTTATTAGCCTTGATGCATCATCGTTAATTGCTAGCGCGCCAGGCCGTGGTGAGCTTGAGCAGCTTGTGTATCAGCTCATGAATGAGGCCTACTCTGCCAAGAATATTATCCTTTGTCTCGATGACGCTCAGCTATTCTTCGAAGAGGGTATTGGCTCGGTAGATTTGAGCAATATCTTACTGCCCGTGCTAGAAGGTGGAGGCTTGCGAATAATTTTGACAATGGATGAGCAGCGACTACTCCAGATTGCGCAAAAGAATCCGGCACTGGTTAACGTCCTGAATCGTATCTCTGTCGCGTCAGCTACGCAGAGCGAAACCTTAAAGGTGCTGCAAGACCAGCTGATCGTCACGGAGTTCCAGTACGGGGTTACCTATATGTACCAGGCATTGCAGGAGGCCTATCGCTTAAGCGAGCGCTATGTGCATGAGCTGGCCATGCCAGGGCGAGCAGTCAAGTTGCTTGTGTCGGCTGCAAACTACTCAGAGCAGGGATTGGTCACGGCTCATTCGGTACAGCAAGCTATTGAGAAAACTTTGAATATCAAGGTGGGTGTTGCAAATACAGACGACGAGCGAGAGCGGCTATTGAATATGGAACAGCTTATCCATGAGCGAATGATCAATCAGACCCATGCAGTGAGCGTGGTGAGTAACGCCCTGCGCCGTGCCCGAACCGGTGTACGCAACCAGAATCGGCCGATTGGAACCTTTTTGTTCCTGGGGCCCACTGGGGTGGGTAAGACCGAGCTCTCCAAAGCCTTGGCAGATGTGTACTTTGGCGGTGAAGAGCGGCTAATACGGCTGGATTTAAACGAATATGTGGGGCCAAATGATGTCGCACGACTGATTGCTGACGGAGCTGAAGATGCCCACAGCCTAACAGCACAGGTTATGAAGCAGCCGTTTAGTGTGGTGCTGCTTGATGAAATTGAAAAGGCGCATCCGAATGTGCTTGCCACACTGTTGCAGATGCTTGACGAGGGCATCCTACGCGATGTGCGTAACCGTGAGGTGAGCTTTAGGGACGCGATAATCATTGCAACAAGTAATGCCGGCGCAGATAGAATCAGGGAATATATTGATCAGGGTTTGCAGCTTGAACAGTTCGAGGATCAGTTCGTTAATGAACTAATTGACACTCAACAATTTCGCCCTGAGTTCTTGAACCGCTTTGATGAAATAGTGGTGTTCCGCCAGCTAAACAAAGAGGAACTGCTGCAAGTGATCGACTTGATTCTTGCAGGCATTAATAAGAACCTTGCGCTGCAAAAAGTGAGCGTTTCGGTTGAGCCGGACGCTAAACTCAGACTAGTTGAGGCTGGCTACGATCCGCGCTTAGGCGCTCGCCCCATGCGTAGAGTGGTGCAGCGCACAGTCGAGAACTTGTTTGCTAAAAAGATGCTGACTGGACAGGTGCAGCCTGGTGAAGTTATTACAATCACGCTGCAAGATATTGAAGAAGGATTAGTTAGGTGAGAGAACGGATTGAACGGCATCTTGGTCAATTGGTGTACGGCGCCATAGACGGTACGGTAACAACCTTTGCTGTGGTGGCCGCGGCAGCTGGTGCACAACTGAACCCGCTCGTAATTATTGTGCTTGGGTTGGCCAACTTGGTTGCCGATGGCTTCTCGATGGGCGCCAGCGCCTACTTGTCGGCCAAATCAGAGCGGGATTTAGAGCAGTCACACGGCGAAGGCGAGTATCAGAAGAGTCCAATTAGCAAGGGTACGGTTACATTTGCGGCATTTGTGGTCGCAGGATTTGTGCCACTGCTGGCATATGTTGTGGATGGGATCTTAGGCCTGCGCATGGATAAAGCCACTTTGTTTTCGATCAGCTGTTTCTTGACCGGGGCGACCTTTATGGGGATCGGAATCTTAAAAGGACAGTTGACAAAAACGAGTCCACTCAAGGCTGCGTTAGAAACCTTGCTGCTTGGCGGTATTGCGGCCGGCTTGGCGTATTTACTTGGTGACGTATTGGCTGGTGCACTCGGTGCAAAATAAAAGACGAACTGCTTCGTCTTTTATTCTTGGTGCCCCGAGTTGGATTCGAACCAACGACCTTAGGCTTAGAAGTCCTCTGCTCTATCCAGCTGAGCTATCAGGGCGTAATTGTAGATAATACCTGGTGCGGGTGGCGAGAATCGAACTCGCGTCTCAAGCTTGGAAGGCTAGCATATTAGCCACTATACGACACCCGCATGCTTAAGGCAGTATACCATAAAACGTATAGGAATTTGTGCAAAATTCTGGTACAATACCACAAGTAAAACGCTATGGCGGATGTAGCTCAGTAGGTTAGAGCGCTGGATTGTGGCTCCGGAGGCCGTGGGTTCGAACCCCATCATTCGCCCCAAGAAAAATATCTTACCGTGTGTAAGATATTTTTCTTGGGGAAGCATAGAGTCACGCAATTGTTATTTCATGAGGCAGTATTTAGAATAGAGAATGTCCTTACGAGAAAGGAACCCCATGTCTGATCGTGAAGCGGCCCTTGCATGGATGTTGCACGGCATCGGCCCCGACCGTATGCGTGCGTCACTCATTCCATATCGCGACGAACGCCTTCGGATCTCAAACCTCGCCTGCTTGTATTTGGATCCGCCGCACTTTCGGGTGATGCCTTCCTGCGAAAGCATTCAGTCGCGGTTTCGGATGAGCGAGGCAGACGCGGCAAAGAAGATTATTGGCTGCAAACCAGGCGCAGATTGGGCAGATTTTGTGGAGTCTCATGAGCGTCAGATCCAAGAGTGGTACCCGAGGCTTAGCAGGGATAGCTCCAAGCTGCTCGCCTTGGCTGAGCTTGAAGCTCGGAAAGATCGTCTCCCCCTGGCAATGATCGCTTTCGGAGTCACAGACTCTGGGGAAGAGGTGGCGATTCTCTCCACACACGCAGCGCTCAGGGTTGACCTGGCGCTCGTCAGGCTTCGTGACGCATGCCAGCTTCTTGCCTAGGTGACGTAAGGATTACCCGAGGGGCTTCTTAGCCCCTCGGGGGGTCTATTGTAATAAGGACAGCGGTTGACTATACTGGCTTCCAGATTAGTAATCAACTATGACGTATGATTGAAGCCGCACAAAAAATTCTTAATGAAATTAGCTATGCGACTATCGCCACGGTAAGTGATAGTGGTGAGCCATGGAACACGCCTGTATTTTATGCACATGAGGGGGCTACGCTGTATTGGTCTTCTCACCCAAACTCTGTACATTCAAAGAATATTGCTACTAATAGCAAAGCATTTATCGTCATCTATAACTCAAATGCTCAGCAGGGCCAAGGCATTGGCCTGTATATGCAAACCACGGTTCGTGTACTCCAAGATGAGCAAGAGATTGCCCGCGCTCTAAAGCTGCTTGGCGAACGTCGAGGGGAGCCCTTCAGGCATATCGAGAAATTTATCGGGACTGGCCCGCAGCGTATTTATGAGGCAACACCACTGCAGATGTGGACGAACGACGCGCGTAAAGACAGTGACGGTGATTTTATTGAAGATTTTCGCACTCCGGTGACTACGGGCGAGACTTGACTTTATATGGTTTTTATGATACTGTATTAACAATCTGCAAGGGGTAAGATCCTTGCGGCGAACATTGGAGTAGAGATGACTGAGAATCTCATTGAGCTTGCCCGGCGCACGGGCTCCGACACTTACGGCGCGCTTTTCAAGTACGCGTACGAGAGTGAGCTGGAGTTCCGCTACTGCCCAGGCGACCTTTTCCCGCTCATCCTCGTGCTGAGGATGTTGCTGGAAGACCGGTTCAAGGTGTTCTACAAGACGAACTGGCGCTACGACCGTAGCGACAGCTGCATGTCATCCACCATGATCTACCTGCATGACCCCGCTGGTCGTTACCGCTCAGCCACACTGGATGCAATCGCTGAGATTGTGTTCGATGAGGCGGCCGAAGTGCGCTGGGAGTTCCCTGACCCGGACGCCTGGAGCAGCGAAGGCTGGTCGTCTGATTCGTCTCACGGGACGATCCAGATGGCGCGCGTTGAAGGCCCGATGAGCGGTGGTGGCTATGGCCACGGCGTATCTGCCACACTTGCCCTGCTGCACTTGGCGGCGAGCGAAGGTGGCAAGCGGCTCGTAACGGAGGAATTGGAGAAGGGCGTGATGCGTCTTTCTGCCGAGGAACTCAACACGGGTGAACGCACGCCGATTGGCTTTTTGCGGTGGATTTCCCATGGCAACTCCAACCACTATGGCAACTGCGTTTTGCAGCTACTGTAAGAGTTGGTAGTCATGTGGTAGCAAGGTAGATTGATCGGATGTGCTTAGCAAGACCTGGGTGTGGCATGTAAATGCTACTGTGTGACTGCTTTACCTAACGATCAACACCGGCACTACTCCAGATGTACCAATAACGCTGCCTGGGCGTATTCCCAGGTCCTCCCGCAGGATAGCGGGGGCCACTCTACTTTAAATACTGTGGCCTATTTTTTTACCCAAAAATAATGTCTACGCAGCGTTATTACAAGGATATTGACCTCAGGACAAAGTAGCGCATAATAGAGGCAAAGGCATAGTACTTATGCCAAAAATTTATATGAGATATCATTACCAAAAAGGGGCATCATTTGATACTGAGGGGAAAGGGCGAGGAAAGATCGTCTTTTTCGGGTTTGTCCTATTGATTGCGGGCGGGTATGTTGGCTTCTTGATGATTCTGCCATCGATTGGTGGCGGGCCATTAGTACAGCATGATGCTGTAGCTACAAAGATTCGCAGTGTTGCACCGGGTGGTGACGGAAACTACCTTTATATTCCGAAAATTAATGTGCAGGTCATGAACGGTACTGCAAATGCAGATTTTAAAGGTGAGCCCAATAAGACTCTTGAGGTAACTGCATCCGCCTTTACGCTTGCCACTACGCCCACGCAGACCTTGGCTGCTTCACCGTTTGCACGTTTGGATCAGCTGACCAAGGGCGATGAGATTTTTGTTGATAATAACGGCACCCGGTACGCCTATAAAGTGACCGATCAGGCCGACAAGGCTACATTACTGCTCTATACGCCGGATAAGTCAAAGGGCGTAAAAGCTGAGAGAGTTGGCACTATCGCTTGGAACGATGGTGATCCAAAGCTGCAAGCGAATTAGATTTCCCGAATCGTTGCGATTTCGGCGCCGAGCGAATTAAGCCGATTGGCAAAATCCTCGTAGCCGCGATTGATTGAGTATACGTCTCGTAGCGTTGAGGTGCCGGGTGTTGCAAGCATCGCAAGTAATATAACAACTGAAGGACGCAGCGCAGGTGGCGCGATTACATCAGCTGGCTTCCACTTGGTCGGGCCGGTTATATGTACGCGGTGTGGGTCGACAAGCTCGATCCGAGCATTCAGTTTGCTAAGTTCTGTAAAATAGATTGCTCGGTTTTCGTATGACCAGTCATGCACTAGGGTGCGGCCGTAGGCAACGGTGGCAATAAGCCCCATAAATGGCAGATTGTCCATATTAACCCCAGGGAATGGCATGCTGTGGAGTTTATCTTTTGGCGCGTGGAGCTTGGAGTGTTTAAGATGAATATCTACGAGGCGTGTGTGACCATTGCGGGCAGCATACTCTTCGGTTTTTTCGTAATTGAGTCCCATGCCTTCAAGAATCGCCAGCTCGATCTCAGTGAATTCGATTGGGACACGCTGAATGGTAATTTCTGAATCTGTTACGACGCCGGCCGCAATCAGGCTCATGGCTTCGATCGGATCTTCGCTAGGATAGTACTCGACATCTTTGTCGATATGTTTGCGGCCCGTGATAGTAAGGGTGGTGGTGCCAATGCCCTCAATTTTTACGCCAAGCTTTTGCAAGAAAAAGCACACATCCTGCACCATGTAATTCGGGCTGGCATTGCGGATGGTAACGGTGCCGTCGTAGAGTGCCGCAGCCATGATGACGTTTTCTGTCACAGTGTCGCCGCGCTCGGTAAGCAGGATTGTGCGGCTAACAGGCTGCTCGTGGACTGTCGCATGGTAATAGTCGGTGGTAGCCTCAACGCTAAGGCCAAACGGCGCTAGGCCGGTCATATGTGGTTCAACAGTACGGGTGCCCAGATTGCAGCCACCGGCAAAGGGGAGTTTAAACTCCTTGTACTGGTGCAGTAAAGGCCCCAGGAACATAATGACGGTGCGGGTACGCTTGGCGGCAGCGATGTCCATTTTTTCGAGTTCAAGACGCTTTGGTGGGGTTATCTCAAGATCGTTTGAGCTCCCAATCCATCGGGTTTTAACACCAATACTTTGCAATACTTCAATAATTCGATTAACTTCCTCGATGCGTGCAACGCGACGGAGCGTAGTTTTACCCTTGTTAAGCAAAGCGGCACACAGCAGGCCAACGGCGGCATTTTTGCTAGTTTTCACTTCAATACTACCGGAGAGTTGTTTGCCGCCATTCACGCGGAAGTTTATAGTACCTCGGTTGAGGGTAATGATTTCACTATTAAGTACATCGCTGATGCGAGCTAGCATTTCCATGCTTAGGTTCTGGCCGCCACTCTCGATACGGTTAATTGCGCTCTGACTTGTCTTCAGTGCTTTGGCCATTTCGAGCTGGGTGAGGCCGCGTTCAATACGGTTTTTCTGGATTAGTTTGCCAATTTTTTGCTTGTAGTCTTGATCCATGGTTTAAATAATATATCATTTATGATATTTTAACAAGCATTTTATTGTTGACGGAAGTACGCTACAATATGGATATGTTGTAGTTATATATCGTTCATCCCATTAATTTTATCCAATTGGAGTGCATATTATGAGCGATATTAAAATTACCCAACTTATCCAGGCCGAGATTAAGCGACAGCAAAACGGATTGGAGCTGATCCCCTCAGAAAATTACGTGAGCCAAGAAGTGCTCGCAGCCCTAGGGAGTGTTTTTACAAATAAATATTCCGAAGGCTATCCAGGGCGACGCTACTATGGCGGCCAAGATAACACCGATCAGGTTGAGACCCTAGCTATTGAGCGCGCAAAGCAACTGTTTGGCGCCGATCACGCTAATGTGCAGCCACACTCCGGAGCTCAGGCGAACGAGGCGGTATATCATGCCTGGTTGAAGCCTGGCGATACTGTATTGGCTATGGACTTAACACACGGGGGCCATCTTACACATGGTCACCCGGTAACCATTCTTGCCCAACAATACAATTTTATTCGTTACGGCATGAAAGATGTCGAAACCGGCGAGATAGATTATAACCAGTTACGTGAGCTCGCATTGCAGCATAGGCCAAAGATTATCCTGGCAGGATTTAGTGCCTATCCGCGCGAGCTTGATTATGCTAAGTTTGCCGAAATAGGCAACGAGGTTGGTGCGGTATTGATGGCCGACATGTCGCATATTGCTGGGCTTATCGCCGGTGGTGTTGCTAAAAACCCTTTGGACTACGGATTTCATATTATGACCACCACTACTCACAAGACACTCCGTGGCCCGCGCGCGGGTATGATCTTGACTAAAGGTACCGTGAGCAACCCACTTAAAAAGCCGGAGCATACCGTAGAAAACTTGCCGACAATTATTGATCGTATGGTATTCCCTGGCTTGCAGGGTGGTCCGCATATGCATGTTATTGCCGCAAAGGCGGTCTGTTTCTACGAAGCACTGCAACCCGAATTTGCACACTATGCGCAGCAAGTGGTTAAAAACGCAGCGGTCTTAGCCGATGAACTAATGTCCCGTGGTTTTAAGCTTGTGACAAATGGTACCGATAATCACCTTATTCTCGCCGATGTTAAAACTAGCTTTGATTTAGACGGGGCAACAGTTGAGCAAGCACTCGATGCGATTGGCCTGACGCTTAATAAAAATTCGATTCCCAATGATAGCCTACCGCCATTTCGTCCAAGCGGGGTTCGGCTTGGCACGCCTGCCCTAACGACACGAGGACTAACCGAGGAGCATATGGCGCAGCTTGCGGATTGGATGAAACAGGCGATCGAAGGGCGTAATGACAGCAGTAAGCTAGCGGAACTTCACGCAGAGGTAACCGATTTCGTAAGACAGTATCCGTTGCCGTACTAGGTTGCTGGTTGCGGCTCTTAATTAATTTAACCTAAAAAGAAACGCGCTCATGTAGAGCGCGTTTCTTGAGCAGTAGTTATTGCTATGAACAGGTACCGCTTACGTCACCAAGGTTCTTGGTTTGAACGCCTGCTGTACCGGACTCCTGCCAGTACATAATCTTAGCGCCAACACCAGCTCCACCGGTAACACAGCGCTGGTACTGATACTTGTCACGGTTAGTTGTTGCATCTGGCGCTGGAGTTGCTTGGATCGCTGCCGAAAGGGTTGAATCAAGCTTGACTGTGTTGGTAGTGGCAGTAAGCTGGGCCAAAGTTGGGTAGGACCCATTATCACTCTGGTATGCTTCGACAGCCGTTTGAATGGCACGAGCATCAGAAACACGCTTAGAGTCACGTGCGCGCTGCTGTACACCGTTGTAGGCTGTAATTACCAAAGTCGCTAAGATAGCAATAACGACAATAACGATCAAGAGTTCTACGATTGTGAACCCGCGCTCGCGGTAGTCTTTTAATTTTTCAAGAGTCATCTAATTTGCCCCCTATTAGTAATTTTCGTATGAGTTAATCATACTTCAGCTATGGCATAAGCGCAAGCATTTTAGGTGTTCTGTTTGGTAATTAGTATTGTGCGTTCAAAACTAAAGAACTGTCCTGCGATGGTATGCTCTACTTTCAAAGTGATCTTAACAGCTATGGCAGGGGCTAGAGTGGAGGGTAAGGCTGAGCTGGTGTCGATGGGCGTTGTGCTTAAGGGGTCAGCGTAGTACTCAACCTTAAATTTGGTGACATTCCCCATGAGTGTCATGTCATCGGCCCGGCAAATTGCATTATTAGTGGAGCGATCAGGTGGGCAAGACTGGCGCTGGAACTGAGGGTTACAAAGTGTCTGCGAGGTGTCGGTGAGTATCCGGCGATAGAGTTTGTTGTTGCGCACAAAGTAGATAATGTTGGTTGTGAGCGGAGGATTGCCCAGGATGACATCGAACGCGCAGCCTTTTTGGTTAATATATACCGCTTGCTTTTGGCTGTCCTTAGGGTCGGCGGTCGTGGCGTAGTTGCGCATAATGAGCGTGTTAACGTCGGCGCTGCTCCCCGCGAATGACCAAGCCGCACCGGCATTATCGGGGCCGTAAGGGTCACTAAACGCGCTATCTTTGACGGTCATAAACGCGGCGGCAAACCGAGCATCGTCTTCGATCGTATTGAGGGCTGTCTGGGCGTCGTGTATGGCGGCAAGCTCGCCCCGGGTAGTTATGTTGTCGCTTACTAAAGCAATGAGTGCTGCAACCACCGCCATAACGGTAAGCATTGCAACGGGCACGATAATTATAAGCTCGACAAGAGTAAAGCCGGATTGTTTAGTTGACGTATGTTCCATGGACTACCTCCCGCTCTTGGCTACCGTAGCGTACGATTGACTGAAGGAGGACACTATAGCCCGATGAACAGCCAGCTGGGGCGTAGGCACGGATAATCTCCACAACTGGTCCAGGTAATCCTGACGGGTGGTTAGTATTTGTGGTAACGCTAGAAATAACCTGTCCAGGTGCGCTGCTATTTGCTACTAAGTTGGTATTATTGTCACACACAAACCCTGCTGGCCTGGTGGTATATTTACGCAGATTTGTATAGGCAACCGAGCTAGCTGCGGCTTGGAACTTGGTATCGGTGTTGCTTAGATCGGCAGCTGCAAAAAGTTGGTAAAATGTTCCCACAAAGGCCGCTGCCACAAAAAGTGAGATAAGGAGCTCTATAGTGGTGAATCCGGCGCTGCTAGGTGTACTCATGATTATGCTTAATTATGCCACATTATTGGTGACGACTTACGATTTTTTTAATAGTATTGTCACCCTCTGAGCGCCAATAAAGATTATATTTTACGCATGGTCCGTTAAGGTCGGTGCAGAGTTGGTCGCTAATATTGAACGGCTGGTATACATATTGGTTGATAGTTGGTTGTGGTAATACTCCAGCGGTCGTCGTAACAGTATTTGTCGCTGCCACAATTGAATTCGTGCCGCTGGGTGTACCGGGTGCACGATATGCTTCGGGGTCCAGGCCGGCAAGGACGTCAGAAGTCGGAACAGTGTGTGGATAGGTGGGTGCCGGGTCAAACGGGCGGTTAAATTGAAGATCGTTGTAGTAGTTCTCGAAATGAATAGCAATACTACGGATATCTTCTTCGCGCTCTGCGTCGCGCGCAACAACTTGTGAGCTCATAACGTTTACAACGGCAATAGTGGTAAGGATCAATATGATGGCAACTGCCACTATAACCTCAATAATAGTGAAGCCGTGAGAGAAATGCCTAGGATAGTTTTGCCCATTCACAATACCTTAAGCATAATGACTTATAGGTAAAAGCACAAGCTATAGTTCTTCTGGCTCTTGCTCGAGTATTATGCGGAACTGATCGCGGACTTTACCTATAATTTCATCTCGAAAAGCGGCAAGATCTTGATAGGTTTGGGCATTGTTGTTGATAACCACAAGGGCATTCTTTTCGTAGGTGCGCATGCCGTGATTCTCGTAGCCCTTGAGTCCGGCCTGTT
>DASUUR010000034.1:0-6545 GCA_036373975.1 Saccharimonadales bacterium (SeqCode)
GGTACGAGCGAACGGCATTTTGCTATACTTAAAACAATTAAGAGGATACATCTATGTTCAAAAATAGCCATGCCTTCAGCGGCTTCTCGGTTGATAATCTTGCGACCGCCAAGGAATTCTATGGACAAACCCTTGGTATCAATGTGAGCGAGGATGCTATGGGCCTTACGCTACACCTCGCTGGTGGCACGAGATCTTTGTCTATGCCAAAGATTCGCACACACCTGCAAGCTTCACGATCTTAAACTTCGTCGTTAAAGATATCGATAGTGCAGTCGACCAGCTCGCCGCGAAAGGGATATCAATCGAGCACTACGACAACCTGTATCAAGACGAGAAGGGGATTACCCGGGGCCTTGCGAACAACCAAGGCCCCGATATTGCATGGTTTAAAGATCCGGCCGGTAATATCTTGTCTGTTTTACAAGACAAGTAGTCAGGCTGTAGACCGGTGTGCTACAATATCCGCACGTCGTAACCTTGAGAACAGGAGTTATGGTGGATGCTATCAGGGCTCGGTTCGACAAGATCCATAGCAGCAGGCGGTGTGCACGCGCGCTTGCTACAGCACGCATCGTGGGGAATAAGACAACCTACGATTTTCTTGTTCGGCACGCTGCACTCTTCGAAGCCGACAGCGGTCTCTCGCACTGCATACGACTGGCGACCCTCTTCGAAGATTTTGTTATTGACGGAGGAGCGGGCAAGTACGTCGCACAGCGTGCCCAGGCATACGGCAAACTCGGTGCGTCAGCAGAAATGATCTACATCTGGATCATGCTGGCGGATTCCTATATCCGAGCCAATCACAGCGGTGGCCACGACGAGCTCCTTGGAGACGGCTGCGATGACGGGCTACGTATCCGCGTATCGCGTTTTGGGAGTTACTTCGGCATTGACCCGCAGATGATCGAAGCTTGCCACGCAAACAGGCAGTTCATCCACATTGCGGCGAAAGGCTTCTTCAAAAATATCCCCCTGAATCCGGCGCTCGGCAAGCTCATGCAACAAATGTACAAAACTATCTGGTACTGCGCCCAAAGCGATGCTCGCCTGAGCGCACGCGAGATACAAGCGTTCGTAAAACGACATACTCCCCCCATTATGCACACTGCGCTAGGCTGACCGTAGGGCGGTGTGACTCCTCGCACCGCCCTTACAACAAAGAAATTGTAGTGCTAGCATCGTAACCATTCGTGTATAACCCTAGAGGATTGTGCAGCCGAGGGGTGTAAGGGGAGGTTGTGGCCCGTATCATCAATCATACGAACGGTAAAGGATGTTGCGTTTGTAAAGTATGGCGCTTCGAAATTTCGTACAGCAGCGTGATTCGTACAATCCAGCTGAAGGCCCCCGCAATAGAGTCGATCATACTCCCCATTGACGAGCAGGGTTGGTACGGTGATTCCGTTCGACACATTGAGAGCGGCGGGCGCAGAAAGTTGCGTGATACCATCGGCAAGTTGCGTCGCTGATAGCACATCCTTGTGGGCTTCGTCGTAGGCTGTTACCGCTGCAGCCGCGGTAGCATGATAGAAAACCTGTGGTCGCACCCCCGGGACAGTTGTCAGCCAACCCGGATCGTAGCCTTGGCCAGCAAACTGAGGATCAAACACTGCTGGGTAGTTCTGTAATTCTCCCTGGGTAACGGCTGGTCCAAACGCATGGAGGAGGCCGGTCAACACAAGCTTATCGAGGCCGCCGTATGTCGCTGCTTCATGCACGGCTACCATCGAGCCAAAGGAATGCCCAACAACTGCAACTTTCTTAAAATTCTTTTCATCACGCAAGTAATCGATAACTTGACGCAACCCATAGGAGTCTGTATCAATCGTTACTTGCGAACTAAGCGGGCGACTACTTTCACCGGCGCCCAAACGATCGTAAGCAAATGTTGCACGTTTGGCGGCATTTGCACGAGCAACATACGAATAATCCGGTGAAGAAACCGGGAAGTCCCAGTAACTTCTATTGTAGCCGGCACCATGCACTAGGATATCTATCTGGCCTTTCTGCTTATTATGCTTGCCAGGTACACAAAGTGTTCCTGCAAGTTCATGGTTTTTAGGCAACCCCGGGGCAAGTGCAACAGGGATGCGCAGATCCTGGCAGTATGGTCCAGTCGCCTCAACTTGCGTCACCAATCCCAAAGATAAAAAAACAGCGCCCAAAAGCGCCATCACTCCTAGTCGTACCTTTTGTAACCGAACATTCCGGATCATAGTAGCTCCTTATGCTTATTATTCTATTATAGTAAAAAATACATAATTTTTTGCAACTTGTGCTACCATAAAACAAAACATAAGCAAACACATCACCGCATGATCAACCAAGAACAAACATTGCAAACCACTTCACAAACACGCGCGCTAATAGATGAGATAACCTACCTCGCCTCGCTTGCCTCCGACGCCCACGCCATCGACCCCATACTCGACAAGCTGCGGGTGGTAACAGCCCGGCTCAAGCCCAACGAGGAAGCCTCCACAGAAGATGAGCTCGTCTTGCGCGAGGTACAGAAAGAAATTGAGCAGTATCTGATTAATCGAGACTCACTGCGTTCTTTTACTGATCAAACTCTGACGAAGAATGTTCAGGAGCAATTAAACGGCAAACAACAAGGACCACCAGTTTTTAGCCATGCGATTGGCACAGTAGGCACGCTAATCCTCGCGTCAATAGGCGCTTCCCTTGTTGCTTTCCTTGTAACTTTCACGTTACCGTTACTGTTTCGTACTGCAATGGCCTTAACAAGCTTTTATGCCACATTGTATGCGGGCGTTATCTGGCTATATCTATCGTCGCTGCGGACTTTTAAGCCTGAGCTCAAGCAGGCCTTTCAATATGTCGCGACCGGAATTGTTTTTACGGGGACGGGTGTTTCGGGGTTTGCACTCGTATTAGTTCTTGGGCTGCAAGACCTGCCGATATTTCGCTATTGCGGCTTCGACGCGTTTTTCCCAATCGCGGCCGTGTTGTTCTATATTGGGCTGGTAAAATTTGCAGCTCTTCTTGAGATCAAGACTTGGCTACGCTCCTACACGATTACCGCCGCAATTGGATTAATAACTGCCGCTGCTATGTTCGCCGTTCCGCACGCACCAGCCGCACCCGGCGAGGATTTCTTCTTCTATCTATCGTTTGTTTCTCTCTGGCTCACCACGCTCTTCTGCGCCTTCGTTGCCATACTGGCCTTTATGATTGCGGGCAAACTAAGCTCAACTTTATCGCGGGCCATGACGATGTTTGGCATCTGTCAGTCTACGGTAAGTATTGGCTGCGCAATTGCCATGCTTGCTCTTGCCGTTGGGGGCACCTTACCCATAAATAGCCCTTTATTCCTAATTATTGGCATCCCATTCATTGCGACAAATATTTTGTATGTTATAGCCGGGCACCTTTTCCGCAAGGCATCGCTTGGGGAACAAGCTCCCCAGCAAACTAGACCGTAGAAGGGGATAGCTCCGTTTTATAGCGCCGCGCGCCTAACCAAGAGGCGACCATTACCCCGGCACTCATAACAATAAGGGAAATAGGGTAGACATATAGAATCGGCGCACCGCCAACCACCGCACCCACACCAAGCAGTCCTGCTAATGCTACGCAGATCCACATTGTTAGGGTTTCGCTTTGTGGTTGTTGATACGTCTTGCGTATTGTCAACACAACCCCAGAGGCCTCGACTAATAAGAGAATTAAGATAGCAGTTGCGGCACTTTTGGTGAAATACCAAACAATAAGGGCAGCGCAAACACACGCAAAGAGGCCTACCGTTTGCTTTGTTAGCGTGCCCACACCAAAACGAAATGACAGCCCACAAACTATCAATACCCCGAGTAACTGCAAGCCGATAAGCCACAACGAGTGTGTCGCCCCCTCACTAAGCTGCGCAAAGAAGAGCGCAACATACTCAAGCGTCCATATACCCCATGCTGCACGATCGGGCTTGGTTACCCCTTTTAGTGTATCCTTTATGTACGGAGCATATCCCACAATACCGACAATTCCTGCGGCCAATCCAAAAAATTCCATAAAGATCCCACCCTTTACATCAATAGCTCTATAGTAAAGCAAGTTGCGAGAAAGTACTAGAATAATCAGCGCGGTAATTTGTTTGACATTTATTTAAAAGCATTATAATTTTAGTTTGTCCCTCCAACAGGAGGGCGTAACTACGCACCCATGGGGGCACCGTGTCTGCTATGCGCTGGGCAGTTCCAGCACTCCTGGCCGTTCCTGTGCTCGATTCGGCTATTGGCATGCTCACCATGAGCCATGGTCGCAAGCTGGCTATCGATGTCTATGGTGCCGATAGCGAAGGCGAGTACATCAGCATTGCCTTGCCTGGCTTTAGCAACCCGCCCGCGTCTTTTGGGCTGGGAGCGCAGCGAGTACTGGGCGGTCTGGGACCGATGCTGGTCGTTCGACACTGCAACAAAGTCGTTTTCGACGACATCTACCAGGCACTGCTGAACGAACTCGCACGCCTTGCCGTAAAAGGGAGGAGGAAGATTATCGTCTACGGTCACTCGATGGGTGGCCTGCTGGGCGTTCTGTTCCGTGAGCGATACGAACAAGAAGGGAGTCCATTCGGCAAGATTGAGATCCTGTTCCTGGACTGTACGCCAACCGGTGGCAGAACATTGCGCACCAGTGTTTCCCCGGAGCTAATCAAGCTGTTCCTGCGCCTTTACCGGGGTGGCCCCATTGGCGCACTGCTCGTGGCAATGTTCAACCTGATGGCCCGGCAACGAATGTCGCTGTCGCTCGACGAAACCGCCGACAAAGCCCTCTACAAACGCTACGCCCGTGGACTCATGTGGTACAACAACTGTGCCGTGATCTCGCAGCTCAGGTTCATTCTGGAGTTCGTTCTCCCAGAAGAGCCGCATCACACCGCGACCCGTGTCGTGTACATCGGTGCCGAAGAGCCGGAGATCGACATGCTCGTCAACCAAGCTCTTGCCGTAGAGGAGTGGCGACGGGTGTTCCCCCACTTGGAGTACCGCCAGAACCCCTGTGTTGGCCATGCTCAGATCATGCAACAGCCGCGCGGTTACCGCACGATGATCAACGAGATCGTCAAGGAGGCAGCGTAACAAAGGCCCCGGGCGTTTGCCCGGGGCCTCACAATACTAGGCCTTATTGCCAAAGCGTTTTACGGCTCTAGCATGGGCCTTTGCAGCCTCAACTTCTCGATTATGCGGCTCAGCGTTTGTCACAAGCGAATCAAGCAGTCTTTGTGCAACTTCCGTAACTTCGTCGATAGCCCTGGAAAAAGCCGCTTCATTTACCTTAGAAGGTTCATGGAAGCCGGATAGCTTCCGCACGAATTGCAGCGATGCGGCGCGGATTTCCTGTTCAGTGGCAGGTGGATCAAAATTAAACAAGGTTTTAATATTTCGACACATAGTTCACCTCCTTACGCTTTTGTGTATTGAGCAGAAAGTAGCCGATAATACTTAGTGCCCATTGCAATCAAGGTAACGAGCAGCCCGATCAGGCCAACTAGCGTAAATACCAGGGCAATCCCTCTATCGGGACCGACACCATACCAGCCACCAATCCAGTCCACACCCGCACCAGTGGTCATAAACGGAATAAATACGAACTGGGTAATGGGGCCGATCAAAAATGCCGTCAGGGGCGAAGCCGCCATCTCGACACTCTGAGCAAAGCCAAATACACGGCCCTGTCGTTTTTGTGGCACAACTTTTTGAATAATAGTCTGCTCCGAGGCCTCGACCAATGGCCCGATGCACATATACAAGAACATGCCAATAGCCAGCAGCCAAATTGAGGATTGAATGGTAAACAGGCAGCTAATGATCCAGAGAACAATATTTGCAATAAACATAGTGCGCAAAGGGTTTTTGCCCAAGCCGAACTTTGCAATCGCCAAGCCCCCGAATATAAAGCCTAAGCTCACGACCGCCCACAAGAAGCCCCAGGTTTCGACTGACATCAGCGACAAACCGTAGGCATCCATAAGCGCCATATACGCCCCACCAAGGAAGTTATTGAAGGTCGTAAACAGAATCAAGGCCGCAAGGCCGGGCACCGCCAAGATAGCCGCAACCGTACCTTTAATATCGGTTTTGCGGACTCCGCCATCTTCTGTGTGGACAATGCCTTTTTCAGGGACGGGAATAAACCAAAGATGGGCCAGCGTCACGAGTGTCAGCGAAATCGCCAATATAAAGATGGAGGTAATCCCCCAGAGCCCCATCATAAGACCACTGATAACCGACACGATTAAGAACGCCGCACCCGTTGCGCTCCCCACAAGCCCGTTTGCCTTATCGCGCCTGTCCTCTGGAATTAGAATAGTCACTAAAGTCGGCAACGCGATGGTACGAATATTGCCCACGAGCACTCCAGCCAAAAGAACTGTAACGAGCGTCCACAAAACTGGGCTTGCTACGTCTTTAAATGCCTCACCTGGGGCTAAGAGGTAGATAGCACACCCGATCGCATAGAGGGCTAGTGACGCCAGACTAGAAATCTGCATCATTATTTTCTTTTTATGGTGGTCAACAAGACTC
>DASUUR010000035.1:0-9444 GCA_036373975.1 Saccharimonadales bacterium (SeqCode)
TTACAGCTGGCTTAATAGCAGTTACTTCAGGCATATATTCAGTAATTCCGGGAACTCACGCGTACCAAGATTCTTTTGGCAGAAATGTCCATGCTTATGGAATTCGTGATAATCATAGCCGCTTAGTGTTTTGCGTAGTAAAGCAACTGTGCGCTGCATGGGCTCTTTATCGTCATCGGAATGAACTATGCTCAAGCGCTCGCAGCGCTCCATGAGAGTCGGATCAATCGTAAAGTCGAACATACTCCCATGATTACGCTCGAGGTCAAGCCAAGGCGCCACCAGGACAACATGGCCCACTTTGGCACGTTTGTTCTCGCTGAGCCACCGTATTAAAAAACCTCCGCCACAGCTGTATCCCACCAACAGTACATTTGCGTCTATATGCTGCCTCTCAAATACCTCACGCCAGGCATCATAGCTAGGCTCATAGGGGTGTGGCATCTCTGGCGCCTGCGCTAAAACATCTCGTATTAACAGCTGCCGCTGCAACCAAGGGAGCCAGTGACTCGCGCTCTGGTTGTCGCTTGTTGGGTCATAATACTTCTCCCGACGAGTCATTCCGTGGATTAGAATAGCATTTTTCATATTCTAGATACCTACAGAGCACTGACAGCAGTGCTCTGTTCTTCGTTACACTTCTTCGGCAGCGACCTTTTCGCGTACCTTGCTTTCGATTTCTTCGAGCACTTGCTGATTTTCTTTGAGATAAACCTTTGTCGCCTCACGACCCTGGCCAATCTTAGCATCCTTATAGTCAAACCAGGCACCGGCCTTACCAACAACTCCATGCTGCACGGCTAGGTCGAGTACATCACCGGTCTTAGAGATGCCTTCGTTATACATGATGTCGAACTCGGCTACACGGAAAGGCGGTGCAATCTTGTTCTTGACCACCTTGACCTTGGTACGGTTACCAGTAATATCTTCGCCAACCTTAATTTGACCGGTACGTCGAATGTCAAGGCGTACAGACGCGTAGAATTTTAGCGCATTACCACCGGTTGTTGTTTCAGGGTTACCGAACATTACCCCAATCTTCATACGGATCTGGTTAATAAAGATAACCGTTGCTTTCGACTTATTAATAATACCGGTAAGCTTACGGAGCGCCTGGCTCATAAGCCGTGCTTGCAAGCCCATATGACTGTCACCCATATCGCCATCAATCTCGGCCTGTGGCACCAATGCAGCTACCGAGTCGACCACGATTAAATCAACGGCGTTTGAGCGCACCAACGTTTCAGCAATCTCGAGTGCCTGCTCGCCGTTGTCTGGCTGGCTCACCAGTAAGTTATCGGTGTCAACACCCAGCTTTTTAGCATATGCCGGATCAAGCGCATGCTCAGCATCGATAAATGCCGCTGTGCCACCCTGGCGTTGCACTTCGGCGATTGCGTGCAGGGTCAGCGTGGTTTTACCAGAGCTCTCTGGCCCATAAATCTCGATGATTCGCCCCTTTGGGTAGCCGCCACCTAAAGCCAAGTCCAAGCTTAGTGAGCCCGATGGAATTAATTCCACGTGCGCTCGGTGACCTTCCCCTAGTTTCATAATAGAACCGTCACCGAACTGCTTTGTAATTTGTTCAACCGCCAAACCTAGAGCCTTGAGTTTACCGTCATCAGCACCTTCAGTCTTTTTTGCGGTCTTCTTTGTCGTTTCTGCCATATCCCGTCCTCTTGAATTATTACCCTTACCTTTAAGTATACGCGAGAGTACCATGTCTTGGCTACATGCTACAATAGCTACATGAAATATTCACGTGGGTTTACGATTGTCGAATTATTAGTGGCGGTGGTGTTTCTAATTGGCGCCGGTACATTATTTATTATGCAAAAGAACGACCTCGAGATGGCCGCACGTGACGCACAGCGAAAAACGGCTATTAACGCTATGCATCAGAGCCTAGAGGAAGTCTTCTTTAAGCAAAACCGATTCTATCCTGAGAAACTTTCAGCCGAAATACTTCCCTCAGTAGAGCCCGGCTTGTTTACTGACCCTCACGGCAAAAAGATTGGCGAAAAAGACAGCGAGTATCGCTACGAGCCCTCTGCATGTAGCCAAGGAAAATGTGAAGGCTACACACTTCGTACGACCCTCGAAAAAGAAGCCGACTACGTCACGCGCAATCGTTAATCGTCATTGGGCATAACCGGGCGGCCGTTCTTGAACGCCTCAACAGCATTATTAAGCGTTGCGATCTGGCTCCGCGGATTTGCTGCAAAGTAAAAGCGGTACGTGGTTTCGTCACCCTCCGTCGAAAGCCGAATAGACCCATAGTCAAAAAGGTGCTGCAAGATACCATGCTGCCGGAAGCTAGCGTCTTCGATGTTCTGCAAACTAATTGATTGTTCCTTTCGCGAGAACAGCCCAGTTTGGATAAACTGAATGACACTCTCATTGGTAAGATAGAACTTATTGCCAAGATATATAATTGTGCCAACCCAACCTAGCAAAAGCAGCAGGATAATTACCAAGAAGCCAACAGTTATCATGCCATCGAAACTTATACCGAGAGATGCAAGCAGTGTTGCGCCCGCTGGAGTCATAGCGTACGAACCAAATACGATGAAAAGTATAATCGCTACAGCTTCAGCCGCCCATACCGAGAACAAACCAATCGGATGGCGGTTTATGGCTCGAATAACATACTCACCCTTACTGAGATTAAGGTAGGGGTAACGACGCCGTGATTCTTCATTACGAATCCGTATACTTTCTGGCACTACTTGTTCTTGTGGCTGCGGCGGCCGGGCAACGTACACAACTTGAGGTGCGGTTTGCTCAGGCTGGGCTGCAACGGGAGGGTGTGCATATAGCGGGCGCCCATCTTGGTCATAGGCCACAGGGTGCGCATGAGGATCAGGCTGAGGAATCTCAGACGCAGGCTGAATGTGCGGCGTCTGCGAATGGTGTTCTGGCTGGATTTGATTCTCTTTCATTACCCATAGTATATCAGGATTGGCCAGTATTGGGGTGTGGTTTTCCTAGATGACCAAAGGCTTTAGGAGTCACTTTGCGCCCGCGAGGTGTCCGCTCAATAAAGCCGATTTGCAGCAGATAGGGCTCATAAAAGTCCTCGATGGTGGAACGTTCATCGCCGGTAATGGCCGCTAATGTCTCAACACCCACTGGGCCGCCACTATAGTTTTCGATGATTGCCTTTAAAAGATTTCTGTCGGCGGCGTCGAGCCCCAACTCGTCTATTTCGAGTAGCTCAAGCGCCTTATGGGCGGTTACGTGGTCTATGATGCCGTCACCATTTACGTCGGCGTAATCTCGTACACGCTTAAGCAAGCGGTTAGCAATCCGCGGCGTCAAGCGGGCTCGTGTAGATAAATTAGCTGCGGCCTCTGGATGAATTTTAACTGCCAAAATATCGGCTGCGCGCTCGATAATCTGCTGCACCTCGTGTGGCGTGTAGAATTCCAAACGATGGATAATACCAAAACGGTCCCTGAGCGGCGCTGCCAGGGCACCAGTCCTTGTTGTGGCCCCCACAACAGTGAATTTAGGAAGGTCTAATCGTACGCTGTGGGCGGCCGGCCCCTTACCAATTACGATATCGAGCTTAAAATCCTCCATTGCGCTATACAGCACTTCTTCAACGGCTCGACTTAAGCGGTGAATCTCATCAATAAACAGCACATCACCTTCACTAAGATTCGTGAGAATACTGGCAAGATCACCGGCCCGCTCAATCGCCGGCCCAGCCGTCACCCTAATTGCCGCCCCCATTTCGTTGGCAATGACTGTCGCCATGGTAGTTTTGCCTAGTCCGGGCGGACCGTATAGCAGTACGTGATCAATTGGCTCATTGCGTTTTTTCGCAGCAGTAATAGCGAGTTGAAGGTTCTTTTTTAAACGCTCTTGACCTATATATTCTGCAAAACGCTTGGGGCGCAAGCTTACTTCCAGAATCTCTTCATCTGGTTGCGATTCGTCGACAGTAGTTTGGACAATGCGTTCAATAGCCATATGTAGCTCCAGTATAGCCTACTTACCCTTGGGCCAGCTGCTTTAAAGCAGCGCGGATTCTATCTTCAACCGAAAGAGCGGTGTCTATCCCGGCCAGTACATCTGTTGCCTGGCGTAAGGTATAGCCCAACGCAATGAGCGCTTCAAGCGCATCATCGCGCAGTGCGGCAGTAACCGGAGCGTGCAAGGCACCACTTACCCCAACCTTCTCTTTCAAGTCAACTACAACCCTGTCAGCCGTACGTTTACCCACACCCGTGGCTTGCTGGATAAAGGCACCGTCGCCAGCTGCAATTGCCGAACGCACCGCCTCACTAGTGCCAAGGCTCAGTATAGATAGAGCCGCCTTAGGCCCAACCCCTTGCACGGTAATAAGCAGCTCAAACAGACGCTTGCCTGCTAGCGTCGAAAAGCCGTAGAGTTCTTCGGCTTGCTCGCGCACATGATGATAGGTATAAAGCTTGGCTGTATCATGTAGCTGCAACGCATCATACTCGCCAAGCGGCACCTGCACCTCAAAGCCTACCCCGTGAACATCAATAATTACTGCTCCGATAAATTTTTCGGCCACCGTGCCTTGTACGTGTGCAATCATATGTTCTAGTATAGCTGAAGCTAAAGCATTACCCTGTTGTGATTATTGTTGCCGCTGCACCATAGCGTGCATAATCGCTGCGGCAAGCGCATCAGCACAATCGTCGGGCTTAGGCGTTTCAACCAGCCCAAGCTGCAGGCGAACCATTTCTTGCATTTGTTTTTTGCTTGCCCGCCCGTAGCCAGTTATTGTTTGTTTAATCTGTAGTGGCGTATATTCCGCTATAGCCAGTCCAGCTTGCGCCCCCGTAAGCATGGCTACTCCGCGGGCATGAGCAACACTGATCGCAGTTGTCACATTCTGAGCAAAGAATAATCGCTCAATGGCCATCGTGTCAGGTTTGGTATCACGGATAATTTCAGTTAAAGAATCGTAAATCTCAACCAAACGTTCATCTAGCGGTTGATTAGGAATTGTGCGAATAACTCCGGCATCCACCATTTGGAGCTTCCGGCTCTTAAACACCTCAATTACCCCAAAGCCCATTATGCCTGTGCCCGGGTCAATACCAATAATTCGCATGCCCTCAGTATAGCAGCTACTCCGCAGGAGGGCGTCTGGTAATTAAGGCCCTAAGACGTCCTGGCAAGGCCAGTATTGGATGCCGCCATTCGTACACCGCATAGCCCAACGCCCCAGCACCCACAGCACCAGCAATCCACCAGCCAAGCATACTCGACTGAGTCCCCGACCGTTCGGCCACACTGGCGACCAGACCAGTGCTCGTGACTTTTCTGCAGCGGTTAGTTTCGGGGTTACGCTCCTGCCCCGCTTTGCACGGCACTGGCCCAGCCGCCATAGCGACACTCCGACACCGATTGGTCTCCAAATTTCGCGTCTGATTAGGCTTGCAGGGAGTGAGTGTTGAGGCGAGAGTAACCGCACTCCGACACCTGTTCGTGGCGGGATTACGGGTTTGGCCAGGCTGACACGGTGTTACCACCGATAGATTGTTCCGCAGTAAGCGACACCGGTTAGTCTCAGCGCTGCGATAGTAACCAGCCCTGCATGCAACTGTCGCTGCAGCTGCTTGATCGCGAATAGGCTGCAAGTTATTACGTTCGCCGGGCGCAGGATAGGCCCATCTCCATGCACCCTGAGAGTTTCTTGCCCACGAGAATCCTTGTTTGCCTGTCGTGCCTGGATAAAGAACAATGCTATCGCGATAGGTTACCGTGCCCCACGCATCCTCCAGCCATACATAGCCCCCGCTATTGGTTAATTGTAGCGGCTGGCCTTTATAGGCAGTATGATCGTTGCGGGTATGCAACGTAAAGAACTGGCCGGGCGCTAACCACAGCTCGTCTGTATCGGGACGAATAGCCCGCCCCCAGGTGAACATAGTATTAATACCGACAGATTGGCCTTGGTATCCAACTCTTAACCGATATTCAGCAAGATTTATAGGCGCAACCCCAGCATTATACAGCTTAATGTAATCGCCGCAAGCGAGCGACACATCCGAGGGGCTACAATCCGCTGGATGCGCCAAGACCTCATGGATCTCCAGCCCCCGTAAAGCTACTGGTGGCCTGTAGGTTGGCTCACTGTATAGTTCTGCCGCACCTGATCGCGCAATAAAATCCTTTGCAAAATCACCAGTCGCGGTGAGCGTCTTTCCTCGCTGCCTGTGCTGAAACCACGAGCTTGCAAGGTGAGCACTAGTTGGAATGCTCACGGCATGAACCTCCTCCCCAGTCTCATTACTTAGCCAAAGGGTGGTTACTCTTGGCAGGCTAAACTCAGCCATAGCCTCTGGCGCAACGGTGAAGCTCACAGTCGCTTCATTTACACCATCTCTTTCAAGAGCCACGTATTTATCTGGCAGAAGCCAGCCACGCAGTGCTGCAGTTGCAATGGTTCGCTCACGCGTCGCGCCCGGGGCCATGTCGGTTATCGTGAAATTAATTCGCCACCCATCAATCCGTACCGGTACGTCGAGCTGGTTATACAATTCTACGAATTGCAACACTGCCTCTGCCCCGAACGAAGTAATAGCAATTGGCGGATTCGTCGGCTGCGCAGTTACCGGCGCCGTTACTTTTGGTACCGCCGCTAATGTCTCGGCAAAAAATAGCACACTCAAAATAACACTTGTCATACAAGCAATAATCGGACGCATAACTGCCTTTCTGGTTAAATGTGGCTACATTCTGCAGCAGCTACGCCCATCATGTCAAGCGCGAATTTTATGCAACAATATCAAAGTTACTATGAACATTCACGACATCGTCAAGGTCATCAAGCGCGTCCATAATTTTCATAGCTTTACGGGCAACTTCTGGGTCACTTACTTCGATGGTACTGTTTGGGACATACTGTAATTCAGCTTCCTTAACTACTATGCCGCCTGCGACAAGCGCTTCACGAACCTTTGCCAGGTCACGAGCATCAGTGTACACTACGATCTCACCGTCCTCTTCGACAGCATCTTCTGCGCCAGCATCGAGCACCGCAAGCAATGCCTCCTCACCACTGGCTGCCACCCGAATAACCCCTTTACGTGCAAATTGGAATGCCACACTCCCCGGCTCTGCAACCGTACCACCATTCTTGGTTATTGCTGTGCGAACCTCCGGAAAGGTTCGGTTTCGGTTATCGGTAGCGCACTCAATAATTATGCCGATCCCGCCAGGACCATACGCCTCATAAGTAATCTCCTCTAACACCGCGGCGCTTTTGTCGGCTACCCTGTCAATTGCGCGCTGAATATTAGCCATTGGCATGTTAGCCGCCTTGGCTTTGTCGATCACCATTGCCAGCGTTGAGTTAATAGCTGGATCCGTGCCACCACGTGCCGCAATTGCAATCTGGTTACCAATTTTGGTAAAAATCGCCCCACGTTTTGCATCGTTGGCGCCCTTTTGGCGCTTAATAGTTGACCACTTACTATGTCCGGACATTGTCGCTCCTGTATCGTCTACTTTTCCTTATTATACCAACTATTCCACAATACTATCACCCCTAAAGCTATGGTGAGTTTTGCGCCACAACATCCACATGCCGATCAATATCAAACCGTAGCTCGCTATAAGCTCCCCCGGCCCAAATGCCACCTGTGCTTGAGCGCCCGGAAGAGTCGCCACCCACTCAATAACAGTAGTCATGTATTCCAGCACCGCCTCGGCGGGCGCACCAAACCAGCCAGCGATGAGTGGCACCGCTAGCCCACTGCAACCGGCGATAAAAGTTAGCAGCATCGCCAAAGGAACAAGCGGTAACACCAATAAGTTTGCCGGCAACGACACCAAAGATAGAGTGCCAAAATTTAAAAGAATAATAGGCAATGTAGTAATTTGAGCCGCCGAAGTTTCGATAAGCAGTTGAGCCGCCATACCGGGCTTCGCCCCCTTCCAAATAGCATGTGTTACTAGTGGCGCTAAAAGTAACACCCCAGCAAATGCCGCAAACGATAAATACCACCCGATATCACCCCATATAAAGAACGGGTTCACGCATACAGTCACTGCGGCCGAGAATACGAGCAAAAGCACTGGGTGCACACAGCGGCCATAGTACCAAGCTGCAAGGCTCAAGCCTGCCACCAGCGCTGCGCGTGACATACTTGAGCTAAAACCAGTCACCAGCACAAAAGCAGTTATCATGACGGCCGCCGTAAAAAACGACAGGTATTTAGAATGTTTGCTGAACAGCCGCCGCGCAAACCGCACTAAGACTGTCAAATTATAGCCGCTCGCCACAACAATATGGGTCAAGCCAGCAATGCGTAGCTGCTCGTTTAACTCATCGGGCAATGCGCTTTTTTGTCCCACCAAATACCCAACGCCCAAACTTGCTTGGGGCTCAGCAATTGCATTACGGATCCCGGCCGCAAACCAATCCCGCACCACTCGGCCCGGGTCATTCCCAAATGTCCGTTCTGCGCTTTTGAGCACAGCATACGACATAGTGGCGCTAAATGGTCCAAACCCCTCTCGTAACTTCCCTTCGAGCGTTACTTTATCGCCGCGTTTGACATCGGTAATCGTATGAGAGCTTGTCCACACCCTCCCGGGAACCTGGTAGCCATTGATTGTGGCGCCCTGCAAGCGCAGCTTTTGTTCACCCTTACTCCCGTACTCTGGGTCATCACTAATAAAAGCATCGACTGTTACCTGCTTATCTATGAACGATGCGGCACCATCCAATCGTAAAATCTCCAAACCCCCGCGCCACACCCCGAAGATAACCACGCCAATAATACATAAAATAATCGTCCACTTCTGCGCCAAAGCAAAAGCAACCACCAAAAGCACGAGTGCAGCAATCAGCCATGGCCAATCGCACTGAATATGTTGCGCCGCCACTACACCGCCCAGTACCCCAACGCATATCCATCCAATCAAAAGTGATGGATGTAGTCGCCTATTTCTCGCTTCTTCTTGCACGCGCCAAGCGTGTCACAATTTCCCTAAAAATAGCAACTACGAATACATCGCAAAATAAAACGCCACCACACAGGTGACGTTTTACATAATAATTTCTGGAGGGACCACTGGGACTTGAACCCAGGACACCCTGCTTAAAAGGCAGGTGCTCTAACCAGCTGAGCTATGGTCCCGCAAATATTGCTCAGAAAAGACAATACCATTTTTGACCGCCGTTTGTCAATGTTCTGAGCGACGACGAGGCTTCTTGTGGTAGCGTGTCATTAGCACATCCACCATGCCAAGCGCCAGCCCCACTACGATAATCATTGATTCGTATTTCTCGATTATAAAAGCAATTGCCGCACTCGTTTCGTCGAATTGGACAACAGGCGCAAAGACCGGCAGCAAGAAGGCGGCCGCCAGGACAGCAAATAACAAAGATCCGCCAATTCGCAGTAACACATTACTATACACAGGACCGCTCAAAAGCAGTAGTATGGG
>DASUUR010000036.1:0-6651 GCA_036373975.1 Saccharimonadales bacterium (SeqCode)
CTAGTAGATTTATGAGTGAACTACACTCCATTAAAGAAATTGATATTTAATCAAGGATGTTCACTCTATTAGGTAATGGGGGCACCCACTTCTCGATTCCTGTTGAATAGACTCCTCTGTATAATTACCAAATTTTCGGGAACGATCCTGACAGCGCTTTCTGAGCGCGAAAGATACTGATTCTTTGCTAGCCGTTTTAGCCCTAGTTCTCATTTAATAAAAACTGTATAATAAGCATGTCTAAAACCAGTATCAATTAACGCACTTCGCGTGTTTATGCCTTAAAATGGGCGACTCGCGTAAAGTATTTGGCGTAAGCTGATACTGGTTTTAGACGACCTGCGGGTCGTCCTTTTTTATGGATCCCGCTAATAAAAAACTAAGGCAAAGCGGAGACCTCTATGAAAGACAAGAAAATATTTAAAAAATGGTGGTTCTGGGTAGCTGTGATCATCGTTCTTGGAGGTATCGGTTCGTTGGGTCGCACAGACGATAACAAAACACCTAACACCAGCTCTAGCCCTAAAACAGAGCGGACAAGCCAAACTGATAAGTCTGCACTGCCAATACTGAAGGTGAATGATTACAAGAACAAAGAAGGCTTAATAGCCTACAAAGACCTGCAAAGTAAAGGATACGAAGTTGAAGCCGTATTTGAAAAACAGATCTTTACAGATATGAATGGCAAAGCCTCAGACATGTTTGAACCGCTTAACCCTAAAAAGCCCGAAGATCGCCTATCGGTTGACGCATTCAAAGTTGGTAGCTTAGTGCAAGACGCGGACAATGTGAAGCTTACTATTATCCACTCGGTCAATTAAGAAAAATACGATATAATAGTAGGCATTAACAATTTGCCGTATTTACGTAGGAGCTGCGGAGACGGAACCGCTAAAAAGAACGGCTAAAGCATACTCGTAGATTGTAAGTAAAACGAGAAACGGACTCGGCAAAAAACGGTGCTTACTCGCGGACTAATTAGAGCGTTATTTGCTTTGAGGAGTCTAGAGATGTCCGTCTCTCTTATTCAGCCAATTAAATTAAGTGGTCTTGTAGGCCTATTAGAAGTTTTAGAGGAAATAGATACATCGGCACCTGAAGCTAAAACAAATGAAGAGTCTATAGACGATAACAACGGCGGAAGAATTATTCTGTAAACTGATGTTAGTATTGAAATATGTATGATGAACAGGAGCTTGACTTAAGAAAGCTCAGATACGTTATGTATCTTCGAAAGTCCACCGAAGGGGCGGAGAGACAGGTTAGGTCAATTCCCGACCAAGAACGTGACTGCAGAGAGTTGGCACAACGATTAGGGCTGAATGTCATTGATATTATTAAAGAGGATAAGTCCGCTAAGATCCCTAACAAGCGTGAAGAGTTTAAGAAGATGCTCAGGCGCATCAAGACTAAAGAGTTTGACGCGATTATTGCATGGCATCCTGATCGACTTGCCCGCAATATGGTGGAAGCGGGTAAGATTATCCATATGCTCGATACGAGCGCTATTAAAGATATTCGCTTTGTATCCCACCAGTTCTCGAATGACGCTAATGGAAAAATGCTCCTAGGTATGCTCTTTGTATTCAGTAAGCATTACTCCGATGACCTTTCGAGCAAGGTTACGCGAGGGGTAAGGGGCAATTTGCGCGATTATAAATCAGGCGGTACTCCGAAGCATGGCTATATTCGTGACTCCGAGGGCATATATCGTAAAGACGGTGATAACTTTACAATCATGCAAAAGGCATGGCGTATGCGAGCTGAGGGTAGAAACCAGCAAGAAATCTGCGATTTTATCAATTCCCAGGGCTATGAGAAATACGTTGCTAAGCAGGGTGGGCATGTTGCGGTTGTGATGAACGACAGCACGCTAAGCAATATCTTTAAAGATACTTTTTACTATGGCGAGCTAACACAAGCCGGCCAAACTATAGACTTAGTTGAAGCACCCATTCCGTTCGAACCGATGATTAATCGCGACCTATTCTTCACGGTTCAGGAATTAGGCAAGACGAGGAGGCGCACTAGCAGACAGAAACGTAAGCCATTTTTGCCTCTTCGCTATCTGATATTCTGTGACGTTTGCCAGTTTGATAGGCCTATGCAAGTGGGGCACTCCACGGGAAGAGATGGCATCTCTCGCCTAAATTATCGTTGCCTAAATAAAGAGTGTCCGAGGGAGCGAGGATATAGGAGTATTAGGGGTAAGCTCGTATTTAGCGAGATCGACAGGATAATTAAGCAGAAGCTTGTTGATCTTCCTGATAATGCCTATGACGAGTATTTGAAAGAGATTAAGTCATATAGTGCTAGCGCGAGAACACAGTTACGTAGTGAGCTAGCGAGAGCAAGGACGACAAAGGGTGGCTATGAGAAGAAGATCACAGATCTTTCTTCAAGTCTTTCAGTGGTTAATGACGAGCGCGCGAGACAAACAATTAGTGAACAGATCTCAGAGGCCTCACAGTTAATTCAGAAGCAAGAGCAGCTTATAGATAAGTGCCGGCGCAGTATTGAGCGTAGCACCCTTCCTGTTATTGATAAGGAGGAGTTTAAGACAGTACTAGGCGCAATGGCCGAGAAGCTAAAGGCCGCAGATGTGTTTCAAAAGGATGCTATTGTTAGTAATTTGTTTTTGAAACTCCATTTTGACCAACAAAAAATGACACAGTACTCCTTGAAAGAGCCGTTTGCGTCATTAGTTGCTTTGAATGAATTCCAATCTGGTGGGGGCGACTGGACTTGAACCAGTGACCAATCGGTTATGAGCCGACTGCTCTAACCACTGAGCTACGCCCCCGTATATTTAGAACAGTAGTAGTATACCAAACCAAAAGCGTTCACGCCACAAAATAGGCTTGTATGCTGGGCCAGGGCCCGTATAATTAGAGTTACTACCTTGTCTCGAAAATATATATGAAACCAGTTGCATTCCTCAAGTCCTTTTTGGCACTAAAAAAACTTCGCCCACATATAACTAAAGTGAGCAGTGGTTTGCTGCGCCCCGATGCACCACCCGACGAGCTGCTGGGCGAACTATTTCAAGATGTTCAGTTGCGGCGCGTTCATGCTGATGGTAAAACATTTGTCGACCTCGTGCCCGGTGCGCGGATGCGTAAAATTCTAAAACTGTACAAAGCGCAGCGTTTACGCCCGGATTTTGATCTCAGGGTATTTGTGCAGCGCCATTTCCAGCAATATATTGACCAGGCCGAAGCAACCTACAGGGCAAACCCCAGCAATACGCCTGAACAACACATTAATGAACTCTGGTCGGTGCTGCGCCGCTCAAATTACAAGCAGCGCGGGTCGCTCATGACCCTACCGTACCCGTATATTGTGCCGGGCGGCCGCTTTAGCGAGCAGTTCTACTGGGATACCTATTTCATTATGCTCGGGTTGGCCACGGCTGATCGCTACGATGAAATTGAGGGCATGATGAAAAACTACGCCTTTCTAATACGTAAAATTGGCTTTATTCCTACTGCGAATCGTACGTATTTACTAAGCCGTTCACAGCCGCCGTTCTTTGCGGCCATGGTCCGCCTGTTGGCTGATAAAAAGGGTAAGTCTACCCTGGTAAGCTATCTGCCGTATATGCTCAGTGAATACCGGTTTTGGATGAAGGGCTCCAAGGATCTCAGCGAAAAAAATCCGGCCATTGAGCGAGTTGTATTGCTGCCAGATGGCGCCATTTTAAACCGATACTACGATAAAAAGCGTACTCCACGCCCGGAGTCGTACAAAGAAGACGTTGAAACTGCCCATGCCGCGCACGACCGCAGCGCGAGTAGAATTTACCTCGATTTACGCGCCGGGGCAGAATCTGGCTGGGATTATTCTAGCCGTTGGTTCCGCGATGGCAAGAGCATCGAAACCATCCATACCACCGAGATTATTCCGGTTGATCTCAATTGCCTGCTGTATGATCTGGAAAATACAATTGCCGATACCTACGACTACCTTCGCCAAAGCCTGCTTGCTAAACGCTTCCGCCGCCGCGCTCAGCGCCGAGCCGAAGCCATTCGCACCTACTGCTGGTCGGACAAGAAGGGTTTTTACTTTGATTACGACTTTGTCGCCCAAAAACAAACACCGGCTTATACTCTGGCCGGCGTCTTTCCGCTATATGTTGGCGTTGCCACTAGCTCAGAAGCTGCAAAAGTCCGCAAGGTAGTCGAAAAGAAATTCTTAAAACCGGGTGGGGTCGTCACTACCGATGTCGAGAGCGGCCAACAGTGGGACGCACCAAACGGTTGGGCGCCTTTGCAGTGGACGACAATTGTTGGCCTACGCCGCTACGAACATCACAAACTTGCAGATGAAATCAAGAAGCGCTGGATTGCCACCAATCTTGCTTGCTACGATGTAAACACCAAAATGGTTGAGAAATATAATGTGTTGGATACGTCTAACCTTGCGGGTGGTGGGGAATACGAACTGCAAGATGGCTTTGGCTGGACGAATGGCGTATTACTTTCGCTGTTGAGCGACCGTGACAGATAAGCTACTATATAAGTACAAGCCTAAAAAATAAACATGTTTAAACATCTGCAAAAGTACGCCACGCTTAATAACGCTATATTGCTAGCGGCGCTTTTGCTTACCCTAAGTTGGATTTGGGGCACGATGGAAGCCTTGCAGCGGAATTTTACACTGCAGCAAGAAGTAACTACTAACCAGCGTGAGATCGAACTACTTGGTCTTGAAACGCAAAGCCTTGAGTTCCAACGGCGATACTATGCCAGTAGCGAATATCTTGAACTCTCTGCTCGCGAACATTTAGGAAAGGCCAAGCCAGGCGAGCACTTACTGTTGTTGCCTAATCATGGCATCACCGATACAGCGAAAGGGGTGCAAAAAAGTGTAACGGCTGTACTTCCAAGCAACTTTCAGCAGTGGGTAACGTTCTTTTTTGCCGAGAAAGAGCCAAAAAGATAAGGCTGAACGAAGCGGGTGCTTCGCTCAGCCTTGTTGGGCGTCTTTTCCTCAAGCCGAGTGCCTGCCGTAGGAGTGGGCGCGGCGGGCGGCGAAGCCAACACCAACCGCGACAGCGAGACCCAGACCGATCATCGCCACAGCACTCACGATCTCTCGAACCGAGAGGGGAACAAGCAAGGGAGCCAAAGCGCCACTGAACATGGAACGACCTCAACTTTCTAATTGTTGTGGTTTTAAAACAAATTATACACGATATAAGCTTAATGTCAATATACCTCTTGTGTTTATTCAAGAGGAGTGATACAATACAAAGTGATATACCGCGGGGTGGAGCAGTCTGGTCAGCTCGCGTGGCTCATAACCACGAGGTCATAGGTTCAAATCCTGTCCCCGCTACCATGTTGAATAGTTAAAACTCGATCCTTTGATCGAGTTTTTGTTTATCTACAATTTACTACAGGCAACCCGGACTGCTTCGCTCCATGTAGGGAAAGCATGCATGGTGTAGGCAACATCTTGGGCAGTAAGATTGTGCTGTATTGCCAATGTAAGCTCATGAATTAACTCGCCTGCGCATGGCGCAGCAATGGTAGCGCCTAAAATAATGCCTTTTTTATCTGTGATTATTTTAACAAATCCATCACGTGTATTGGTTGTGTTGGCCCGGCCGATAATATTGATAGGAGCGGTGGCTTTATTAATAGCGAGGTCACGTTTTATGCAGTCGTCTTCGCTAAGGCCGACCGAAGCAATCTCGGGCACTATGTAGGTAATTCGCGGAACGGCCTTGTAGTTAGGGCTCAGTTTATCGCGGTGCAAAATATTATGCGCGGCCACGCGGCTTTCTTGCAAGGCAACATGGGTATACATGGTATGGCCAAGTACGTCACCGGCAGCATAAATATGCTTTGCACTAGTCTGCAGATGCTCGTTTACCTCAATGCCTTTTGGCGTATAGTGAATGCCGGCGTTCTCGAGGCCAATATCTACAGTCGGCAGTTTCCCGGCGGCAACCAATATCTCGTCAACTTTAACTGATATCTCACGGTCACCACGGATATAAGTGACGCGCTTCATAATACCTTCACGGGCAACCTTGATAACCCGGCTGCTCGTTAGGGCGCTTACACCTTTTTGGCTGTCGAATATTCGCTCAACAAGCTCACTCACTTCATCGTCTTCACGCGGCAATAGGCGGGGGGCGACCTCAGCAATATGTACTTTGCTGCCAAATGTACTAAAAAGATGCGCAAATTCGACACCCGTTGCGCCACCACCGATAATAAATACTGACTTAGGTGGTCGAATTATGTCGAGCGCCGTGCGGGGGGTAAGGTGTGGGATTTTATCGAGACCAATAACTTGTGGCATGAGCAAATGCGCGCCGGTTGCAATCAAAAAATATGAGGCAGAGAGGTGCCGGCGATTTATTGTTATTTCATGCGGGCTAATAAAATGAGCTGCACCTTCAAATACTGTTATCCCCTCTGCTTCGTAAAAGCGTTGGCTACCACCGGCACCGGCGCGCGAAATTGCGAGGTCCTTCCAGGCCTTGACTGAAGGATAATTGTAGCCAACAGTGGCGGAGCGTATACCAAATTGTTGGCCGTCCTTTGCTGCGCCATAAACTTTTGCCGCATGAAGGAGGGCGCTCATGGGGACGTCGCCGAAGTTTGGTGATTCACCACCCAGCGCATCGGCCTCAAC